>DATBDG010000178.1:0-7503 GCA_036270055.1 Chthoniobacterales bacterium
TTAATTGGCGAAAATGAGTCGACCGTACTTTTAGATGCGACCCTGATTGTGGACTCCGGCGCAGTTCTGACCCTGGATACCCTGAGGGTGGGCGGAGGGGGTAATGGGATTCTCAACATCGGCGCGGGCGGTTCCGCGATGATCGGCGATTGCTTGATTGGAAATGGAGCCGGTCATGGCACGGTCATGCTGTCGGGGCCCAACGCGGAACTAACCGGAGAAAGTATTCAACTTGGATTTAACGGTTTGGGCACTCTCACGCTGAGTGGTGGTGCTTCCGTTACGAGCGGCGTGGGAACGGTGGGGGAGGGATCCGACGTGAGCGGCGCGACCATTCAAGGCGCCGGATCAAAGTGGACTATTGGTCTCTTGGACATTCGGTCGAGCACTGTAACGGTCCAGGACAACGGCGTGGTGGATGCGCAAGGAAAAATCTTGATCGGAGTTGACCCCACTCGAAATATTTTAAACCAGGAAGCCTTAATGATCGAAGCAGGCGGGCTCGTGCAAACTCCGGCCATCACAATCCGCAATGGCTTCGCGAGTGTGAGCGGTCAAGGTGCGACCAGTTCGCGACTGGACGTTACCGACCTGTTAAGTATCGGGGGCCTTCTTGACCTCGATTCCTTCCCATCAGACTTAGCCGCATCGATCGAGATCAGCGGTGGCGCGACAGTGGTGGCGCAGCGTCTCGGCCTGGGGGATTCCTCGGGAGAACACGTCGCAGGATTAACGATCTCGGGTGTGGGTGGCAACGGCCAGGCGTCGTTGCTCAACGTGGTGGGACCCAATTCACAACTAGTTGTCGCTGGCGCCGCGGGAATCAAGACGCTGCTGGACGTGACCGACGGAGGAATGTTGAGCTCTGGCAGCGACTCTAGTAGTGATTCGATTGGCGACGGATCACTCGCTGGAACGGTGTTGATCCGCGGCAAGAACGGATCCCAGCCCTCGACCTGGTCTATATCCGCAAATAATATTCCGATTCTTAACATTGGCAGTCAGATTGTGCCGTCAGAGTTGGTTGTGCAGGATGGTGGGATTATTGTCGCCGGTGCCGATAGCATTATTGCCGTAGCCCAGCCCGTCCGTGAGCTGGGCGACGTGACAGTCACGGGCGCTGGATCCTCGATTGCAGCTGACGCCATCATTGTTGGCGCGGATGGCGATGGCACCGTGACGATCTCAGACGCGGGAAGTGTTACGACCGCGGTTCTTCGAGTCGGAAGCGATCAAGCTCGCATCGTCGGTGGCGGGCCCGGTAGAGGGATCGAGTTGCTGACAATCACAGGGACACCGCTTTCGAGCTCGGAGTGGCATGCCACTTCTACCGCTGAGATCGGACTTCTCGAGCCGAGCACGCTTCGCCTGGAGGGCACGATGATTGGGCCATTTTCAGTCGGCGGAGCGACCCTCAGGGTCGACAACATGCTGACGGTCGGCCCGAAGGGTTTTGTCCGCGGCAGCGGAACGATTGTCGCCACAAAAGTAATCGGCCACAATATCGGCCCGGATGTGGATGTTGAAACTCCTGTGCGCGGACAAGCCATGCTGGCCGCCGCACCGCTAGGCGGCAGCAGCTTCCTCAGCTCAGGTTCGGCCGGCGGCATCATTGTGATCGAAGGTAACTACGAGCAGCCAGCAGGGGGCAAACTGACGATCGACACCGCCGGCCTCGGCGACGGCGAATTCGACGTCCTGCATGTGACCGGCAACGCCACGCTTGGCGGCACTCTGGAGATGCTCTTTCCGGGAACTTACCTGCCCAAAGCGGGGGACTCATTCAAGTTCCTGCTGGTCGATGGAACGATCAGCGGAGAGTTTGCCGAGGTTACCTTCCCGCAGCTCCTGCCCGGGTTTCAGTTTGATGTGATGCAGGTGAGCGGGGGATTGCTCTTCACCGCGCTCAATGATGCGGTTCTGGCGCCCACTTTCCTGCTCATTATCTCCACTCGTCTCCAGGTTGGCACCGACGACAACGTGCTCATCGGCGGCTTCATTTTGCAGGGTACGGAACCAAAACGGGTCCTGATTCGCGCGGTGGGGCCGTCGCTGGCGGCGCTGGGATTGAGTGGTGCGATGGCCGATCCGACCCTCGAGCTGCATGACAGTACGGGCGCAGTAATTGGTCAAAACGACGATTGGCGAGAAACTCAAACCGGCGGTCTGATTACCGACGATCAATTCTTCGAGATCTTTGCCACCGGCATTCCGCCAACGAGTTTCGAGGAGTCAGCCATCGTCGCCACGCTCGAACCCGGCGCTTACACGGCAATCCTCGCCGGAGCCGACGGCGGCACGGGAATTGGCCTGGTGGAAGTGTATGATCTTGGGCCGGCCGCAACTCCGGCCAAGCTGGCCAACATCAGCACCCGCGGCTTTGTCCAGACAGGGGACGATGTCATGATTGGCGGCTTTATTATTGGCAACCAGATCAGCGAAGTGCTGGTGCGCGGGATTGGGCCCTCCCTTGCCCCTTTTGGGATCGACAACGCACTGGCCGATCCGCTGCTTGAGTTGCACGATGGAAATGGCGATCTGCTCGCCTCGAACGACAACTGGCGGAGCGACCAGGAAACAGAGATCGAAGCGACCGACCTCGCGCCTGACGACGACGCGGAGTCAGCCATCCTGCGCAGTCTTGTCCCTGGCGCCTACACCGCCATCCTGCGCGGTGTCGCAGACACAACCGGCGTCGGATTGGTCGAAGCCTACCAGTTGGAGTAGTTGGCTTCAGCGTCAGGCCGCTATTCGATAATCCGAAGACCGTGCAGCAGGCCCGCCAACTCGGCCTGATCGGCCGCGTAGTAAGCCTCCCATTTCGCGCGCTCCTCCGCGGTGAGCGGCGCGTACTTTTGCGCTTTGCTGTTGAAGCGATGGTAGAGATCCTGCAACGACTTGGCGACTCTCGGTGACTTGAGGACTTTGCCCACGCCCGGCAGCGCCGAGATGCCGCCGTAGAGAGTCTGCGCCCCCGATTGCAGAAGCGGAAAGCGCGGCGCGCGCGCGGCGTTCTGGCCCTTTTGAAGCTGAGGCGTGAAATCCGGGTCCACGTTGAGGAATTCGTAAACGCCACGGCGAACTTCGTTAGGCACGCGGCGGATGGCGTCGAATTGCACCACCAGAAAATTCTCCGCGGGAAACCGTTCGACGTAACGCCGAAAGTGTCGGGCGAAGCATCCGATGTCGCGGAGGAAGGGATTTTGCATCATCTCTTCAAACGTCTCCGGCAGCTTCGCGAGGACCGCATTCCGGCCGTACCAATACCAAGAATAAATCATCTCGACCGGCGGACGCAGACAGAGCAGGAGCCTGATGTCGGGACGGTAGGCTTTGATGCGGTCGGCCGCTTCATCGAGGTAAAGATAGGAAGGGCAAAACTCCCCGCGACGAACGATCGGAGCGACCGCGGGAGGAAATTGCGCGTGGTACCAGGCCTCGCCCCGGGCGTAGCAGTTCAACTCGCTGTGCGCCAGCCGGCGCATGATGGTGTCGGCGAAGTAATAGACTTCTTTGTCCGGAGCGAAGCCGATCTGCGGGTGCGCCTCGAGCTGGGCGGAAAGCCAGGTCGTCCCGCATTTGGGTGCGCCGATGCCGATAAAATCAATCTTGGACATTTGAAACTGGAGGCATCATTTCCAGTCGCGCTGGCTGGTTTTCAAGGCGTTTCCCGATCGCTCTTTCGCCCGGCGTTCAAATTCGTCTGGGGACTTTTCGCTTCCGCGGGACCGAACCCGTGAACCTCCGGCAGCACATCCTTGAACGTCGCGCCGTAGATGTCCCAGACGGTCAGGAAAATTCCGCAGACCAGCGGACCGACGATGAAGCCGATCGGCCCGAAGAGAAACAGTCCGCCTAACGTCCCGATCAGAATGAGGAGGTCGGGCATTTTCGCATCTTTCCCGACCAGCCTCGGGCGAAGAACATTGTCAATGGTGCCGACGACGGCCGCGCACCACGCGAGGAGCAGAACAGCAGTCAAGGTTTCGCCGACGATGAAGAGATAAATGACGGCCGGCACCCAGATGAGCGCGGCGCCGATCCCCGGCACGACCGAGAGCACGATCATGATGGTTCCCCAAAAAGCGGCGCCATCGAGTCCTGCGGCCCAGAAGCCAAGCCCGGCGAGCGCGCCCTGGATGATGCCGATGACCAGTGTGCCCTTGATCGTCGCCCGCGTAACCGAGGTCAGTCTTTCCAAAAGGCGGACCTCATCTTCGTGATCGAGCGGGACGTAATAAAAAATTTTCTTCAGGATCGAATGACCGTCGCGGAGGAAGAAAAACATCGCATAAAGCATCACGAAAAGATTGAGGAGAAAAGCCGCCGTGCCGGCCGTCAACTGCGTTGCGCCCGCGACCAGAAAAGCGCCGGCCGCTTGCGCCACCTTGGCAGCATGGGCGGCGATCTCTTCCTGCTCTGGAACATAAGGGGCGAGCGACGGAAACTGGTGCACGAGCCAATCGTGGGCGTTGAAGGCGCTGGCGGAGCCGAGATGTTGCTGCACCCAAGGGATGGCGTCGTTGCTGATGCTGATGGCCTGTTGCACGACCACCCCGATGAAGGCGCTGAGCGGGCCCACGACCAGAAGAAAGAGAATGATAAGGGTGAGCGCGGCGGCGAGCGATTTGCGGCCGCGGAGCAAGCGCGTCACCCAACGGTAGAGGGGCCGGGAGAGCCCGGCGAACAATGCTCCCAGAATCAGCGGCTTGAGAAAGGGCCAGGCCACCGCGAGGAAGAGCAGGGAGGCCGCGACGACCAGGAGCAAAACGAAAGCGGTGCGGAGGCTGGTCTGGCTGACAAGGCTGCGCTCCATCGAGCCCAGTATGAGTCGGCTATCGCGGAGTTCCAACCACTTCCTTCCTCAGAACTTTGATTTGCCAAGCGCGCGCGAATTCAAGATCAAAGCGGAGCGTTTCGCACAAGATCCTCATGCCCTTCGTCGCCGAGCCACTCTACGTCGCCGCGGTTCTTTGCCTGCTCGTGGCTTTCGCCGAGTGGCTTTCGCGCCGGAAATTATTTACTTATCTGGGGTCGGCCCTGATTGTCATTCTGGCGGCCGCGATCCTGTCGAACACTGGTCTCCTGCCCTCGCCGCGGAACGCGCCCGCGCTTTACGACGGCGTTTTCAATTACATCGCGCCGCTCGCGATTTTCTTTCTCCTTCTCGACGTCAAGCTGCGCGACCTGCGGCAGGCCGGGCTGCCGATGCTGCTTATGTTCTCGTTAGGCGCGGTCGCGACCATGGCGGGAGTGCTGCTGAGCTATCATTTCATCGCCCCCCAGCTGCACGGGGTCGAAAGGGCGAATGCCGTGGCCGGGATGTTTACCGGCACCTACATCGGCGGAAGCGTGAATCTCAACGCCGTCGCGCTCCAGTACGGGGTCGGCAAGAACGGCATCCTCTTCGCCGCAATCAACGCCGCCGATAACATCATCACGACGATCTGGATCATCGCGACCCTGCTTCTCCCGCGCCTTCTGCAACGATTCTGGCCGAGAAAAATTCCGCCGGCAGCGGCGAGCACCGTGGCGGCGGCGGAGTTGGAACAGCCGGAGCGGACCAGCGTAATCGATTTTTCCATTTTGCTCGCGCTTGGCCTCGGCAGCTTGTTCGCCTCGCAACTCCTGAGCCGCCTTCTCCCGGCGCTACCCTACATCCTCACCCTCACCACCGTTGCGCTCGCGCTCGCGCAGTTGCCCGCCGTGCAACGCCTCGGCGGGGCGAAAGTGCTCGGCTATTTCACCGTTCTCATTTTTCTGGCGGTGATCGGCGCCTACTGCGATCTCGGCGCGTTGATTGCCAACGGCGCCGTTGCCGGAACCCTGCTGGCGTGGGTGACGGCGATCGTTTTTATCCACGCGCTCATTCTCTTCGTCATCGGCGGTTTGCTGAAACAGGATTGGGCCATCCTCTCCGTCGCCTCCAATGCCAATATCGGCGGCGCGACCTCGGCCGGGGTTTTGGCGATCGCGATCGGGCGGGGCGATCTGCGCCTGCCAGGCATCCTGGCCGGGTCGTTAGGCAACGCTCTCGGCACCTACGCCGGCTTTATCGTGGCGGAGTTGCTGAAATGAAAACCAACGCGGGTGAGGCACCGTTCGCCGCTCAGAATCGTTTCGTCAGACTAAGGTAAACAAAACGGCCGGTCGGGTCGTAGAGGAAGTCGGCGTAGTTGGTTGACGTGCTGGCGTGGGGCGGATCCTGCCCAAAGACGTCATTGCATCCGATCGTAACGGTGGTGTGGCTGAGCAGGCGTTTCCAGATTGGCAGGCCCACATTGGCGGTTTGCATAGCTGCGCTTTCCTTGGCGGCGCCGTCCTTCGCCAACGTCGTGTCTTGAGGATTCTTGGCGTAGCCCGCGACCGGTCGGGTTTCGACCGGAACGACAAACGTGAAGTCGTAGGATGCCTGGACGTCGAAGAACCAGGTCTGCTTGACGTAACGTTCTCTTAGAGGCGTCTCACCGGGGTTCAATCTTTCGTGAAAACCATCCAGATAGTGAACTGTTGTAACCAGATCAAAGCCATGCCAGGCCCAGTCGATTCGGGAATTCGCCCGCCATTTCAAGTAAGCTTCATCGGCCTCGGAGCCAGGAAGAGTGCTCCCGCGCAACTCGCGTTCGGTCTCTCCGGGCAATTGGGCAAACTGGAAGGAGTCCAGATAACTCGCCTGAGTCAGCCAGGTGAAGGTGCCAACCCGCGTCTCCAGCACATACTGGACTCCGAAATCGATCCCACGCGCTTTCTGTGAGCCGGAATTTTGGAAGGCTTCTTCAATCGAAACGATCTCTCCGTCGGCGCCGCGGTTGACCTGTTCCAGAGGAAGCAACTGACCGGTGATGGACCGGTTAATGACATTCTGCAGGTCGGGAACTGCGACCCGTCCTTTGCTCTCGATGTCATATAAGTCGATCGTTAAGGTCAGACCTTGGACAAACTTTGGCGTGTAAACAAAACCGCCGCTGAAGGAGCGTGAATCTTCCGGCCGCAGGTTAGGATTGCTGCGGATAATAAAGGCTGCGCTATCGACCGAGTTTCCCGTCGCCGGATCAAACAATGCTGCCGGTGCGAAGCCCGGCGGAGTTAAACCCTGAGACGGACTTCCGAATAGCTCAATCAGTGAAGGTTGATGAAATCCTTCGCCCCAGGTGGCGCGGACGGTGAAAGACTCGTCAAAGGGTTGCCACCGCATCCCAAATTTTGGCACGAGCACATTCGTATCGTTATTCCGAAAATCTTCGAACCGCGTGGCGGCGGTGAACTCCAGGGAGTGGAGACCTGGCGCCGAAAAGATCGGACTGAATACAGGGATATTTGCCTCGCCATAGAGTGCGTACGCCTTCCGACCCGCGTCCGTGAAATTGCCGGGGCCCGTGCCGAGAATATCGCCTGAGATCGCCTCTTCATCAGGCCCTTGGCGGAGACTTTCTCGCCGGAACTGCCCACCAAAAGCGAGCCCGAGTCCGCCGGCTGGCAGCTTGAAAAGCGAGGTGGTATAGA
>DATBDG010000179.1:0-11817 GCA_036270055.1 Chthoniobacterales bacterium
GACTTACCCGCGCCCGTCTCGCCCGTAATGGCGGTGAAGCCTGCCGTCAGCTCCCACTCGAGGTCTTCGACGAGGGCGAGATTCTTGATTCCTAGCAGACTGAGCAGCACTGGAGTTGAGAGTTGAGAGTTGAGGGTTGCGAGTTGAGAGATAAGACCTCTGAACGCCTCCGACTCTCAACTCTCAACTCCCAACTCTCAACTGTCGCGATCACCGATCTTGGCGACAATGCGCCTCACCTTTCTCGGCACCGGCACCTCCGTCGGCGTGCCGATGATTCGCTGCGATTGCGCGGTCTGTCGCTCGGACGATCCGCGCGATAACCGGACCCGCGCTTCCATCTTTCTCGAAACGCCGGAGGGCAACTACGTCGTCGATACCGGGACCGACTTTCGCACCCAATGCCTGCGCGAAAACATCTGGCAGGTCGACGCCGTCCTCATGACCCACTCGCACACCGATCACGTCATGGGCTTCGACGATCTGCGGCGTTTCGCCGTGGTGCGCGGCGGGCGCATGCCGGTCTACGCCTCGGCCGAAACGATGGCCGACCTGGAGCGGGTCTACGAGTTTGCCTTCAAGAATCCGAGCCCCTGGCCCGGTTACCTCAAACCCGAGCCGCACATTGTTGACGGACCCTTTTCGTTAGGCAAAACAGAGGTCACCCCGCTGCCCGTGCCGCACGGTAGTTCCATCACTTACGGCTATCTCTTTGCCCGCGAGGGCCGGCGGCTCCTCGCTTACCTGAGCGATTGCAGCGCCGTGCCGGACGACATTGCCCGTCGGATCGAGGGCGTCCACCTGCTCGTGATCGACGCTCTGCGCGAGAAACCGCATCCGACCCATCTCAGCATCGCGCAGGCGCTCGAGGTGGCGCAACGCGTTCAGCCGGCGCGGACTCTTTTCACCCACATCTGCCACGAGTTGCCGCAGCGGGCGGAGAGCGATCTGCCGCCAAATGTCGGCCTCGCCTACGATGGATTGAAGATCGATCTCCCGGCATGAGGGTCGCTGCGCTTCTCTTTGCGTCGTTAGGCACGAGCGCATTCGCGGCCCAGAGCGCGGGGGATCTGGCGCCCAGGCTAGATCGTGGTCTACAACCGTAAGGTTGCCGACTCGATCGCGCTCGCCTCCTTTTACGGCCGGATGCGGCAGATCCCGACCGATCACCTCGTCGGCTTGGAGTGCGCGACGGAGGAGGAGATCAGCCGCGAGGAATATCACGACACGATCGCGGAGCCAATTCGTGCCCGCTTTGCCGATCAGAAATGGTGGACGGTGCGGATGAACGCGGACGATCAACCGGTCGTCCGCTCCAGCCGAATCCATTTCGTTCCGTTGGCTGATCCTGGCTTTCGTTTCCGGCCCGGCGCCGTCGCGGTTCACATTCATTCCTACAACGCGAGCACTCTGCGCGCGACCGACTCGAACTGGATCGCGCCCCTTTTGAGCAAGGGCGCCGCGGCATTGTTAGGCAATACAAATCCGCCATTACCAACAGCGAAACCCTCGCCGTATTTGTGGACGTCGCCCTGTGGGCGACGCGGGTGCGCGGGTGGTTGTGGGAGCAGCCGACTCGAGACCCGCGCTTCGCACAGCGAAGCGTCCAGATTACGGCTTCGCCGGAAGCGGCACGCCCGGCCGGCGCGTTTCGAGACGAAAGATGGTCTCGCCTTCCTTCATCACGTCGAGCTTGTCGCGCGCGATCGTTTCCAGATAGGTCGGGTCCGCTCTTAAGAGCGTGACCTCCCGCGTCTGGCGAGCGAGAACGTTTTTCGCTTCAGTCAATTGCGCCTGGAGCTGCTCGATTTCGGCCCGGCTCTGATTCAATTTTTTGTAGGGTGGAAGGAAGAAGCTGATGATGAGCAGCCAGACCGCGAGAAAAAGCAGCACACGCAGAATGTGGTTCATCCGCTGCCAGATGGTGGCCTCGCGTCGCGCTCGAAAATCGCCGTAACCGGTGGCGTCCACTGGCGCATCTTACGCCAGGAAACCGCCTTGTCACCCAGTTCTTCCGCGATGTGCAGGAGCTGGTAAATTTCGACGCGATCGGCCTGGGCTGGCAACCGGAACGCCGGGCCCGACAGCCCCGTAGTCTCTGGCCTCCCCCTAGCGCATCTTGCCCCCGAAGACCGCCCGGTCCCCCAATTCCTCCGCGATTCGCAAGAGCTGGTTGTACTTCGCCACCCGGTCGGTGCGGCAGAGCGAGCCGGTCTTGATCTGACCGGCGTTGGTCGCGACCGCGATGTCGGCGATAGTCGTGTCTTCGGTCTCGCCGGAACGATGGCTGATGACGGCGGTGTAGTCGTTCTGTTTCGCGAGATCGATCGTGGCGAAGGTCTCCGTCAGGGTGCCGATCTGGTTCACCTTCACGAGAATGGAATTGGCCACGCCGAGATCGATCCCTTTGCGCAGGAACTGCACATTGGTGACGAAGAGATCGTCGCCCACCAGCTGCACCTTGTCGCCGAGCCGATCGGTTAATTTCTTCCAGCCGTCCCAATCGTTCTCCGCGCAGCCGTCCTCGATCGAGATGATCGGGAAACGATCGCAGAGCGACGCGTAATATTCGACCAGCTCGGCCGCACTCCGCTTGGAGCCGTCGGATTTTTTGAAAACGTAGGCGTTCTGTTCCTGGTCGAAAAATTCCGAGGAAGCGGGATCGAGGGCGATGAAGATCTGCTCGCCTAACGAGTAGCCGGCCTGCTCGACCGCGGCCGCGATCGACTCGAGCGCGTCCTCGACCGACTTGAGATTGGGCGCGAAACCGCCTTCGTCGCCGATTGCGGTCGAGAGCCCGCGATCGTGCAGGACTTTCTTGAGCGCATGGAAAACCTCCGCGCCGTAGCGGAGGGCCTCCGGAAAAGTCGGCGCGCCTTTCGGCATGATCATAAATTCCTGGAAATCGATCGGGGCATCGGAATGGGCGCCGCCGTTGAGGATGTTCATCATCGGGACCGGCAGGACTTTCGCCTCGCTTCCGCCGAGGTAACGAAAGAGCGGAAGTTTTTCCGAATCGGCCGCGGCATGCGCCACCGCGAGAGAAACGCCTAACAATGCATTGGCGCCCAGTTTCTTTTTGTTAGGCGTACCGTCGAGATCGATCAGCTGTTGATCAAGCTTGTCCTGCTCGATCGCATCGAAACCGATCAGAACCGGCGCGATCGTTTTGTTGACCGAGGCGGCCGCCTTGGCGACGCCTTTGCCGCCGTAGCGCTTTTTGTCGTCATCGCGCAGCTCCCACGCTTCGTGCTCGCCCGTGCTCGCGCCGCTCGGAACGGCCGCGCGACCAAAACCACCGCCATCGAGGTGAACGTCGACTTCGATCGTCGGGTTCCCACGCGAATCGAGAATCTCGCGCGCGTGGATCTGGCTGATGCTAGTGGCGGACATATCGTTAGGGAATTAGCCGCAGTTGGCGCGATGCGCAATCCTCTTTCGCGCGCTCACGTTTTGTCATCCCGAGTGAAACGCGAGGCAATCGTTCCCGGCGGGATTCGACTTAAGCCGAAGCACGCTTGCCGCTGCCACGGCAGAGTGCCAGCCCGGCCGCGGCGAGGCAAGGAGTCCGAGCGAACCTTCGTTAGGCGCGTTCTCCACGGAAGGGGCTGTCTGGCCAGCCTTGATCGATTCGTAGGGATCGGCGTAGGCGTAGTCATTCACGACGAAGGCAAAGTTGTCGAAACGGCTGCCCATTTGAACGCGAGCCCAGCCATACTGTTTTCCCGCGCTGTTGTTGAAACGAAAACCGACATAGTCGGTGCCTCGCTCAACCTAACGACTCTTGCGCCGTTGCCGCCAAAGGGTAAGACCAGCGCCGCCGACCGCCAGCAGCCCGAGCGAACCGCCCTCGGTCACAGCATTCTTCGCCGAAGAGGTTTTCTGCCCGGGCCGGATGGGTTCTCCCGGATCAGCGTAGGCGTAATCGAGCAGGATGAAACTCGCCTCGTCTCCTACCATGTTAACGCGGGCCCAGCCATATTGCGGGCCGGCGCCACCATCGAAACGAAAGCCGATGAACCCGCGGACTCGCCCCCCCCATTCTCCATAACCCCGGCCATGATTAGCATAGAGAGTCCCATGATTATAGAAGGTAACGAAGTTCCTCCCCTGCGAGATGTAGCGATTCTTAAGGTGGAGTTTGGCCGGGTAGGCGTACTCGAACCCGCTATAGCCGAGAAACGCTTCACTACCTATGCCGTCGATCTCGAAAAAAGCTGTGCCGCCTGGCCCGGCATAGTGGCCAAACCGAAGCAGGTCCCCCGGTTTGTCGAGCGGAAAGTTCACTATTTTGTTTTCGTCAGGACCGAAGCTCACATCGAGCCGGCCGGAATAATGGATTTCGGCATCGGCTGAGCCGGCGCTGGTCAGCACCGTTGCTGCACTGGCCGTCGCGTAGGCCAGCCAACGAGATGTCGGAACTTTGGTTGCGGGGCTTCTTCGTGGGCGCGTCTTCATGCTCCGACGCTACCGGCCGCCGCGCCTTTCTGACAAGGAAAAAATGCGGTGGGTCGAACCTTACTCGTCGTTAGGGAAAAAGGTCAGGCGCGGTCGCCATCGTGCGCCGGCGGCCTTCTCCTCCGATGCAAAGCGCGGTCGATCACTGCTGCCATCCCTTGTTCGTTAGGCAAACGCTCCCGGCCGAGGAATTCCACCAGCTTCGCAATCTCGGGGGCCGGGTCACTCACCAGCTGCGGATAATCGATCTCGAGCCACTCGATGTGAGGCGCACTCACGGCCCACCTGCGCATTTCTTCACGATGCGCGCGCAGTCCTCGTTCGAGTTGTTCGGGTTCAAGATTAGCGCCTTTCGTCCCGAGCCGCGTCGTCATCGCACGCTGCGACGCGACCACTTCGGCGATGGGCCGAAGCATGAAGACAACCTTGTATTGATGCTTCTGAGGTACCGCCGGCAAAAGCATCGAAATGCATTTGATCGCGCGCCCCGCGACTGCTTCGTCGTCGAGCAGCTCCGGCTTTTTCGCGATTTGCTTGATCGCTTCCCATTCGTAATAGCCGCGCGGATTATCGACATCGGCGGCACGCTCCTGGTCGGTCATGGCGGGCAGCCCGCCGGTTTCGAGCATTTGCATCATGAGCGAAGTGCCGGAACGCGGCAGACCGGAGACAAGAACGAACGTCTTGCCGGATTTCTCTTCTTCCGGTTTGGGATCGGGACGTTCCTTGAGCAAAGTCTCGAGCCGCTCGGCACGCTTCGGAATTTCCGGCAGATCGAAAAGTTGTTCGCGGCGCGGATCGTCCTGCACCGCGCGCCGGCCGCGACGTTGCGTGAGTCGCAGGACTTCGCCGCGATGGAACTTCGCCTTCTCGGGGTCGCCGCCTTCCATCTTGTGAATGGTGGCGAGATAACGATGCGCATTCATCATCTCGGGCTGAAAACGAAGCGCGGTTTCAAAAGCGAGCCGAGCGCGCTCGTTCTCGCCCGAACGCACAAGCGCCACGCCCAGATTGAAATGCGCCATCGGCAAACGGTGCAGCAAACCAACTGCGCGCAGGGCATGATCGACGGTCTGCTGATTATCACCGAGCCGGCGATAAACGGTCGAGAGCCCGAGATAGGCGCGGGCGTTGTCCGGGTCGAGCGCGACAGCTTTTTCGTAAGCCGTCTTCGCGTTCTGCCACTGCAGGAGTCGCGCGTAAGTGTCGCCGATCTGGATGTAGATGCCGGGCAGTTGCGGATTCAGCGCTTCGGCGGCGAGCAAGGCCTGGAGCGCACCGCCGAGATCGCCGCGCGCGAGTCTGATGCGCGCCCAAAGAAGTTTGGTCGCGGCGGTGTCGGGCTCGCCGCCATCAGCGATCGCGAAGAGGACGCGCTCGGCCTGGGCCAGATAGCCCCCTTGAAAATAACAGGGCGCGAGCTGTTGGAGAAAACGATCTTCCCAGGGCCGGCGCCTAACGATTTCCTCCAGGAGCGGGCGCGCCTCTTCCGGCCGGCCTTTCCAAAGGTAAGTGCGCGCGACGTTATACCTCGCTTCAATGTCTGCGGACTCGGCCGCCTTCTCTTTGTCCACGCCCGGATCTTCGATGTAACCGAGGGCGGCAAACTGCTGCATCAATTCGTTGGCCTGCGCCGGATCCAAGGCCGCTTCGCCGGAATGCATCCCGCTTTCGCCGGCGACGTCTTCCCAACTCGGGATCGTCTTCACCTCCGGCAACTCCTCGAAAGCTTCGAGCAACGGCCGCCCATCCATGTCCGCGCCGACCGGCAGGTTGAAGAGAGTCAGGACGGTCGGCGCGACATCGATCAGGCTGGCGCCATAGATTCGTTCATCGCGCCTGATGCCCGGACCAGCCATGACAAAAATTCCGTACTGCCGATGCCAGGCGGCGGGCCCGGCCGGCTCCCGCGGTGTGCCGCGCGGACGTTGCGACCCGGATTCAAAACCGTGATCGGAACACAGGATCACAGTGGTCTCGGGTCCGGCGAGATCGAGCAGCCGCTCGAGCATCATGTCATGAAAGCGGTAGGCCCCTTTCACGACATCCTTGTAGATCTCGAAATCTTCCTCCTTGATCCACTCCAACCGCGGCGGGTGATAGGCCATGAAGGCGTGAGAGAAATGATCGATTCCGTCGTAATAAACCGCGGTGAAATCCCACGGCTCCGTCTCCATCAGCGCGGTCGCGACGGCATGGACGGAAGCGTTATCACTCAGCACCTTGGCAAAAGAACTAAGCCGCTTGTCCTTTTTCTGATCGATCTTGGCGGCGTCGGGAATGAAGGGCAGGATGTGGGCTTCGGTCAGTTCGTTAGGGAAAACCTTGAAGCGGGCCAGCTCCGGGCCTTTCTCTGGCGGATGAATCGCGCCCTTGGGAAACGTCCATCCTTTCTCCGGATCGAATCGTACTCCGCCAAATGCATTCGTGATCACGTTGCCCTTGATCGGCTCGGCCGGATGACTCGCCCACCAACCGACGATGTTACTGCGCAGTCCGCTTTGAGTGAGAATATTCCAAAGCGCTTTGCACTTGCGCGAGGTGCTGGTGTAGGGGCGCACGCCACCGTTCACTGGGTCCGGCTCGATGAATCCGTGGATGCCATGCTTGTCGGCAAATTTCCCGGTCGCGACCGAATTCCAGAGCATGGGGGAGAGGACGGGCTGGAGGGTGGCGAGGTTGCCCATCACACCGCGATTGATGAACGTGTCGAGGCTCGGCATCAACCCTTCCTCAAGCATCGGGTTGATATGTTCCCAATCGGCCGCGTCCCAGCCAATGAGTAGAACTTTACGTTTTGTCACTTCCTTACCCTGGTATGATGACAATTACCTGCTCGGTCACAGCGTCATTCGCCGCCAAGCAAATTCCCTGCAGGGCCGCTCGATAGTGCCTGCTTCCGTCTGCCCGAGTTCGAAGTTCAAAACGCCCGCCGTCGCCTGCGCCACGCCATCAGACCGGCACCGCCAACAGCGAGCAAAGCGAGCGAGCCTTGGTCGGGCACGACGTCAATCCGATCGCCGCTGGAGCTAGTTTGTCCGGTCTTGATCGGTTCGCCCGGGTCGGCCCAAGCGTAATCAAACACCTTCATCCCTACTAGAGGATCGCGCTGGATCTTCATTCGCACCCAGCCATATTGGGTTCCGGCTCCGGTGTTAAACTTAAACCCGATATATCCTTCTCCATCTCCACTGTGCCACTCCCCATTATAGGGACCGCGAATGTTAGAGTAGCTAGGTGGGGCAGTTTTGTGGAAGACCCCTTGAGAAACCAGTATCGGTGGTCGTTTAGGAAGGCGCTTCACAGCATACGTGAACACCTCATCGGCGCGAAACGCGTGTGAAACCTCAGCGCCGAGCACTCTGAAAGATGCGAGATTGTAGTCCGACGTCCTGAAGACAAAGTTGTACAGCTCGATCGATACTCGGTTACTTAGCGGCAACTTGGTCGAGGAAATCTGAAGAAGTTGCCCTGGCAAAACAACATCAACCCGGCCCGAGTAATGGATCTCGGCCTCAGCCGAAGTGATGCCGCCAAGCGCGGTGGCAGCGCCGGCCGTCGCATAGGCCAGCCAGCGAGAACTAGTGAGCAGACGCGAACTGTTCTGACGGATCTTTTTCACGGGTCCAAGACTGCCGGCCGGACCGTGGCGGAGTCAAGGCTAATGTGCCGCCCTCGTCTTGGTGCGCCGCTGCCGCCAGGCCATCAATCCCGCGCCGCCGAGCGCAAGCAACCCGAGCGACCCCTGATCGGGCACGGCGCCTACACGGCCGCCGCTGGAACTAGTTTGACCGGTGACGACGCTATCGCCCGGATCGCCCCAGGCGTAATCCACCAGAAGGAAGCGCGCTCTGAAATAGGGAGGACCCGGCGTTCTCACTCTGGCCCATCCATATTGCGGTCCAGCGCCATTATCAAAGCTGAAGCCGAGGAAGCCCAGCCCCTCTTCGAAAAATTGTCCGGCGGTAAAGGGAGAAAATTCTATCAAGGTGCCGCCTCCGCTGATGAAGCGGCAATTTGAGATCACCACGCCTTCCGGCAGGCGCGAAGGAAAGGGGGTGCCATTACCACGTTCGTACCCGCAAACCCGATTCGAGACCGCTCCGCCCTCGATCCCAAAACCCAATCCATATGTGGACGAGCCGAAGCGCAACCGTGCGCTGTGACGGAGCGGAACGACTACATTTAAGACAACGTGGCCATCGCCAAATCGGGCCTTAATCTCGCCCGAATAATGAATCTCAGCCTCGGCCGAATAGGCGCCGCCCAGTGAGGTCGCGGCACCGGCAGCAGCATAGGCGAGCCAGCGAGAGTTGGAAACGGCGAGCGATTGTTTCTGGCGCTTCCTTTTCACGGCGGGATGCTACCGAGTAGTGCTACTCTGCGTAAGATCGAAAGGCCGCGTCAACCCTGGTGCGCCGTTTGCGCCACGCGAGCAAGCCGGCGCCGCCCAAGGCGAGCAAGCCGAGCGAGCCGGATTGGGGCACCGTGTCGCTTTCGCTTTTCACGGAGCTTGTCTGGCCCGCGACGATGCTTTCGCCCGGATCGCCCCAGGCATAATCCACGACCGTGAACGGACGTGAGGGAAACCTCCCCATGATGATCCGCGCCCAGCCGTACTGCGTGCCGCGGCCGCCGTCGAACTTGAAGCCCACAAACCCCTCGCCCGGCCTGCGCCAGGGGGGGATCCTTGCCGATACGTGAGATGAGGACGGGGTATCCGCTCGTCGAGTTAATGAACTCGCCGGTCGAAACCCGCTGCCCGGAATAGAGCCGGTCAACCCCCGGATGGAAGGGACGGCGCTCTCTGCCCCGAACCTGATTTGAGACCGCTCCGTTGAGGACGTCGAAAAAATCGAAAAGATCATATTCACTGAGATCTTCGACATGCCGGACCAACAGGCTGGCACCGTTATCAAGGGCGAGGTGGTCGCTTTTGAAAGAAGCCGTTGAGCTTCAGATTTATCACTCCCGAGTAGTGGATCTCGGCTTCGGCGGTGGTGGCGCTGCCGATCGCGGTCGCAGTGCCGGCCGCGGCGTAGGCCAGCCAGCGGGAGTTTGAAAGCAGAGGCGATTCCTTGTGGGTGTGGCGTCGATTTTTCACCGCGCGAGGCTACCGAGCCGGCGGGCTGAGGGTCAAGACTAGTCCCCGGCCGAGAGATGCGCCGTTACGTCATCGATTCAGATCCCGGAGGGGAAGTTTATTCGCGAATCCCCACTGATCCGATCGCGCGCCGGATTGTTTGCCGCAAGATTTCGCGCTGGCATTGACCGGTGGCGTTGCTAATCTGCGGGCATGTTCGTGCGGAATTTGGTGGCAGCGATGCTTTTCTTTTTGGCCGGCAACGCCTTTGCCAAACCCGAAACCGCCGCACCCTCCACCCCTGCCGGTCTTTCAGCTGATCAGTTAACGAAAGCGGTCAAGACCGACTCCGTCACGATCCCGACCCCGGGCGAACTTTTCGCCGCGCTCTCCAAGCCGGCCAAACCCGATTGGGCCGCGCGCTACCGCGGACCGATCGCGATGAATTACAAAACCCGGGCCCAGATCGCCCTCAACCTCGGCGGACTGATCGCCGACGGTTTCATCGCGATCGAGGCCCAGGATACGCAGCAGGTGAAAAACATCGGTGGCGATATCGTCAAAATGGCCAAGGCGCTCGGGGTCAGCGAAAGCATTCTTGCGCGCGGCAACAGCATCAACCAATTCGCCGAGAACGACGAATGGGCCACTCTCCAGGAGGAATTGGAGGCGACGCAGAACGAGGTCAAAGCCTCGATGCAATCGCACCGCGACCAGGATCTCGTCATCCTCGTCAGCATCGGCGGCTGGATTCGCGGCACCCAGGTGGTGAGCGCGGTCGTGGAGAAAAATTACGACGCAAAGCTGGGCCAAATTTTGCGCCAGCCCGAGCTGCTGCGCTTCATTCGTTCCAAGATCGGGCAGGTTTCTCCTGACCTGCAAAACGATCCGCTGGTCAAAAGTGTGAACGCGCAGTTGGGCGGGATCGAGCAGATCGTGGCCAGGCCTTTTGGCGAGGAACTCTCGCTTGCGGAGGTGACGAAGCTGAACGGAAGCGTGGATAAACTGATGCGGGAAATCCAGAAGAAAGATCAATGATGGGACGCGGAACACTTCTTTGCCTAACGAGCCTGACGATCTTCGCCCTCGTCTGCCCGACGCGGGCCGAGACCGACCAGGAAGTGGCCGCCCGCCAGGTGGCACTGGAGCTCGCCGGCGCCTTCACCAACGATGGGTTTAAGCTGCGGGATGGCCATTGGGCCGGGACGCTCGCGCCTAACGAAGCGCGCCTCATCGCGGTCAATCTCTACGCCGGGAACGAATATTGGTTTTCCGCCGGCGCGACGGAGAAGGCGAAAAAGCTCGCGGTCGACGTTTTCGACGAAACGGGCGCTCCGGTCACGACGGAAACCTTCAACGAGGGCGCAAAAGCGGCGGCGGGATTAGCCGTGACCAATAGCGGAGAATACTTCATCCGGGTCCGGCTGGACGAGGGCGAAGCGGCGGGGGTTTGTTTCGTCTACAGCTATAAATGAAACTCCGTTGGCTGTGCGCGTGTGCGGCCAGCGCAGCGTTGGCGACAGGCTGTGCTTCCTCGATCAAGACCGGCGTCCTTTCTGGAACGACCGAGGGCTGGTATGCCGTCTCCTCCAGCCAGACGCCTTTTTATCGTTATGGCCCGCAACAAGGCAATGGCCCCGACATGCAATTGCCACACGATGCGATCATGAAAGTGATCCGGCCCTCCTTCGGCTACGTGAAGGTGCAGTTGCAGGACGGCGAAAATGGCTACGTCGCGAGCGAAGATATTCGCCCAGCATCCGGGGCGCTGATCGCGGAAAAGCTTGCCCCGCCCCCGACTCCATCACCCGTTTACGCGAGCCAGAGCGAAGGATATCAGCTCGATTCCGATGATCCGCGCCTGATCGCGCCGCCCGAGCCATTACCGGAAGCGAGCCCGATACCGGAATTCCGCTATTAGACTGGGCATGCAGTCAGCATCCCGCCCCCCGATGAGTGGTCGCCCGCCCGCCTGCCGCAGAAGTCTGCTTGCGTCTCGCCTTTCTCCCCGCAAAGATTTGTAACTCGCGACGCGATCCTCTCAATCTGCTTATGTTCTCGCTCCAGGTTTTTTTTGCCGGCAACGTTCAGGGCGTTGGGTTTCGCTGGTCGGTGAAGAACGTCGCGAAGGGCTTCGACGTCGTCGGCTGGGTGCGCAATCTGCCCGACGGGCGGGTCGAACTGCAGGCCGCGGGCGAGGAGGCGGAGGTGCGCGCCTTTGTCGAGGCGATCGGGCAAAGCGAACTGCGGGCGCACATCCGCGAGCTCACCGAATT
>DATBDG010000180.1:0-2003 GCA_036270055.1 Chthoniobacterales bacterium
GAGAATGTGGCGCAGTCCTCGGTTGCCCCTATTGCAGCATAGGGTGTGAGATTGGGACGCAAGACAGAGCGATCGGCGAGCAGGTGCACAAAATCTTGGATCGAAATGCCAAATATTTTGAATCAGCGATTCGCGATGCGCATGCCCAAGGCTTGATCAAGGCGCCCGACGCCAAAGCCAAGGCGCAGATGCTTGTTGCCTATTTTCAAGGCAGCCTGGCGCAGGCGCGGATCGAGAACGATGTGCGCCGGCTGCGCGGACTGGCCAACGGCGCGCTCGAGTTACTCGGCGCCAAGGCGCAGCGGCCGGCGAAGTAATCGTCAATTTTTCAACCAACCAAACCTCGGAGATATATAATAGATGACTAGTCAAGTAAACGCTTCAATTACAACGGAATCGGTTCATGATCTGAGAGACTTCCGGCCCCCGCTCAATGCCCCGCGAGACTATTGCCACAAACTAAAGAGCGGCATCAAGCGGCTCGGCGCTTCGATCCGGCAGCAATATGAAGAGGCGTTCCCCGGCGGCGGCGTTTGGATCTCGCGGGCCATCCGCGACGCGGAAGAAGCGGCCTGGGCGACTCCCTTCCCGTCGCTCTTTTTCCCGGCTCTCGCGCATCTCCGGGTCAATGAGATGATGCCTTTAGCCTAACGACAAGCAGGAAACACCAATAATTATGAGCAACAAAAAAATCGCACTGATTACCGGCGCCAACAAAGGCATCGGACTTGAAACCGCCCGCCAGCTCGGAAAAAAGGGTATTACCGTCCTGCTCGGAGCGCGGGATATTCAGAAAGGCAAAACGGCCGCCGACGAACTCGCCAAGGAGGGAATCGACGCGCATCCGATCGCGATCGATGTCAGCGATCCGGAGAGCGTCAAGAAAGCTGCCGCTCAGGTCGAACGGGACTTCGGCCGGCTCGACATCCTGGTCAACAATGCGGGCATCATGACTGACGAAAAGGACAAGAAAGTGAGCGAACAGTCGCTGGCGACATGGCGGGAGACTTTTGAGACCAACTTCTTTGGGTTGATCGCGACCACGAACGCTTTCCTGGCACTGCTGCGCAAGAGCGAGGCCGGGCGGATCGTCAACCTTTCGAGCATTCTCGGCTCGATCACGTTTCATTCCACTCCCGGTTCGCCGGTTTACGAGAGCAAGAATTACGCGTCCTATAACGTCTCGAAGTCGGCCGTGAACGCTTATACCGTGCAACTCGCCTACGAATTAAAGGACACGAAAATCAAAGTGAACGCCGCGCACCCGGGCTGGGTGAAAACAGAGATGGGCGGAGAGGGTGCGATGATGGAAATCGAAGACGGCGCCAAGACCAGTGTCGCGCTGGCGACCATTGGTCCTGATGGGCCTAACGGTGCTTACATGCACATGGGAGAGCCGTTGCCATGGTAACGGTCGTGGAGGGCAACGCTCCGTCGTTGCCGAGTTTGATTTTGGAAGAAGGGGAGGGCGTACACCTGGAGGTCGGCCAGATTCATGGAAACGACGGAGCGTTGCCCTCCAGTGACGCGCAGCTCCTCGATAGCTATTCGCAGACCATCGCGGCGGTCGTGAGCCGCGTCGCTCCCAGCGTGGTCAATATCCGCGTCCTCAGCGGGGAGCGCGGAACCGGCGGCGGCTCCGGATTCATTCTCGCGCGCGACGGATTCATTCTCACGAACAGCCACGTCGTCCACGGCGCTCGCGAGATCGAAGTGACGCTGCGCGACGCCCGAATCTATCCCGCGCAGCTCATTGGGACCGATCCGGAAACAGATCTCGCCGTCATCCGCATCGACGCACCGGACGTGCAACATGCGCGGCTCGCGGATTCGTCTCAGATCCGCGTCGGGCAGATCGCCGTCGCAGTCGGCTCGCCTTACGGATTCCAACAGACCGTGACGGCGGGGATCGTGAGTGCGCTCGGGCGCTCGATGCGTTCCGAGTCGGGGCGGTTGATGGACGAAATCATCCAGACCGACGCCGCGCTTAATCCCGGCAACTC
>DATBDG010000181.1:0-50626 GCA_036270055.1 Chthoniobacterales bacterium
GATCTTATCGGCTACCCGAACGGTGAAACCCTCGCGAGTTTCAGTTTTGCGGCGATAACTAACTGACCAAAAGCCTCCCCTGCGAACGTAGTGCAGTCCGGAGATCTCATACTGACGCAGGTCGACCTTGGGACGGACTTCCGCATCGGCGATCCGCCGGACATCCGCCTGCGAAAGGCGAGGCCCACTGGTGATCATTGCGCACGCAGACAGAAAAAGAAGCAACACGAAGAAGGCACAGCGCAGCATCCAATTATATACAAGATCGATAAAGCTCTGGCGAGGCAAGGTTGCTTCGATTTGGCTCACACATTATCGCTCGCGCACAAGCTTGGGCACCAGACTTATCAGTATGGCGAGCGCAATTCCGATCATCGTCTCGATCGTGCGATACAAAGCATACGACCAAGGAGCATCATCAAAGGCAAACAGAACGATGCCGCATACATAGCCGGCCACCTTGGCCGCACCCTCTAGGCCCAGAAGATGACTCAGGAACATCGCCAGGAAAACTCCCAGCCCCACTGCCCACGCTCCTGGGCTTAGGAGGATACAACAGCGCCCAAGGCAGCTCCCAATATGGTTCCAACCAGACGGGGCAGGCCCAACTTCCTCGTTTGTGCGGGATCCAAATCGGTACCAATCACGGCGGAGATCATTGCATAGATGGGAAACTGGAGCCGAAAGGCCTCGCCTATGCCTAAAGCGAGCCCCGCCGCGATCGCCGCTCGCAGAGACAACTGTAAAGCAGCGGTGTAACTCGAACGGACCATCAGATCGCTTTTTACCGAAGCACAGTTCGCAGAAAAGGCGACGCAAAGAATCAATCCTCTGGCGATGGTCGCATGATCGGTCTGGTCCTCCAATCGAAGGAGAGCGCGAGGAGACGGAAGACAAAAGTGATTGCGATCGCTGAGAGGGCGGCGGGGACGATCGGCGCATGGGCGTAGGTAGTAACCAACATGAATTCGGCTACACCTAGGAAAGAGGCAATGACATAGAACTGTCCGGGCTTGAACAGAAGCGGTTCTTCGCGGACCAGGACGTCGCGGATCAAGCCGCTGCCGGCGGCATTCACGACCCCAACAAAGATGCAGGCGGGAATGGCCAGGCCTGCCTCCGATGCCTTGCTCGCGCCCACGACTCCGTAGGCTGCGGTGCCGAGTGCATCTATCATAAGGAATGGTCTGGATAGCCGTTCGGCATGTGGAAAAAAGAAGATCGCGGCGAGGGATCCCGCCGCCACCATGATGATATAAGCGCCATTCCGCATGGCCGCGGGTGGGCCGTTTTGGATAAAGACGCCGTCACGGAGCAAGCCGCCGCCGAGGCCGCAAGCCAGCGCCAGGACAAAAAGACCAATCAGGTCGTAGTGCCGCCGAATAGCGATCATCGCTCCGGTGATGCTAAAAAGGAAGGTTGCTCCCAGATCAATGGCGATGGGAAGCGCCAGGTTTTTTGCGGCCAGTAGTTCCGCGGTCATTGCGACGGCGGCCATCTACGACATCATCGCGACCAAAACCGGGCCCCACGCCGTAAGCAGGATATTTCCGATGGCGTAGGGAACTGTGTAGCCGAGGGCCGGCAGTTCGCTCTTGGCCGTTTCCTGGACGGCCCGAAGTGCGGCCGTGATCGTCCCCGCTCCGCAACATGCGCCGAGGAGAATGACAGGGTTCATCTTCAAGACAAACCGCCCAAACAGAATGGCCACGATGTGCGGAAGGATCGCGATCACCAGGCCGACAAGAACAAGGCTAATCCCGGATCTCTCCAACCCGGAAAAGAAACTCGGTCCTGCGGCGAGACCTACACAAGCCATGAAGACAGTTAACCCGACGGTATCGAAAACCCACATGGCGGCCTCCGGAATACGGCCGAAGGTCGGATGCACCGCTCGCAACCAGCCGAAGACCAGGCCCATGATCAAGGCTCCGCCACTGGCCGTAAGGGTAAGCGGAAGCCCCGCGACCACGATGCTTAGCAGGCCCACCAATCCGCCGAGAAAGATGCCAAAGCCAACGAAGATCATGTCCGTCATGACCGTCTTGCGGTCGGCATAGCCAAGGTTTTTCGCGGCCTGTTCGACGCCACTCGCGGCGCCAATCAGGGTCAGGAGGTCACCCCGCTCCAACTGCACATCGGGTGCGAACGGCATCCTCTGGCCGGTGCGGCTCAGCTTCTGCAAAAACACCCCGCTTGCGAATTCCATTGCGGCCAAGTCGGCGAGAGGTTTTCCTATGAACGATTTGTTGGTTATCACCACGTCCAGGACTTCGACCGGAAAATCGAGGAGTTCCCTGTCATTCACTTCCGTCCCGATCTCCGCACCTCGCGACATCAACAGCTCCGAGCGGGTCAAGACCGCGACGAGATCACCCTCGCGGACAATCGTATCCGGTCTAGGCTCTATGATATTGCCGTCCCTTCGGATCCGGGAGATGAAGAGGCGAGCTTCTCTGGGCCGCGACTCCAGTTCACCAACAGTCCGGTTGATCAAATCCGGGCGTGTGAGCCGGTAGACGCGGACGGCCACTCTTTGAAAACCCGACAAGCTCTCTGACTCTTCCTTGCTTGAGCCGGAAATTTGCGCCTGCAGTTTCCGCGCCTCTTCCTCCAGGTTCACTCCCATTAGTTTGGGACCTACATTAGGTAGGAACCAAACGATGAACCCCGTTCCGACAAGGTAGGTAACAGCGTAGGCCACCGGGATATTGTTGGTCAGACTGGTCTTATCCGCGGCTGAGATGGCCAGCCGCCCTATGGCATCGCCGGCAGTTCCGATCACCGTCGATTCCGTAAATGCGCCGGCCAGCATGCCGGCGGCTGTGCCGACGTCATAACCCAGAAGTTTCGCCGCGGTAAATGCCGCGAGCAGGCAGGTAACGCAAAGCACAACGGTGAGGGCCAGTTGCGGCAAGGCATCCTTCTTCAGCGCGCGGAAGAACTGGGGTCCCACCTTGTAGCCGGTGGTAAAAAGAAACAAATCAAAGAAGACATACTTTACAACGGCAGGGACTTGGATGCCAAGCTGCCCGACGGCAACTCCCGCCAGCAGCGTGCCCACGACCGTTCCGAGGCTGAACGACCCAATCTTGATCCGGCCGATGAGGAAGCCGATCGCCAGCGTGAGGAAGATCGCGAGTTCCTGATGTTCCCGAAGGGCGTTGCCTAGATAGTTCATCATCGCGCAGCCTTCCTCGTCAGCGTGGCTGTGTTAAAACTTGATCACGTAATTACAGATCGCCCGGAAGTCGGTAAGGTTATGGACATCTCCGCCAAACTGCTGGACAACTCCGTAACGGACGCGCAGGGAAAAGCCTTTTAGGAAGTTCTTCGTCGGTGCATACTGTGCATTCACGTCGAATTCATTTTGTCGATAAAGCGTCGCGGAATCCGGGTCGGTGCCGAATACAGCCAAAGCGTAAGCGCTTAATCCTTCGACTCCGGGGATGTCGTAACCGGCGCGTAAGAGAAATGCACTCTCACCCGCACGATTGAAATCTTGAACCTGAACACTGGTATAACCGGGGTATCCGCTCCACGGATTCTGGAGGTTAGCATTTCCCCAGGCGTGAGTAAAAGCCGCGGTAAACAACGCTTTCTTAACCGGTAACTCTACTTTCAGGCCAAATTGATGCCCCGAGAAACTGTGCCCCTGTAGGGAGTTGTCCCCGACACTACCCTGATCGACATATTGGCCGGCGAACTTCAGGCTCCAGTCATCGGAGAGTGGGAGTTCGAAACCACTCTGGGCATACGCGATGTTGATAATGTCCTGGCTATAGTAGTCGATTGCCCCAAGGGAAAATTTCCCTCGCTCGTAAATCGCGCCCGCGGCCCAGACGCCGCGCTCCACCTCCGCGCCGGCGTCGACCGACATCGAGACAAACTGATTGTCGTTTCGTTCTTTGATTTGATAGAAATAACCCAGTCCGTATTTGATCGCTCCCAAGTCCTCGGGCGGCGCGGGTGGCGAACCTACAACTGCCTTCCCATCCTTAGCCGGACCGATGGTGCCGTCGAGTGGCGCGTCGTCGCCGTCGCTCCCACCAAGCTTGTAGCGGCCTTGCAGGACGACCGCTTCGAAAGTATTCGGCGTCATCCGCGTATCGTTGCGGTTAATAAAAGGGGTGTCGTAGCCTTTCGCCCCGACCGTGATATTCAAGCCGTCGTAGATCCGAATATCAGCGTAGAATTCGCCCAGGGCCGAGTATCCTTCCTGGCCCGGTTGTAGAAGTGTCGTCCCATCCCTGTCGTCAGGGGCATAGATTGGCTGGGAAGTGTAGGCCGTGAGCCCGAACGCGATGTGATCGAGAAAATAGCCCGTCTTCACCCCCGCCCATCCGCCGATGGCCCACGCCTGTTTCTCTGCGCCGCTGAAATCGCTGCGGTCGAAATAATAGGTGCGAATGTTGAACTCAAACGTTGTAGCTTCCAGGGCAGTTCGGCGCTTTTCCAGGCGCCAGGCCCGGAAGTCGCCGAATGACTGCTCCAGTGTCGTCTGACCTTGCTCAACAGAACTTAGGGCACTATCGGCAGGTGCAGTCTCGGCCGGTTTCAGAGAGACATTATCGGGCGACGGGACCACGTCGCTCGCCGCCTGCCCAAGGGCCACCGCGGCGGCCCCGAAAATAGCGACCAATGGAACTGCAAGACGACCGAATTCACCAAGAAATGTTCGTGCCGGCATAAGAAACCTCCCCCTTCCAGAGTTATTGTCGTTATCTCACCGATAGCAGGAACCGATCACCGCTTTGCCTTGGTCGCCTTCTTTTTGGTTCCCTTGCCATTCTTGGCCAGGTCAGCTTCATAGCGCGCGCGGTAGCCGCGCGCGATCGCGCGGGCCGCCCGCCCGATATCGTCGTACGTATGATTTTCCAGGTTCGCGAACGAGATGCGCACCGACCAGTTTGGAGCAGCAAAGCCACCGCCATTGAGCAGGACGATGCCGTGCTCCTGGGCGAGCCGGAAGACGATGTCGAGCGGATGGACGTTTTTCTTCATCCACTTGACGATGTCTTCGCCCACGTACTTGCGGGCAAAGAACTCGAAGTCGAGCAGGCCATAGTAATAGTCGAAGCGGTCGTTAGGCCCGAGTTCGATGCCTAGACCCTCGATCGTCGCGTCGAACCGCTTCTTGCAGATGCCGAGGCAGGCCTTTTGATAAGCCTTTTTGGTGTCCATCAGCTCGTAGAGCGAGAACATGGTCATCATGACCTGCTGCGGGAGCGACAGACCCGCGGTATGATTCAATGCGACGTCGCGGCTGTCGGCCACGATGCGGTCGATGAACGCGAGCTTGCGTGGCTCGAGCGTGAGGGTGCCATAGCGCTTATCCAATAGCTTCTTCGTCTTCTCCGGGTGCTTGGCGATGATTTCGTCGAAGATGTTGTCCTCATGGATCGCGATGGTCCCGAGGCGCCAGCCGGTGCAGCCGAAGTACTTGCTGTAGGAATAAACCCCAAGGGTGTTCCTCGGGAACTCACCCATAAGCGAGCGAAAGCCCGGCACGAACGTGCCATAGACGTCGTCCGTCAGAAGAATCAGGTCGGGTCGCTTCTTCAGCACGGCCCCAATGAGCTTGATCGTCTCGTCTGAAAGCGCGACCGCGAAGGGATTGCCGGGATTGACGATGAAGAAGGCTTTGATCTTTGGATTGAGCAGCTTCTTGATCTCCTCCGCCGGATATTGGAAGCGGTTCTCCTGCTTCGCCTTTACCTCGACAAAATGAAGGTCGTAATCCTCCAGATGTGCCATCTCGAGATAGGGAGTAAAGATCGGCGTGCCGAGTGCGATGGTGTCGCCTGGATTGAGGATGCGGTTACTCTTGAGCGACTTGAAGGTGTAACACATCGCAGCAGTGCCACCTTCGACCGCATAGATCTTGAAGGTGCCTTTCGGCCGCGGCTCACCGCACATCGCCCATTGCAGATACTCGTGAACGATCTGTTCATTATGAACCAGCATCCGGTCCGGTACCGGGTAGTGGTCACCGATGATGGAATCCGCCAGTTCGTGCACGAACTTATCGGCGTCGAAGGAGAATTTCTTCACTGCCCACGGGACCATTGCCCCCAGGAACTCCGCGCCCGGCATGTCGCTGTGCTTTTTCACCCAGGCCGCGAGCCGGCCCGCAATGCCCGCTGCCTTGGGCATCCCGCCGACGCCCGGTGGCAGATCGAGCACTCGCTTACTTTCGGTAATTGCGAATTGTCCGAAAAGGAAGAACGCTTCGCGGGGCTCAGTCGCGACCCAGTTCGGGTTGCCGCGGCCGGCGTTGAGGTAAGAGAGCGAATTTTCCTGCGCGGCCGTCGTGGCCAGTTTGGCCACGAAATCTTTGATCTCGAAAGGGCCGAGTTTCTCGTACTGTTTAAGGTCTAAGTCTTTCATGGATTTTTCCTATTGAGTTGAGTTGTTGATGGCGGCGCGATGAGTTCTAAAGATCCCATTTATGTCATTAGAAGGACCAGGACCATGCCCCAGATCGTAAGTAATGTGTTGCCCACTGCATAGGTGACGGTGTAGCCAAGCGCCGGCACCTGGCTTTTGCCGATATCGCACACCATACCTAACGAGGCCGTGGTGGTCCGGGATCCGGAGACGATGCCAAGCGTGAGTGCGTCATGGAACCGGAACAGATATTTAGCAATAAACATCCCAAGAACCAGCGGGACGGTCGTGGCTAGTGCGCCCCAGAGGAACAGGCCCACGCCCTGGGTCTTTAGGCCATTGACGAAACCGGGGCCGGCTGAGATTCCCACAATGGCGATGAAGATGTTCAGACCGACTGAGTTCATGAACCAAATGGTTGGCGTGGGGATTCGCCCGAAGCTTGGACGGACCGAGCGCAACCAACCGCCTACGATCCCGGCGACGAGCGCGCCGCCGGCGGTGGAGAGAGTCAGCGGCACTCCTTTAATCTTGAATACGAGGGAGCCAATCAGCGCACCGATGACAATGAAGGCGCCGACGAAGGCCATGTCAGTGATGTCGGTCGCCTTATCTGCCACGCCCAGCATCTTGGTCGCTGAGTTCACATCCCCGGTCCGGCCAACGAGCGTGAGGAGGTCGCCGCGCTCGATCTTGGTGTTCGGCAGAATCGGGATCGTCGTGGCGGTCGCTCCCCGCGTGATCTTCCGCAAAAAGGCGCCGCGCGCACCGGGCATACCAGCCAGCTCCGTAAGCGTCTTCCCGTCGACGGCCTTATTCGTCACAAGGACATCCACTCCTAGCACTGGCACGTCAAGCAGTTCCGGATCGTTCACTTCCTCGGCCTGTGTCCCCAGGACATTAACGAGCACATCGCGCGCTCCGACCACAGCAACGACGTCTCCTTCCTGCAGGACCGTGTCAGCGGTTGCTTCTTCGATCCTTCCATTTCGCCGGATGCGCTGGACGAAAAGGCGCGAGTCCGGCACCATAGCTTCGATGTCGACGGCACGCTGGCCAACTGCTCTTCCGCCCTCGCGGACCCGAAAGGCACGAAGTTCCCAGCGATGCCATGCCGAGCCAGCTCCGCCCATTTCCTTGGTGCCACCTTGTTTCTCCTCGTAGTCCTTGCAGGCAGCGGGAAGATTAATGCCGAGCAGCTTGGGTCCGACCAACGCGATGACGATCGCCGAGCCCATGGTTCCGAACATATAAGTGACGGCATAGGCGATCGGCATGGAATCGAGGAGCGCCTTGGTCTCGCCTGCCGGCAGCCCTAACCGGTTAATAGCGTCCGTCGAGAGACCCATCGCGGCCGAGATGGTCTGTGACCCCGAGTAGAGCCCGGCGGAGTAGCCCACGTCATATCCGGCGAACTTGCAGATGACGACGGCAGCTCCCAGACATAGAAGACATTGCACGACTGAGAAGATCGCCTGAGGCACGCCATCCTTGGCGATGCCGCGGACGAACTGCGGTCCCACCCCGTAACCGACGGCGAACAGGAACATGAGGAAGGAAAACGCCTTTAGTGGTTGCGAGATCGTAATCCCGATCTGTCCGATCAAGACGCCAGCAAGGAGCGTGGCAGTGACCGCTCCGAGGCCGAGGCCCTTGAAATTGAACTTCCCGAAGTAGTAGCCGAGAGCCAGCGTCAGGAAGATCGCGACCTCGGGGTACTGCTTCAGCGTTGCAAAAAACCAGTCAATCATACTCTCGCCTTTCTTGTGTGGTGGTCAGCGCTTCTTGTGCGTGAACTCCGTTCGAGTCCGTTGCGACGCGAGCCTGCTCCATTCTTCTTTGCATTCGCGCCGAGCTTCTGCGGGTTAATCAACTCCAGACCTAACGCGGCCTGGTAGCCGTGGATCTCTTTCACGTCGAGCTTGCGCATGAACTCGATCGTTTCTTTCGTGATAACCTGGCCCGGCACCATGATCGGGAAGCCCGGGGGGTAAGGGATCACGAACTTCGCTGAGACCGCCTGGCCTTTCCTGACCAGGTCGTCAATCTCCTTGCTGTTGAGCTTCACATGGGTGCAGTTCTCCGCGTCATAGGCGAGAAAGAACGGCGTGCGCATGTCGCCTTCGTTCGTTTTGCCCCGTGGATTCTCGCGAAAGGCATCGTGGAAGCGGCTGAAGTTTGGCAGATCGGGGACATCCGTTATGAGACTCTTCACCCGTGCGTCGAAGGCGGCCTTCTCGTCCGGATCGCGAGCTAGTTTGCGATCCAACTCGCGCGAGATATCGGCCAAAACCTTGATCAGGTAGGCGATGTCACTTCGCGTGTTATTGATGTTGGTCTGAAGCAAGATGCTGTTCCGTGAGGTCTTATTGAGCTGGATATCGAACTTGCTCGCCAGAAGCCCCTTAAAGGAGGTGCCGTCGAAGCCGGCCGAGCCGCACAGAAGCGTGACCCGGGTCGGATCGAGGACAAATTCGTCTGTCGTCCAGGCATCGTAAATGGTCTTCCAAGTGACACCTTCGGAATGGAAGTCTTCGAATCCGCTGGCCCGGTACTCAGCGGGCACCATTTGCGCATTGGTTGCGATCCGGAAATACTTCGAGATCAGCGGGTGGTTGTTTACCTCGCGACGCAGGATAAGTGACAGCTCGATGGAGCGGCCGACCAGTTCGTAGCCTTCCAGCTCCGCCTGGCGACGGGCGACATCGAGCGAAGCGATGAGCTGCAGGTTCGGCGAAGTGCTGGTGTGAGCAAAGAATGCCTCTTTGAAGGGCGCCTCCGTACTCTCCCAACAGTCATCATTCACCATAATGTAGGAACCCTGGCGGAAACAGGAGAGCGACTTGTGCGTCGAGGTCGTCGCATAGACGCGGATTTTCACCGCGTCGGGATCTGGCAACAGGTGAGTGTCGAGGAGCTTCGGGTTCTTCGGATCTATCTTGCCGTGCTTCTTTTTAAACTCGGCATACTCTGCTCGGTAGGCATCGGAGGCGTAGCGCTCCCGCAGCGTCTCACACGCTCCCATCGCAGAGCGCATGCGGTGGAATTGCGAGAAGCGGTTATAGGCAAACCAGGCTTCATCCCAGAGGAAGACGATGTCTGGCTTGATCGCCAGCACCTCTTCCATAACCCGCTCTACATTGTAAACGTGACCGTCGAAGGTGCAGTTAGTGAGCAAGAGCATGCGCGCGCGGTGGAGTTTCCCTTCCGCCTTCAGATCGAGGAGAGCCTTCTTGATCGTCTTCAAAGGCACCGCACCATACATCGAATACTCCGTCAGCGGATAAGCCTCGACGTAAAGCGGCTGCCCGCCGCAGATCACCAGACCGTAGTGATGCGACTTATGGCAATTCCGATCCACCAGCACGATGTCGCCCGGCCGGACGATTGCCTGAACCGCTATCTTATTAGAAGTGGAAGTGCCATTGGTTCCGAAAAACAGATGCTGGCAGCCAAAGGCCCGGGCGGCTTTCTCTTGCGCCACCCTGATATTGCCTGTCGGCTCGAGGAGCGAATCCAACCCGCCGGTCGTGGCCGATGATTCGGCCATGAAAATGTTCGCCCCGTAAAAGTGACCAAAGTCGCGAATCCAATGCGAATTGAAGACAGACTTGCCTCGGGCTACCGGCAGGGCGTGGAAGGTGCCAATCGGGCGGCGCGCATAGTTTTTAAGGTTATTAAAGTAAGGCGTGTCGTAACGCTGATTTACGCCTTCCATCAGACCGAGGTGAATCTCCATCAGGTCTTCGAGCCCGTAGAAGATTCGCCGAATGTTCTTCGAGTCGAGATGGCTCGCAACCTTCTCCACCGCGCTATCGACGATGAGATACACATCCAGCTCTGGGCGGATTCTGCCGATGACTCGGGCGAGAGCTACGCCGTAGTCCTTCGGCTCGAGCGAGCCGCATTCCTGCGACATATGTTGCTCGAGGTAAGTGCGGAGGAGCGGCGCGTCGAACTGCGACTTGAAACGGAAGTTATCTTTAATCACGACCGCCTGCAGATCGGCGTTCATGACCACGGCTAGAACCGCTTCTTCGAAGCTCGGGACCGTGACCGCCTCATAAACGAAAGGGTCTTCCGGCCGGCGCAGTTGCCGCAGTTCATTACGGCCCTGGCGGACTTGCTCGGTGGAGGGATCGTCGCTCACGAGCAGGACCTCGAAGTAAGGCTTGGTTAGGTCTCCGGTCTCGAAATAGTCCTTCAGGAGACGGTCAGTCCCTTCCTTTTCTCCTTCTTCGCCGGGCTTCCATGCATTCGCAGAGCGACGATATGAGCCAGTGATAATCGCCTTCGCGACGCGATTGGTGATTCTCGAGAAACTCGAGTAGTCACTACGGGCGAGCGCCTCTTTTAGCGCTGTCATGATCGATTCCCCGGGATAGGCATGGAAGGTTTCGAGGACGCCGAGCGGTTCGAGGAGTGTCTCCACTTCGCTGAGCATTTCCTTGCTTGGAGAACCGGAGGAGGATTGAGCGACCAGGGTCTGAGCCGCGTGGGCCAATTCCTGCCAGCGATCGCAGCGAGCTTCGCCGGCGCTAAACATGCCGACGGAATAACGGGAGGACTGCTTGGCTGTTTTTGACGATTGTATGGACATGTTTTTCCCCAGTAGACGAATGTTGAGTGATTGGTCGAGAGACGATCAGAATTTCTGATTTGACCGTAAGGACGGACGCGAAATGGCGTCCATACGACCTTGGTCCAATGATTTCCTGGCAGTCGCCAGCGCCTTTAATGTAACGGGCTTATTTGCCACGCAGGAGGGTCTTTTTGACCTTGGCCAGCTCCTGGCGCTTGGCCGCGCTCACTTTCGGGTAAGTCAGCTTCAGCGAGTCCAGAGTGTCGATCACGGCGGCGGCTACGACGACGCGCGTGAACCACTTGTTATCCGCCGGTACCACATACCAGGGCGAGTTCTCGGTCGCGGTTTCCCGGATCGTTTCCTCGTACGCTTTCATGTAGTCGTTCCAGAAGCCGCGCTCTTTCGCGTCGTTGGCGGAGAATTTCCAGTTCTTGTCCGGGTTATCGAGGCGCTCCAGAAACCGTTTTTGCTGCTCTCCTTTGGAGACGTGAAGGAAAAACTTGATCACGGCCGTTCCGTTGCGATGCAGGTAACGCTCGAATGCCCGGATGTCCTGAAAACGATTTTCCCAGATGTCTTTCGTTATAAACTTTTCCGGCAGCTTCTGCGTTGCCAGAAACTCGGGATGAACACGCACCACAAGGGTTTCTTCGTAGTAACTCCGATTGAAGATCCCAATTCGGCCGCGCTCCGGCAATTGCTTCAGACAACGCCAGAGAAAGTCGTGATCGAGATCTTCGCTGCTCGGGCCCTTGAAAGAGGAGACCTGACAGCCCTGGGGATTCACCCCTGACATCACGTGCTTGATCGTTCCATCTTTGCCGGCGGCATCCATCGCTTGAAAGATGAGCAATAACGACCAGCGATCCTGCGCGTAGAGAACGTCCTGCAACTCCGCGAGCGCCGCGACCCCGTTTTGCAACGCTTCCTTCGCGCGCGGCTTATCTCCTGACTTCAGCTCGCCGGTATCGGCGGGATTGACATCCTTGAGCCGGAATTTTCGCCCACCGGTCGCACGGTATGGCTTAGACAGTTGGCGTGAGGCTTCGATGACTTTCTTGAGGTTCATGGCTGGTTATTTGTTTCCCGAGAAGGAATGATCTTGCTCCACCGCACGGCGGGGCGTTATCGGCCCTTAGTCCTATGGCGCCGCTTGCCACCGTCGCGCCTCACTGCGCGCCAACCTGCAGATTCTGCTCAGCTAACGAACCCGCGGGCCCGGTGAGAAGCGGCGCCGGCACCGTTTGAAGAACCCGCTCGCTATGCGTGCAACGCAGCGCGTCGAGAAATCCGTTGCGCCCGTCGGTGGACATCACCACGAGGTCCGCCTCCGTCTTGTGCGCGGTGTCGACAATTCCGTGAATGACATCTCCAGTGCGCGTCTGCTTCTTCCAGTTCCAACCGGCAAGTTCGGGACATCGGAGAGCAGGCATGTCGGATACCTCTTCGACATGGAGCAGGGTAAAGGTGCCGCTGGAACAATTCAGCCGATGCGCCAGGCGCGCCGCTGCCTCCACGGCGGGCTGCGCTCCGGGCGATTCGGCTATCGGGATGAGAATATTCTTTAGCGCTACCGAGCCGTCTGCCGCCGAGACAAAGCCCGGATCGCCCTCGGGAATAAAGAGCGTCATTTGCCCGGAGCGGCGCGCGATCGGCTTCGCGACCGATCGCTGTTGTAACCACGAGGCCCGGTCTTCGTGCTGGTGCGTCGCGAGCACATCAGATCCGCGGGACGTTGCTCCAGATACTTCAGCACGCCCTCGACCGGGGCGGCGCGACCGGCGACCACCTTGCGCACCTCGATTCTAAGTTGGCGAATGGCTGAGTGTGGACTGTCCTTCGGCAAAAGGCTCCAGCGTTCGAGCGCCGCGCGCACACCGGGAAAGTCCATCACTTCGCCCGAGTTCTCGTCGGTGACGTGGATGAGCGTGAGACGTGCCTGGGCGATGAGCGCGGCCTTCAAGGCATGATGAAAGGCCGTGAGACTCGCCTCTGAGAAGTCGGTCGGGTGCAGGACGTGACCGATGATCGGATAGGTGTAGTTACGGATAGGATTCATGATGCAACCAAGATCAGAAAGGAAGCAGCGCGATCCGCAGGACCGCGAAGGCGAAGACACCGACGGCGAAGAAAAACGATACGATGCGGACGCGAGCCTGCTCGAATTTCCCGGCGGCGTTGGCAAAGAAAAGCACGGTCGCGAACATGACGGTGTTGGCGAGATACTGGCCAGAGACACTTCCGGACTTTCGCGCTTCCTGCACTTTGCTAACAGCGTCTTTGGAAAGCTTGTCGGCTTCCTGCGTTCCCCACGCCTGGTAAAGATTCGGAACAAACGGATGCAGATCGGCATGTGCGTTTTCGAAGGGTTTTTGCGCCAGCCAGGCATCGTAGGCTTTTCGCATATATGGGGGGAAGCGCTGGACATAGAAGCTCGCCAACTTCTCGTCTCCCGCCTGCTTGGCCGCGAGTAATTGCATGAACATGGCGGCGTGTATGCTGGCGGTCTGTGTTCCCTGAATGCGGATAATTCCCGCTTGCCTTTCCAGTGCATTCGATTCGTTCATGAGTCGATTGGCGCGGCGGGTCCAGGCGGCCGATTCATAGGAACACCAGGCCGTGCCCACCGTCGCCAGCGCCATCATCAACGCCGTCACCGGCTCAATCCATTTCCGCTTCGCCCGCTCTTTAGGACGCGGGAGAGCGTTATGACTGACCTGCGAGTCTTCCCCTTTCGGATCAGTTATCATTAGCCGTTTGTCACTGCAGAGAGGCTCTGCCAATCACGGACTGCGCCACTCCGCGTTTTCAGTGCGCCGCCGCGCCGGGATAACCGGCCACAATCTTGTTGACCGCTTCGCGGATCTTCCCGGCATTGCTCTCCGGTCCCCCGATGACAGCTTTTCCGACCCCCCGGAAAACGAGCTTCTTTGTGCGCGCGTCCACAAAATCGAGAATCAGCGTGCCCTCCTGATATTGCCACACGTCGACATAAGACACCGGTGCGCCCGCCCACATGCCGTAATAGCCGTAGCCGTAGGGCCAGCCCCCGTGATGGCCGTAACCCCAATTTGTCCATTCCTGGACCGAAGTCTTTTGCTGTGCGAAAACCTGCCGCACGATATCGAGATCAGCATTCCGTGCCGGTGCTTCAGTTAATCCCCGTGAATTCAGCTCCGCGCGCAGCGCGTCACTTAACGCCGCTTCGGAAGTGGATGACATGGTTTGACCGCGACTGGGCGGGGTCAGTGCATAGGTTCTATATTTACCGAAATTCGCGGCGCGATCGTAATCGGTGCTAACCGTGACTGTCTCGCAGGCGGGAAAAAGGCAGATCACGGCGGCAGCGAAACAAAGGGAGTGGACGGTTTTCATAAGAGTGTCGCGTCGACGCAAGGGTCTAGCTTTGGAACGGAAACTTCCTATGAGACCTTGGTCTTATGCCAGGCTGGCCCTTACTCCGCGAGCCAGGTGCGCGCTTGCGCCAGTTCGTTCGGAGGAAAGAACTTCACCGGTGCGCGGCGGACTCCGGCGCCCGCAAAGGCGAGCGCGTGCACCTCCCAGTGCGGATCCGCCACGACCGCGATCCTGGCAATCTCGCCACTGTGAGAGAAGAGAAAGTCGAGATCATTCCAATCGGCGCCGCGTTCCCAGCCCTCAAAATTTTCGCCAATGACCAAAAGTCGTGGCTTTGCCCCGGCATCGATCTTACCCGCTAATCCAGCCTGGGCGGCAGCAAATTCATCGCGTCCTAAAACGCCGCTGATTCGCAACTCATAAATGTCGTTATCCTCATTTTTGAACTCCAGAGGCATGATTCACCTTTCTCTTTTCCACGGTCACCCGGATCGCTGTTGGCTCAGATTCCCTCTTAATCGCTAAGACCAATGTCGAACGCCATCGAATAAGACCAAGGTCCAATATTCGCGGTAGGAATGTCTCGCGCAGATTCTTCCCGACCTCGCCCGAACCAACGAGTCGCAGATTGAATGGAAAATAAATGATCTGGAACATTCGCAACCTGCCGGGAGAGCGAAGCGCTAAGTCGCGGCCGCTCGCGGATTTTCGACGTCGGCTCATTTGGCTTGTTCCGCTGGTGTTTCTGGCGGCGCAGTCGCGAGCCGACGCCTCACTTTTTCATGGGGAGACGCTCGATTCGATCGCCAACGGCATCTCGTGGGTGGTGATCATCATCGCGCCGATCATCGGGATCGCGGTCTTCTGGCTCGTCCACATTTTGCCCGAAAAAATTGCGGAGAAGAAAAAGCATCCACAAACGCATGCGATTCAATGCCTCTGCCTGCTCTCGCTTTGCTTTGGCGGATTGCTCTGGCCGATCGCGTGGCTCTGGGCTTACACCAAGCCGGTCCTGCACAAGATGGCTTATGGAACGGACGTGGATGAAAGCATTGGCCACGGTAAATCCGCCACAGGCGACGCCGAAGTGCACGGAGGTAAGTCCTAATGGAACTCATCCTTCTCCTCATCTACTCGGTCATCGTTTGGTTCATTTTCTTTAAGAAGAAGTGGCTGCCTTGGAACATCACCAGCCAGGTCATCGTCGTCACGATCCCGATCTTCGCGCTCACGGTCATCATCCTGTTTATGAACATCGTCGCGCCCTCCTCGCATGATGTGCGGGCGATGAATTACACCATCCCAATCGTGCCGCGCGTGAGTGGGCAGGTAACCGAGGTGCCGATTGAACCAAACCGGCCGATCAACAAAGGCGATGTCCTTTTCAAGATCGACCCGGTGCCTTTCGAGGCGGCGGTGAAAGCCGCCGAGGCCACGCTGCTCGGAGCCAAGGAGCAACTCAGTAACGCCGCAAACAAGAAGGAGTCCCTGACGCCGCGGATCGACCTGGCGAAAAAGCGGGTGGAGCAATTCGCCGCCCTGGCTGCAACTGGGGCGGGAAAGCGGGCCGACTTGGAGCAGGCGCAAAGTGACCTCGGCAATCTGCAGAGCGAGTTCCTCGCCGCCGACGCCACCGAATCGCAGGCCAGAGCGCAGATTAGCAAGTCGGAGGCGGACCTGATCAACGCGAAATACGATCTCGACGGCTGCGTCTATCTCGCGCCGGCCAACGGTCGCGTGACGAATCTCGCTCTCCGGCCCGGCGTCCGCGCGACGACAGTCGCCGCCAATGCCGTGATGAGTTTCATTCAGGAGGATGACCCCTGGATTCTCGCTTTCTATCACCAGAACGAGTTGCGCTATGTCGAACCGGGCAACGAGGCGGAGATCTTCCTCCAGACTTACCCGGACCGGATCATCAAGTGCAAAGTGGATTCTATTATGTGGGCCACGGCGCAGGGCCAGATGCCCATCAGCGGTTGGGTTGGAACCACCGCGGGACTTGGCATGCTTTCGGACCGCATCGCGGTTCGGCTTTTGGTCCAACCGGGGGAAAAGAACCTCTTCCTCGCCACCGGTGCAGTAGGAGCCGGCGCGATCTACACCGAGAAAGGGAAGATTATTCATATCATCCGCAAAGTCTTTGTGCGGGTCTCGACGAAGATGGACTGGTTCGTCTGGAAGCTTCACTAAGGAGCAATGCTCGCATGAGTATCCGAGTCCTTCTGGGCACTGCGGCGTGCCTCACACTTGCCGGCTGCGCGCTGAAGATTCCGCCGTTTGGCGCGGCCATCGCGCCTGACGCGGCACGTCAGATTCCCGCCGAATGGGCTGGCCCGCACCACAGCGGGGCGGTGGTGCCGAACTGGGTCCGCACGTTTCACGACCCGGAACTAAGCGCGCTGGTTGCCGACGCGGTCGAGCGAAATCCCGACTTGAAAGCAGCCGCTGCGCGGGTGGAAGCATCGCGCGCGGCCGTCCGGATCGCAGCTGCGTCGCTTTATCCACGCATCGCAATGAAGGGACTCGGCGAGCGGCAGGGACAGGAAATTAGTGGCGACCTCGGTCGCGGCATTAATCCGCCGGATTTCGGCCCACCGGGGACCGAGAACCCCGGGGGTTCTGGCCTCGACACGAGTATGGATGAATCATCCCAGCGCTGGGTCTATGGCCTCGCTGCCGGTGCCGCATGGGAAGCTGACGTTTGGGGTCGGATTCGCGCGAAGAAAGCGGCCGCAGTGGCGGAAAGCGGTGCGCTCGAAGCCGACTACGAATTTGCGCGGCAATCTCTCGCCGCGGCGGTAGCGCGCGCTTACTTCTCAACCATCGAAGCCGCGCAACAGGAAGCCAACGCGCAGGAGACGCTCGAGATCTATCAGGAGTATACAAAGCTCACCGACGAGCAGAAACAGCAAGGCCACGCGAGTGATTTCGACGTCGCGCAGATCAAATCGCGCACCGCCAGCGCACAGGATGCACTCTACATCGCGCAGCAGGCGCGGGCGCAGACGATCCGCGCGATCGAAGTTGTGACCAGTCATTATCCTGCCGGCAGATTCCACGTGCGACGTTCCTTCCCCACACAACCAGGAAGCGTGCCCGCCGGTCTCCCGGCGCAATTGCTCGAGCGCCGGCCGGATCTTATCGCAAGCGAGCGTCGCTTCGCCGCCGCCTTCCATCGGGTGCACGAAGCGCGCACCGCACGTCTTCCGCGGATTGTCCTCAGCGCGACCGGCGGACTCGGCACCGCGCAACTCGATGGGGTCGGGTCGCTCGACGCTGTCATCTGGAGCCTCGCCGGCGGAATCACTCAACCGATTTTTTTCGGCGGTGAACTTAAGGCGGCACAGGATCTCCGCACCGCGGAGCAAAAAGCCGCCGCGGCAAGCTACGTGGGCACCGGGTTGCGCGCCTTCCAAGATGTGGAGGACGCACTTTCCAATGATTACTATCTGCGCAAACGCGAAGGCGCGCTGGCCGACGCCGTTTCAAGCAGTAGCGAGTCCGTGAATCTTGCCGGGAAGCAGCTTGAACAAGGTCAAATCGACATGTTCACCATCCTGCGGTTGGGCGGGGAAAATCTCGCCGCAAAAATTCAACTCACCCAAGTCCGCGCCTCCCGTCTTCGCGAACGCGTAAATCTTTATCTGGCGCTGGGTGGTGATTTCGCGGGCACTGACGCGCTTAAATGAGCCCTCAAGCAGAGGATTATCTAACCACCGCTGCTAAAGCTTCCCATCATGTAGACGGATCGTTAGTTACTTTTCCAAGTCTCAGAAGCAGACATAACTAGAAGAACACCATGTTTAAACTTAAACTGATCGTTTCCATCAGCCTGTTGAGTCTCGCTGGGCTTGCCTTCGCCGCCGATCATCCCGCCTCTTCCGTCGACCCGCAGGCCGCGCTCGCCAAACTCAAAGAAGGCAATGGCCGCTTTGCGAAAAGCCAAGTCTCCACCAGCAAGCCCACTGCCGCCAAACGAGCGGAAACTGCACAGGCGCAACACCCCTTTGCCGTCATCCTGGCCTGCGCTGACTCCCGCACCTCGCCTGAAATTGTATTCGATGAGGGGATTGGCGATCTTTTCGTTGTCCGCACCGCTGGCAACCTTGTCGATGACCACGCCTTGGGCAGCATCGAGTATGCGGTCGAGCACCTTGGCGTCCGGCTCATCGTCGTTCTAGGTCATGAGCGTTGCGGCGCGGTCACGGCTGCCCTGGCCAGCGATACGGCTCCCGGCCACGTCGAATCTTTGGTTCGCGACATCCAACCCGCCGTCAAGGCCACCAAAGGTAAGCCGGGCAACCCTCTTGACCTGACCATTGCGGAGAACGCTCGGTTGATGGCCGCGAAGATTCGCAGCGGCGCGAGTCTCGGCGAGTTGGCGAAGCAAGTCCGCGTCATCTCTGCAGTCTATGACCTCGATACCGGCAAGGTGGAATGGATCAAAGACTGATACCGGCGGTCCAATGGCTGCGCGGCTACCAAAGTAAATGGCTCCGCGCCGATTTAATTGCCGGCGTTACTCTCGCCGCTTATCTCATCCCGGCGGGATTGGCTGACGCTTCCCTGGCCAATCTTCCGCCCCAGGCCGGACTCTACGCCTGTCTTTTTTCCGGCCTTATCTTTTGGGCATTTTGCAGTTCGCGACATACCGCTATTACAGTTACCTCCGCTATCTCCGTGCTGGTCGGCGCATCGCTTGGTGATCTCGCGGGAGGTGACATCTCGCGGTTCGGCGGCCTCGCAGCATGCACAGCTTTGCTGGTCGGCGCGATCGCGTTTGTTGCCTGGCTGGTCAAGGCCGGCGTGATCGTTAACTTCATTTCGGAAAGCGTGCTCGTCGGTTTCAAGTGCGGCATTGCGCTCTTTATCGCCAGCACGCAGCTCCCCAAGTTCTGCGGCTTCAAAGGAGCGCACGGCGATTTCTGGGAACGCTCCGGTTATTTCCTTTCGCATCTCGGAAACACGAACACAGCCTCGATCGTTCTCGGTGTCTGTGCGCTCGCGTTGTTGGTGCTGGGAAAGAAATTCCTGAAGAACAAGCCGGTCGCGCTCTTCGTGATCATCGCCGCTCTTGTTGTCGCCTCGAGGATGGATCTCGGGGGGCTCGGCGTGAAGATTCTCGGTGAGGTGCCCCAGGGGCTGCCGCCGTTCGGCCTCCCCAAGGTGCACCTTTCCGACATTAACAATTTGCTCCCCCTCGCCCTTGCCTGTTTTCTCCTTGGCACCGTGGAAACAGCGGCTCTCGGGCGCATGTTCGCGCTCAAACACGGCTACCGCTTCGACGCGAACCAGGAGCTTCTCGGGATCGCCGGCGCAAATGTCATGGCGGGATTGGGTCACGGCTTCCCGGTGAGCGGCGGGATGTCGCAGTCGCTGGTGAACGAGAGCGGCGGCGCGCGGACTCCGCTGTCGGGATTCATCGCGGCGCTGTTCACTTTTCTCGTCGTGATGTTCTTATCCGGCGCATTGCGAAATCTTCCGCAACCGGTGCTCGCCGCGATCGTGCTCATGGCGGTGGCCGGACTCTTCAAGGTCTCCGCGCTCAAACATCTTTGGCGGGCGGATCGCGGTGAATTCGTGGTCGCGCTCGCGGCCTTGTTAGGCGTGCTCAGCTCCGGACTTTTGCGCGGTGTGCTCATCGGCGCGGTCATTTCCCTTGTTCAACTTCTGCGTCGCGCGTCGCGGCCGCACGTCGCATTCCTCGGACGCATCCCCGGGGCGCGGCGATTCTCCGATATGGCGCGCCATTCGGATAACGAACCTGTTCCCGGCGCGCTTCTCTTCCGCACCGAAGCGAGCCTGCTTTATTTCAATGCCGATCACGTCCGCGAGGCGGTCATGAAGCGTGTCCGGGAAATGGACGGCAGCTTGCGTCTGGCGATTTGCGATCTCTCGACCTCGCCTTATGTGGACTTGGCTGGCGCGGAAATGCTGGCGGGGCTCCACCGCGAGCTCGCGTCAGCGAATGTTCGCTTGCAGATTGTCGAAGCGCGTTCATCCGTGCGTGATCGACTCCAGGCGGAAGGAGTCGGAACTAAAGTCGGTAGTATCGACCGACACAAGTCGGTCGCTGATGCAGTGGATGAGTTTTTGCGTTCGGACCCTGGCCCATAAGAAAGCGACCAATCACTTATGGGCCTATTGACCAATAACATCGCCGATTGCGAAATTCTAAATCTCGAGACTGGGCCGAATCGACGGGGTCCTTATGTTGTAAGGCAGGATGGCGTCGCGCCTGGCGGGACGAGTGTCCGGTCTTATCGCTTTCTCCTGCGCAAGGACGGCACCTGGATAAATAATCTCGCCGTCTTTGTGTTGCCCGAGGAAGAGCAGGAAGCGCAGTTCACTTTTCCGAGCATGGATGAAGTCTACGCGCTCGTCGGCAGGCTCGGTGGAACTCCCCGCGTCGAGGCCGCCTTGCCGGAAGGTAAATCTCAGGAAGAATTGCTCGCTGCCGCGAAATCCACTACCTCACGCGTGTGGAAAGAAATCCAAAGGGCGCGGGGTTTGAAACCGAGATGAGCCAGGAACGGCGATGATCGGCCGGATCTTGATTGCGCTTTGCCTTGTTGCGATCACCGTCGCGATTCACGCCGGCGGCATTAGCGTCGCGTTGAGGCACACGCTGTATTCTACTGAACGCCTGACCTCGCGTTTCTGGCCGGTCGCCTGGCTCCTCATCCGGATCGCCTGGTTGCTGATTCTGTTTCACCTCTGCGAGATCGCGGTCTGGGCGTTATTTTTCTGGTGGCAGAACTGTCTGCCTGATGCCGAATCGTCCTTCTATTTCTCCGGCGTCACTTACGCAACCCTTGGTTATGGCGACCTCCTCCTACCGAAAGACTGGCGGCTCTTCGGGCCCCTCGAGGCGCTCATCGGCGCTCTGATGTGCGGGCTGTCGGTCGCATTTTTCTTCGGTGTTCTGGCAAAACAATTCCTCAAACGTTTGGACGCGGAGCCATCTTTGATCGATTCATGAGCCGAGCATATCCGTTGGCGGCGCGCCGCCGCCGTGGCGTGCGAATGCTTGCGCATGTCGATCATGGAGAGCACCGGCTCGAGCGCCCGTGGCCAACACGCTTTCCGCTCGACCGAGGGTGCGCGGCTACGCCATGAGCCGGGGCCGACTCAGTGAGCTTTACCACCCCGGCCTCGAACTGGCGGGCGAAGACCAAAACCTCAAAGACGTTGCTTTGTCCACAATCTTATCCACTCATCGACTTTTTTGAGAGCATTTCGAAATGTTGGGTAAAGGATCTGAATGGGTTTTGCCTCGGGTGAGCGTTTGAGGTGCGTTAGAGGAACGAGGGATCGCGCCGCAGTTCATCGGGAACGCGACGCACTAGCAACTGAACCGTATCTTGATCACCGCAGCGCACCAAATGTCTTCATCTTTCGGCAAGAGCTTGGCGTCGTGTTTTTCCACCGCGCGCACGTCGCCTCCAAGCCAGGTTGCAATCTTGTAGATGCTCACGCCCCGATTGGGAATTTTCCCGCCTAGCGATTCGACCGCTCTCTGGAGCGATAAAATGTCCAAGCAATGTCCAAGCAATATCGTGCTACCTTCGATAAATATCGGATTCGACGCACAAGAGCCAATCCCAGTTCAGTTTAGCCAATCCCAGTTTAGTTTACATATGGAGCCGAAGGCGGGGATTGAACCCGCGACCTGCTGATTACGAATCAGCTGCTCTACCACTGAGCTACTTCGGCGCGAAACCGATGCGGAAGATGACATCCTCGTGCAGCTTGAGCAAGGGCGGCGGTGCGGCCCTCCGCCAGACCAGAAACAGATAAAAGCGTCCCGCTTTTACCTTACTTGTCAACGTTTTGGTAAGGTGAGAACTGCTCGGCGCGTACGAAGAATTGTTCCTGCCTTGAGCGATTGACCTCGAATCCCTCTTTGAAAGGCAGTTCGCAGAAATGGCGAGTCCGTGTAGCGGTTGCGGATCCAGCTGATTACGAGAAGATCGAGCGCACCGATGAACGGCGCAAGCACCGGGACGATCCCTGGTGCGGCACGTCGCTTCTAAGGAAATCCTCGTTTTTCCACAAATCCGCGAAATTGAATTGCTAACGGGAATAGGAAGAAGAGCGGAGGACGGCGCATGGCTCGCTGCGCGCAGCCATGCCGCCGAGGGAATGAATTGCTAGCCGGGGCTAATCAGGTGCAACCACGGAGGAGGAAAACGATAAACAAAATGGGGATCGGAATGCCCAGTAACCAAAGCAGAATGTAGCCCGTTGCGCCCGTTTGTTTGAGTTTTTGAACTAGTTTCATGGTTGTTTCCAGAGATTCGGAACCGGTGCGCTTTTTGGCTGGCGTTTTTGAGAAGGGTGGGATGAGGAAGGCTAAAAGGGACTGCGGAGATCAGGGTCGGAGGGCAGAGGACGCTCATGCGAGGAGAAGGAATGTAAGGAGCAGCTACCGGGAGCGGCGCGTGCTCGCATCACGTCGGTGTGAGCTGCTGGCTTTATTCGGACGGAAGCTGCGGGCCTTGGTGGCCGCGCCAAGTGCGCGTCAGGGCGTCTCCCGGCTGCCGCCCGCTTGAATTCATTTCGCGACAAGTCCGCACATACGCGCGCGCGATAGGCGTCCGTTAAGTCCGGAGCCCCTGCGGCCCAGTCGTCAGATCAGGCGAGCCTGAACGCAATATTAGCATTCCACGCGTGCGAGAGGAGCTAACAAGCTGGCATCCACCGGTCAACTTCCAGGCTGGGCATCCTGCGAAACGTCGGGACGACGGGCGTGTGCATGGAGGCCGGGAACTCGTCATACGTCGGCAGACAAAGGTGAATTTAGGCGAATGTGTTATGCATCGGTGTTACGCATCCCGCCTCGTTGACCTGCTCTCATAGGAGAGCGGTGAGGGAGGGATTCGAACCCTCGGTACCCTTTTGAGGTACGGCGCTTTAGCAAAGCGCTGCTTTCGACCACTCAGCCACCTCACCCAGTGCGCCGTCGAAGTTGCGAGAATATCGGGGCCGTTCCATGCTCGTCAACCGCTTCACACTCCAATGCGATCCGCTTTCCTCATGCTGATTTTTGGCCTAACGATTTCCGGCATCCTCGTTTCCAGCGGCTGCACCCCGACCCCTCCACCGCAGCCGGCGAGAGCCGCCCTTACCCCGCCGACCGTGGTCGGGGAGATTGCGGTCGTGGATGAAGAGAAACATTTCGTTCTGATCGATCTCGAATCCAATCTCTATGTGCCGCTGCCCGGCACCGAATTGCAGTCCCGGAACGCCGCCGGGAAGATCGCGCATTTGAAAGGGTCGCCGGAACAGAAGAGGCCGTTTATCGCGGCGGACATTGTCGACGGCGACCCGGCGGTGGGCGATCAGGTCTGGCGATGATAAGCGAAGCGCAAGCGCTCGCGGCCGTCCTCGCGAAGGTTGCGCTCCTGCCCACACAGAAGGTGCCGCTGCTCGAATCGTTAGGCAAATTTGCCGCCGCGGACCTGCGGGCGCAGTGGGCACTCCCGGCCTTCGACAATTCGGCCATGGATGGCTACGCCGTCCAGGCGGAGTCGTGCGAGTCCGGCGCCCGCCTTCGTCTCCGGGGCGAACAGCCGGCGGGGCCGGATCGCGGCCTAACGATCAGAGCGGGCGAGGCCGTCCGCATCTTTACCGGCGCCCCGCTCCCGACGGGCGCCGACGCGGTCATCATGCAGGAGGACGTGCTGCGCGAGGGCGATGAAATCGTCGCGCAATCCGGCGTGGAAGCAGGAGAATTTGTTCGGAGCAAGGGCGCCGACCTGGCAGAGGGTCAAAAGATCCTGAGCGGCGGCGAGCGCATCGGGGTGCAGACGATGGCACTTCTCGCCGCACAGGGGCTTTCCGAGATCGACATCGGCCTCACCCCGCGGGTGGCGATCGTCTCGACGGGCGACGAGTTGGTCGCAGCGGGAGCGGTCCCGCGCCCGGGGCAGATCTTTGAGAGCAACGCCATCATGCTGCACGCGCTCGCGCTCGGCGCGGGGGCGGAGGTTCCGCTGGTCGAGCATTCGCCGGATGATCTCGAGCGGATGAAGGAAATTTTCCGACGCGGGATCGAGCACGAGGCGCTCATTATCAGCGGCGGCGTCTCGGTTGGCGACCACGACCTGGTGAAGCCGGTGCTGCGCGCGCTCGGTACGGAGATCGATCTCTGGCGCGTGGCGATCAAACCGGGCAAACCGTTTCTTTTTGGTCGCGTCGGTCGTTGCTCCGTCTTTGGGTTGCCCGGCAATCCGGTCTCGGCCTTCATCACCTTCCTGAAATTTGTCCGACCCGCGCTGCTGAAAATGAGCGGGGCAGGCGAGCTCGCGTTGCGCCAGGTTCCCGCCCGCCTCGGGGCCGAAGTGGCCAACGACGGCGAGCGGCCGCATTACCTGCGCGGCCGCCTCGGGGATGGAGTCTTTCGCCTCAGCGGACGGCAGGAGTCGCACGCGCTGTTTGGCTTGAGCCGGGCGAATGCCCTTCTGCGACTGGCAGCCGGCGAGAGATTCGCGGCGGGCGCGACCGTCTCGGTCGAACTGTGGGATTGAAGCGCCGTTCTGCTGCGTCTCCGGCAATTCCTGATCACGCGATAGGAATCGGCGATACGCGCAGTCGAGTGCTCCAATCCGTTTCTCGTTTTGCACGGCAATTTCAGAAAAGATCTTGCCGGCCGGGTACGCCGCCGGTGTCCCCGAGGGAAAACCAAACCAAGGATAAAACTTATGAAATTAGATTCACTTCGCACCTTATGGATTGAAGAGATGAAGGATCTCTACAGCGCCGAAAATCAACTCCTCAAGGCGCTGCCGAAGATGGCGAAAACCGCCACCACGCCGGAACTCAAGGAAGCCTTCCAAACCCACCTCGAGGAAACCCAGACTCATGTCGACCGGCTCGAAGAAATCTTCGAAAAGCTGGGCAAGAAACCGAACGGCAAGGTCTGCAAGGCGATGAAAGGCCTGATCGAGGAAGGCTCCGAGATGATGAAGGAAGATGGCCCCGATTCGGTCATCGACGCCGGCATCATCGCGGCCGCACAGCGGGTCGAGCATTACGAAATCGCCGGTTACGGCGTGGCGCGCACCTTCGCCTCGATCCTCGGTGAGGACGAAGCAGAAGACCTCCTCCAGGAGACTTTGGATGAGGAAGGCGCGGCCGACGAGAAATTGACTGAGATCGCCGAAGGAATTGTGAACGAGGAAGCTGAAGAAGGGGTCGGAGCGGAGCCCTCGCGCTCCAGTCGTTAGGCAAGATCCCGGCGAAAGGCGCCATCGCGATCTGCGGCAGAAACGCGCGGTCGCGGTGGCGTTTTCGTTTTTTGGTGGGAGCCTGAGGAAGAGATGGGTCTGACCGAATACAAGCGGAAGCGGAATTTCTCCGTCACCGCCGAACCGAGCGGGGCGAAAAAGCCGCGACCCAAAAAGGTCGCCGGCGCCTCGCGTTTCGTCATTCAGAAACATAATGCGAGCCGGTTGCACTACGATTTCCGGCTGGAGATGGATGGCGTTCTCAAATCCTGGGCCGTTCCCAAGGGCATTCCCTGGCAGCGGGGCGAGAAGCATCTCGCGGTCGAGGTCGAAGATCACCCGATCGAGTACGAGGATTTCGAAGGGGTGATCCCGGAAGGCAGCTATGGCGGTGGCACGGTCATGGTCTGGGATCGGGGCAACTACTACGTGCACGGCGAGAAACCGCTCGAGGCCCTTAAGGAGGGCCGCCTTCATCTCGTCCTCGAGGGGAAAAAACTGAGAGGCGACTGGGCCCTCATCCGCACGCGCAGCGATGGCAGCAAGAATCAGTGGCTCCTCTTGAAAAGCGACGCCGACGTCAAACCGATCTCGAAAAAGCGCGACGACCAGTCGGCCAAGACAGGCCGCACGATGAAACAGATCGCGAAGGATCGCGATGCCGAATGGGAATCCCACCGCCAGAACAACGGCGACACACCAAAAGGTTTGCGCGCGCGGGTGCGGGAAGCCGTCGCGCAGAAGGAAAAAAGGCGCAAAAAAAAAGTCCCGCCCGCCGCCAAAGTAGGAAACAGCGGGCTCGCGCTGCCTGATTCGCTCCCGGCGGCCAAGCCGCGTTTCATCGCGCCGATGAAACCGAAGCTGGTCGACACGCCGCCGGCGAAAGGCGGCTGGATTTACGAATTGAAGTTCGACGGATTCCGCACCGTGACGGTGAAGAGCGGCGGCAAAGTGAAATTGATTTCCCGCAACGAAAACGACCTGACGAAGAGCTTCCAGGAAATCGCCAGCGCCCTCGCCCAACTGCCCTGCGAAGAATGCGTCATCGACGGCGAAGTGGTGGCGCTCGACAAAGAGGGTCGCTCTTCTTTCCAATTGCTCCAGGCCCGCGAGATGGAAGGCCACGACGCGCGCCTCTCCTATTACGTCTTCGATCTCCTGCAGCTCGATGGGAAAAACCTCAGCGGATTGCCCCTCACCATTCGGAAGGAAATCTTGCACCAGCTTTGCGCGGAAATGAGCGAACCGATTCGTTATTCCGGTGAACTGGGCGACGACCCGGAGGCGCTCCTCGCGGAGGTCCGGCGGCATGGACTCGAAGGCATCATCGGAAAGCGGGCCGATTCCGTTTACGAATCCGGCCGGCGAAGCGGAGCCTGGATTAAACTGAAGTGCGTCAACGAACAGGAATTCGTCATCGGCGGTTACACTCCGCCGGCGGGGGCGCGGAAACATTTCGGCGCGTTGCTAGTTGGTTATTTCGAAAAAAAGAAACTCCTTTTCGCCGGCAAAGTGGGCACCGGTTTCAACACAAAAATGCTCGCGCTCCTGCATAAGAAATTTCAGGACGAACGGCGGCCCGATTGCCCCTTTGCCGATCTGCCCTCGAAGCAGGGTGGCAAATGGACCCAGGGCATCACCCCCGGCATGATGCGCCAGATCACCTGGGTCAACCCGGTCTTTGTTTGCCAGGTGAAATTCGCAGAGTGGACCCGCGACGCGAAACTGCGCGCGCCGGTTTTCCTCGGCCTGCGGAAAGACAAAGCGCCCGGCGAAGTGAAACGCGAGACACCTGCCTAACGACGCTTGTTTAAACTGCGCCGATGCTCGAAGGGCCCAGTGGCAGGCGTCCACCGCACCGGCTCAGGCGCGCTGGCTTAACGATGTCGCGGCCGCCTCGAGAGCAATCGCGCAGACTTTATTCTCGCCGTCGTAGGAAGGGTCGTAGCTCGCCATCGTCATCGCTTCGATCGGCAGGTTGCGGGCCGCGAGCGCGAGCACTCTTTGCAGATTCTCGTTCGTAAACCCGCCCTTGGCCGCGTAGCCGTTCGCTCGACCTTCGCTCGGATCGAGCGCGTCGAGGTCGAGATGGAGATAAAATCGTTTCATCGTCGGAGCGAGCGCCTGGAGGATGGATTCGACTTCGTTAGGCGCGTCTTCCACACTCAGCCGCACGACTTTCGACCGGGCCAGGGCCGCGCCTTCGCCCGGATCGAGGTCGCGCGCCCCGATGAGCACGACCGACTTTTCCGGCACCGGCTCGAAGCCCTCGATCCTGCGGGCTAATTCCACCCAGCAACGGCCGGTCGCGGTCGCCAGGGTCATGCCGTCGAGAAAACCGCTCGTGGTCGTTTGCGGAGTGTTGAAGTCGCCGTGCGCGTCGATCCAGATCACGCCTGTCTCAGGGCCGAGGCCAGCGACGACTCCGACCGCGGCAAGGCAGTTGCCTGAAAGAACGAGCGGAAAGCGGCCCGCGGCCCGCGCCGCCCGCACCTGCTCGGCGACCGCGCGCATCAACTCGAAGCTGGTTTGCACTTCGGCCCGCCAGTGGACCGAGACGGGTTCGATCACCCGCGACTCGACCCGGTGACCCTGCGCCGCAAGATGCATTTCCAAGCCGGCGGTGCGCAGATGTTCCGTCCCCGCACCCATGCGGACGTTGCGCTGACCGGAATCATAAGGAACGAGCAGAAGCCGTATTTCCATGTTGCTCAGCCTGTTAGTTGCACCGCGAGCGCCGCCGGTCAATGCAAAGGCTGTTATAACACGGTGAAAATGATCATTTGTAACGGTGCCCGTGTTTCATCACGAGATCTACCCGTTGCAGCAGATCGATGTAACGCAGCACATCGCCCTTCACCGCAATGATGTCGGCAAATTTCCCCGAGCTGATTGAGCCGTAATCCTTCTCCACTTTCATCATCACCGCCGGCCAGTAAGTGGCGGCGCGGATCGTGGCCATCGGGTCGACCCCGAGATCGTGCACCCACACATCCATCTCACGCCAGGTCGAGCCGCTGTGAAATTTCATCGGGATGCCGCTGTCGGTCCCGACTAGCATAACGACGCCGGCATCCTGCAGTTGGTGGAATTTTTTCTTCACCGTCGCGGCCCGCAGCGGCGTGATCTGGTAATAGTCGAGTTGGCCGGGATGCTGGATCGATTTTTTGATGTCTTCTACGATGTCGTTAGGCACATCCAGCTTCCAGGCCGGATCATCCAGTTGCTCCGGGTTTTCGATCAGCCTTTGATAATTGAGAAAACCCTCGATCGTCGGGCACCAAAAGAACGGCCCGATGTTCATCTTCGCGGTCCGTTCCGCGATCGCTTTCAGGATGTCTTCCGGATAACCGGGCGCGGTCGAGAGCCCGGTGTGCTCAAAGTCGTCCACCCCCGCGGCGAGACCGCGCCGAATTTCCTCCGGCCGATGGGCATGCGCCACGACCGGGAGTTTGTGCGCGTGCGCTTCGTCGACGACCGCTTTCACTTCTTCCATCGTCATTTCGTCCTGATCGATCAACTTAATGATGTTGACCCCGGCCTCGGCCAATTGCTTCACCTTCGCTTTGCCGTCGGCCGCGCCTTTCACCCCCCAGCGAAATGCTTCCGTCCCGGGATAGGGCGCGTGTTGGATAAACGGCCCGGCGACGTAGAGGGTCGGCCCCGGAAGCTCACCGCGGTTGATCCGGTCGCGCACCGCGATGCTTTCTTTCAAGGGCGCTCCGAGATCGCGCGCACTCGTTACCCCGGCCATGAGAAGCTGATGCGCGGCCGCCGGCATGATCTCGCTCCCCACACGCTGCGGATAGGTCTTGTCCCAATGCGCATAATCGCTGTGCCCGAGGAGCATGGTGTGGACGTGGCAATCCCAGAGCCCTGGAAGGACGTCCATGCCTTCGGTGGAAATCACCTCCGCGTCTTTCGGGACCGCCAGAGTGCCAACCTGGCCGATGGCGGTGATGCGTTCGTTATCGATCAGAATAACGCTGTTGGCGAGCGGCGGACCGCCGAAGCCATCGATCAGCCGGCCGCCGACGAGGGCCGTCGTTCGCGCCGCAGCGGAAAGAGCAAAGCTGCAGAAAATGAGCAGGCCAAGAAGAGTTTGGAAGCGTCGCATGATTGGCAAATGGTAGGGGAAGGTAGCGCAAGCTGCCAGCCTGCAGCTTGCAGCCTCGAAATGTGTAAGCTCGCCCTGCGGGCGAGTCCATCCGACTGGCGCGAGACGCTTCCGCGCGATGAGCCTCAGGCCGCTCGTCGCCACCGAACAATCGGGCAGGAAGAAAAAGCACCTCGCTGACGAAGGCGAGAAGGGCTTCAAAGGTCATCCCGAGCAACCGAGACGGCAGCGCCACGAGCCAGACAAAGGGAAAGAGAAGCAGTGGATTCGACGCTCGTTGAGCGCGCTTACATCCCGAGCCCGCCGAGGTTCATTCCGCCGGTGATTTTCGACATCTCGCTCCCGGCCATTTCCTTGCCTTTGGCAATCGCCTGCTGGACCCCGCTCAGGATCATGTCCTCCAAAATTTCCACGTCTTCCGGGTCGACCACTTCCTTCGCGACCTTGATTGAGATGACGTCGCCCGCGCCATTCGCGACCACCGTCACCTTTCCGCCGCCAGTCGTAACCTCGACCGTTTTTTCCTCGAGCTCGGCCTGGGTTTTGGCCATTTGCTCCTGCATCTTCTGCGCTTGCTTCATCAACTTGTTGATATTCATCGGATCGTTAGGTCAGGTGGTGGTGACGGATTTGATTTCGCCTTTGAAAAGCTCGAGGGCTTCCTTGATCAGCGGGTCGTTCTTGAATGATTCGATCGAGTCGTCCGGCGTGGGTCTGGTCGCCGCGCTCTCCGCCTCGATGTCCTCCGCGGGCGCGGCGGGCGGCAGGCCTTCTTCGAGGCTCAGCTTCACCTTCCAATCGCTCCCGCTCACTTCCTTCAGAAGTGCCTCGAGAAAACTGCGGTTGGCCGGACGCGCGAGCGATTCCATGACGGTCTTCTGGTCCGGCGGGAAGCCGAGCAGCACGGTGCCGCCCTCGGCCCCGAGCAACCGCGCGGAATCGATCCAAGTCTTGATCAGTGGCCGGCGCACATAGGCGAGTTGCACTACCTTCGGCCAAACGCGCTCGATCTGAGGAACGTGGGAGGCGGGCGGAGACGGCGCGGCGACCGGCGTCGAAGGAGCGGCCGCGGGTTTGGAAGCGGCCTTCCTCTCTGGCGGGCGAGCGGCAGGTTTTGCAACGGAAGGGGCCGATGCGCCGTCATCCCCCCGCAGCGCCGCCAGGTTACTGATGACCTGGTCAAGCGTCACCTGGCTGAGCGTTTGGATCGCCTTGATGACCGCGACCTCGAAATGCAGCTTCTTGTTAGGCGCCCATTTCATCCGGCCTTCGGCGGCGGCAAATTGCTCGATCAGCTCGAGGAGGCGATCGGTCTCGAGCAGGACGGCTTCTTCGCCTAACGACGATTGTAGCTCGGGCGCGGTTTCATCCGCGATCGCCTCCGGCTTCACTTTATAGACGAGCAGGTCGCGCAGGTGCGCGATCAGGTCGCTCATCAGTTTCATCATCTCCTTGCCGGCGGCCGCTTGCTCGTCGAGCAGGCCGAGCGCCGCGGAGGTTTCGCCGCGCAGGATTTTCGTCGTGAAATCGACCACCGTCTGCTCGCTCGTGAAGCCAAAAACATTGAGCACATCGCTCTCCGCGATCGTCTCGCCGCAAAACGCGACCAGTTGGTCGAGCATCGACTCGGCGTCGCGCAGGCCGCCATCCGCCCCGCGCGCGATGGCATGGGCGGCGGCCGGCTCGAGCGTGATCTTTTCTTTCCCGGCGATGAATTGCAGATGTTGCGCGATGAGATTGGCCGGAATGCGATGGAGATCGAACCGCTGGCAGCGGCTTAGGATGGTCGCGAGCACCTTTTGCGGCTCGGTGGTGGCGAAGATGAATTTCACGTGCTCGGGCGGTTCTTCGAGCGTCTTGAGGAGCGCGTTGAAGGCCTGCGAGGTGAGCATGTGCACCTCGTCGATGATGTAAATTTTGTAGCGGCTCTTGGCCGGCGCATAACGAACGTTGTCACGCAGCTCGCGCACCTGTTCGACGCCGTTGTTGCTCGCGCCATCGATCTCGAGGACGTCGAGGCTGTTCCCGGCTGCGATTTCCTTGCAGTTGTCGCACACGCCGCAGGGCGTCGTGGTCGGCCCGTGGATGCAATTCAGCGCCTTGGCTAAAATGCGCGCGGTCGAGGTTTTCCCGATCCCGCGCGGCCCGACAAAAAGGTAGGCGTGCGCGAGCCGATTTTGCTCGACCGCATTCCTGAGCGTACGGGTAACGTGCTCCTGCCCGACCAGGTCGTCGAAGGTTTGCGGTCGATATTTTCGCGCAAAAACCTGGTAGCTCACGCGCCCAATCTAGTGCGGTCGAGTTGGCGCGAAAATAGAAATTCGGCGAAATGCTGACAGGATTAACAGGATTTATCGGATTCCGGAGATGTTCACGGCGTCACCCTCTTCCAATCCTGCAAAATCCTGTTAATCCTGTCGCAACATGATCGACAGAATTGTTCCGGTCGGCGCAGTGCTTCTCCTCTCGTCTTCGCTCCTTCTCGCGCGCGAACCGCAAACCGCCCCGCCAAAAACACCTGCCGTCCGCGCCCGCGCGCTCGGGATTCCCTTCGATGGGACGCCGGGGAAACTGAATGCGATCACCGATGTCGCGGGAGTCGAAGTCGGGTTCACGACTTTGATCAGCGGCGAGGGAAAACTCGAAGTCGGGAAAGGCCCTGTCCGAACTGGCGTGACGGCAATTATTCCGCGCGGCCACGCTTCGCTTAACGATCCGGTTTACGCGGGCACTTTCAGCCTCAACGGCAACGGCGAAATGACGGGCACGGCCTGGGTGGAGGAAAGCGGATTTCTGGAGGGACCGGTCATGATTACCAACACACACAGTGTCGGCGTGGTGCGCGATGCAGTCATCGCCTGGCGCCTCGCGCACGGCGCGGCGGACAAGACCGGCTACTGGTGGAGCCTGCCGGTGGTGGCCGAAACTTGGGACGGCTGGCTGAATGATATCAACGGCTTTCATGTGAAACCGCAAGACGCCGCCCACGCGCTTGATACCGCGAAAGGCGGGCCGGTCGCCGAGGGCAGCGTCGGCGGCGGGACCGGAATGATCTGCTACGAATTCAAAGGCGGCACTGGCACGGCCTCGCGCGTCCTCCCTCTGGCTGGCGGCGATGACTCCGGACGCACCTGCACCGTCGGCGCTCTCGTCCAGGCGAATTGCGGGCGGCGGCCGCAACTCACGATCGCGGGCGTGCCGGTCGGGAAGGAAATTCCCGGTTTCGTTTATCCGAAAGAGACCGGCTCGATCATCATCATCGTCGCGACCGACGCGCCGCTCCTGCCCGGGCAATTGAAGCGCCTCGCGCGGCGGGCCAGCCTCGGCCTCGCCCGCACCGGGAGCGTCTCCGGAAATGGCTCAGGCGATTTGTTCCTCGCCTTCTCGACCGCCAATGCCAACGCAAACAATCCGGACAAGCCGACGGTCAGCGTGCAAACCGTGCCTAACGACCGACTCGACTCGCTTTTCGAAGCGACCGTGCAGGCCGTCGAAGAAGCGATCGTTAACGCCCTGGTCGACAATCGCGACATGACCGGTCGCGACGGCCACCAGGTGCCGGCGCTCCCGCACGATCGCGTCCGCGAGCTTTTGAAGAAATATCATCGCCTGAGCGAATAATCGGGAACCCTTAGCCAACCAGAAAAAGAGCGCGCCGTCCTCATAGTCTGAGCCATCCTCGCCTGCTCTCAACCGTCCGATAACGTGGCCGGAAACAGATGAAACGCCCCCTGATTATCTCCCTGGCATTGGGTGGAGTCCTGAGCCTCGCTCTCATCCTTCTCCTCTCCCGAAGCGGTGGACCGGCTAGCAATACAGCGCCATCCGTCGCATCTTCTGCCAGCCGCCCCCCGCGGGATTCCACCACCCGCCTAACGAAAGCGGAAGAGAACCGGATCCTCCTCGGCGATGTCGCGGCCGTCCCTTTCCAGGAGACTTACGGGCTGCTCTCGAAACGGACGCCGGAGGAGATCGCCGCCCTGGCGCGGCAACTGCAAGGTCTGCCTCCGAGCGCGAAGTCGGATGCGAAGATCGCCGCTTTTTTCAAGACCTGGGCCACTCTCGATCCCACTGCCGCCTTCGCCGCCGCGATCGCTTTTCGACCCGCGCAGCAGGAAAATACGATCGGCGCCGTGCTCCAAGGCGCGGACCCGAGCGAGGCTGGCTCCCTCGTCACTTCGATCAACGAGCTGCCGAAGGAGAGCTTGCCGGCAAATGCCAAAACGAATTTGCTCGCGCGGGCGATCAGCAAATGGAGCCAGGTCGATCCCGTGGCCGCGGCCAAATTTCTCGATTCCACTTCCGAACGCGGCATGAATTTCTCGATGGCCTGGAATGCGACCGCGTCCAACTGGGCGGCGCTCGATCCTGTCGCCGCGCTCGATTGGGCACGGCAGGCAGCACAGAAGGGCGAACGCTTCGCGATGTCGGGCGCGATCCTGGGCTGGTCGAAGAATGATCCGCAGGCGGCCGAAGCTTATGTCGCCTCGCATCTTGCGACGCGGGAAGATTGGCAGCTCGCCGGCACGCTGGCGGGCAACATGTTTCAGGAAGACCCGGAGCGGGCGAAAAAATGGGCGAGCCAGTTGCCTAACGAGGAAGCGCGCCGACAGGCAGACCACATGATTGCGATCCAGTGGGCTTTCAGCGACCCAGCCGCGGCGACACAGTGGTCCAGCAATCTTCCTCGCGCCGAACGCACGACCACGCTAGGCGAGTCGATGGGTTTATGGGCGCTGCAAGATCCCACCGCTGCCGCCAAATGGCTCGGCCAGTACGAGGGGCCGGGTCGTGATGAGGCGGTGCAAACCTTTAGTCTCAACGTCGCGCCAAAAGATCCTGCGACGGCCCTGAGCTGGGCGGCCACGATTGCCGACCCGAAACTGCGCGCGAGCGCAGAGGAACAGCTGGCGGGCGATTGGCTGAAACGGGATCGGCACGCCGCCACCGGCTGGATTCAGAACAGCTCCCTGCCGGCCGACGAAAAATCGCGCCTCCTGAGTCCGGGCCGATGAAAGCGACTGCTCTCCAGCCATGAAACGCTCGTGGGCGATCGCGATCGCGGGGTTGGTGATTCTCGCCGCCGTCCCGCTCGTCCTTCTCCTGCGAGATCATTCAAACTCTGGGCGAAAGAACGGAATCGAGCGCACTGTCAGCGCGGCGGGCGCGGCGCAGCAATCGCGGGGAGGTCGCCCAAGCCTAACGAACAAGGAAGAAGATCGCCTCCTCCTCGGCGACATCGCGAAAGTGCCTTTCCAGGAGCTTTACTCCCTCCTCCAGAAAAGAACGCCGGCCGAGATCGCGAAACTCGCCGAGCAATTCGAAAGTCTCCCGCGCAGTTCCGCATCCGATGCGAAGATCGCCGCCTTTTACAAGGCATGGGCTTCGTTCGATTCCAAGGCTGCTCTGGATTCCGCCCTCGCCCTCAGTGATCAGCGCTTCCGAACCGAGGCCATCTCCGCTATCCTTCGCGGAGCAGATCCGACCACGGCCGGGGAGCTCGCCCAGTCCATCAAGCAGCTGTCGCCTGATCGACTGCCCGCTTCCGAAAAAACGAGGTTCCTTGCTAGTGCAGTGAGCAAATGGGCTCAGGCCGAACCGCTGGCCGCGGCGAGCTTTCTGGAAGCCATCGGAGCTAAGGGCCTCGATTTCACGAGCGCTTTCAGTAGTGCCGCCCATCAGTGGGCGCTCCAGGATCCGGCGGCCGCGGTCGAGTGGGCGCAGCGTCATCCGGATGGCTACGGGGACCTTGCTCTGCAGGGCGCGATCAACGGCTGGTGGGAGAAAGACCCAAAAGCCGCGGAGGCCTGGGTCACCGCCCAGATCGCGGCCAGCGGGAGCCGCGAGATGACCGCTTCCTTTGCCAGCACGCTCTTTCGGTCCGATCCGGAGCACGCCAGAGCCTGGGCCCGCTCCCTCCCGACCGTCGCGGCGCGACAGGTGGCTGACACCACGCTTGCCCAACTCTGGGCCTTGGATGATCCGCAGGCCGCAACCCAATGGGCCGCCAACCTGCCGGCGGAGGAGCGCGGAAGTTCCGTCGGCGTGGCCGCGCGAATTTGGGCGAAGCAGGACCCCGAAGCAGCGGGCGACTTTCTCAATTCGTTAGGCAGCGGCCGCGACGAAGCCGTAGCATCCTTCAGCATCGTCCAGGCCTTCGAAGAACCCGCGGTCGGGCTCACCTGGGCTGCGACCATCGCCGACTCGGCCTCGCGACTGAAAACCGAGGAGATCGTGGCCAGGCAATGGCTCCAAACCGATCCCAATGCCGCCCGCACCTGGATTCAAAATAGCTCGCTACCCGCGGCCGACAAAGCGCGCCTGCTCGATCCCGTTCCGGGGCAATAACCGGCGGTGCCAAGGAGTCGAAATCGCGTGGCTTCCCTTTTCGCCTAACGATCAATTCGAAACACGCCCACGTTGCCCGGCGTGAGCGCGACGTCGCTCAGCTTCTTGCCGTCAAAAGCCGGGTAGAGCGCAAACGTCCCGTCGAGATTGTATCGATACGCTTTGCTCCCCTTCGTCTTGAGCTGCACCTGAACGGTCGGGGTCGATGTCTTGTCGTAGACGAACAAGATCTGGCTGCCATCCGGTCGCTTGAAAAGATGACTGTATAGCTCGCCCGCCCGTCCTCCCGTGACCGTGACGCCGGCATCCGCGTCGGCCACCGTCAACGTGCCGACATTGAGAAGCGATGAGATCATTTGCACGGTCGAGAAGGCGAGCTTCTTCGTTCGATCGACGTAGGTCAGGCCGAGGTGATAATTAGGTTCCCCGCCGAGCGCCGGGTCGTCCGGAGAGAGATCCTTGATTTCGTAATAACCCAGCTCCTGGATATTGCCGTCGGCGAGGAACGTGCTGGTCGCGCGCAAAAACCAATTCGCCTGTTCTTGCTCGGTCTTGCCTTTGGTGGTCGCGAAGCCGGTTTCATTGACCCAGATCGGCTTGTTGCCGCCCTCTTTGTTTTCCGGAACGAAGTAGTCGTAATACTGGACGTCGAGGTAGTCTTCGACCTCGCTGTCCTCCCACGTCTCCGGGTAAGCGTGGAAAGGAAGGATGTCGTAATACTGGTCCAGCCCCGCATCGACGAGGGGAAAGAGCCAATCGAAATCGGGGAACACGAACCCGCCGACGATGACCTCCGCATCCGGATCGGCCGCGCGAACCGCGAGTGCCGCCTGCTGGAGCGTATTGCCGTATTTGAAGATGCCGCCTTCCCACCAGAAAGAGTCGTTCTCTTCGTTGTAGATCTCGTAGGAGAGAACGTTCGCGTACGGACGCAGGGCCGCCGCGAGCTGGTAGACGAAGTTATACCAATCCTTCAGATCGGCTGGCGGATCGTTCCAATAGAGGCCGTCGCTCCCGTGCACTCCGGCCCAGGGCGCGGTGTAAGCCAGGTAGGGGCGAAGCTGGATGCCGTATTGAGCGGCCAGGGCGACGAACTGCTTGAGCCAGACGAAATCGTATTTCCCGCGCTGCGGCTCATAGTCGTCCCAGCCGAAACTGCAGCGCATTTGATTAATCCCGAGTTGGTTGAGCAATTGGAAATCGAGGGCGACGTCGTTCAGATTGTCTCCCTTGTCATAATCTTCCAGGATAGCGAAGGAGACCGGCTTGGTGACATGCGAAGCCGGCGGCGCAGCGGGTTGGGTGGCGCGAGCCAGCGGAGCCGAGCAGAGAGTGAGAAAAATCAGGAGCGAGAGCGATCGATTCATTGGATGGATTGTTGTGCCGAGCGCCCCTGATTCTAAACGCGCGCCGCGACCAGGCCAGCTAGTTTCTTCCCGATCGCTCGCCTAACGACCGATATCCTCGTCCCAGAGCGCGGGATTTTCGGCAACAAACCGGCGCATCATCTCGACGCATTCCGGCAGATCGAGATCGATCACTTCCACACCGTGCCCGCGCATGAATTCCGGAGCGCCCGGGAAAGTGCGGCTCTCGCCCACGATTACTTTTGGGATGCCGAATTGCACGACCGCGCCGCTGCAAAGGTAGCAGGGCATCAGGGTGGAATAGAGGACCGTGCCGCGAAAGCTGCCGGCCCGCCCGGCGCGGCGCAGGCAATCGATCTCCGCGTGCGTCACCGGGTCGTTCTCCTGCACCCGTTTGTTATGCCCGACGGCGATGAGCTCGCCAGCCCGCGCAAGAGCGGACCCGATCGGAATTCCCCCTTCGCTCAGGCTCTTCCGGGCTTGCGCGATCGCTACGTCCATCAATTCCTTTTCGGTCATCAGGTGTCGTTAGGCGCAGCTTACACCTTGCGCTGTTACCGGCAATGCGGTGATGCTCGGCCATGGGTCGCGCTTTTGAGGATTTCCCGATCGGCAGCCGTTTCGAATCTCGCCGCCAAAGCATTTCCGCGGAAGAAATCGTCGAATTCGCCCGCCGCTACGATCCACAGCCGTTCCATCTTGAGGCGAACGCTGGCGACCACCTGCTCGAAGGCCTTTCTGCCAGCGGCTGGCAGACGGCGGCGATCTCGATGCGCCTTTTCATCGAAACGATGGAAGTCGAAGGTGGCATCATCGGACGCGCGATCGACGAACTGCGCTGGCCCGTGGCAGTCCACCCCGGCGACGAGCTGCGGGTCGAGATCGAGATACTCGAAGCGCGTCTTTCCCACTCCAAGCCCGGCTACGGATTGATCCGTTATCGTAGCCTGACGAAAAATCAGGACGACGAGGTGGTGCAAAGCTTCATCGCTCTCGCCATTCTGCCGACACGGAGGCAGTAACTCAGGCATCTTGCCTGTTCCGCTCGACGTGCGAATACGAATACGAATACGATTACGATTACGAGCACGAGGAGTGGGCGGTGAGGGGATCGAACCCCCGACCAACACGGTGTAAACGTGCCGCTCTACCGCTGAGCTAACCGCCCTAACACTCTTGAATTATGAGCACCGCACCGAAGCGACCGCGCGAACGCTCGCGCAGAAAGAATAGAACGAAACGAGAATCAGGCAATGCTGCTCAGCATCAGCGGAAGGTGCGGCCATCCGAGCAGGCTGGGTTGTCGCGGCGACCTGAGAATGAAGAGCTTGCGCCCTTGGATTTTGAGTTGGAGCCGCTGGACATCATCCTTCCCCCCTTCGTCGAGACTCTTCCTCCGCTCTAATGCTAGCGCCGCAACTTCGTATGAAAACAGGCACTTTTTCGCCAGTTTTTCTATACTCTCGCGTCAGCTTTGGCACGCTTTTCCCAGCTTTTTCCAATGTTCTTCAGTCTGTCTCGTGCGTTTCTCGCAACTCTTTTGCGACATGACTCGGGAAACTCGTGCCGTTGAATTCAACGGGACGAACGGGGAGCTTTAGTGCGCTCTTCCGAACGACCGATCGCGACCGTCCGCGCAACCACCCAAACCCTAACGGAACGGGCCTCCTGTCTTTTTCGCGACGCAGAACCGGCTCACGACAGCGGATAGCGAATCAAAACGCGCTGACGGGCTTTAACTGCCGACGGGGATTGCAATTCGGAGGGATTCGCCTTTCAATCAAGCCCGCGGCAGAGGCACAGAAATCGGTTTGGCGACTGATTGTGGGCGTTTTGCTCTTAGGCGGCGCCGGAAACGCGCTACACAACATCCCACCAACCAGCGGCGATCCCGCGCACATTTACTGGTATCTTGGATTCGTTCTTCTGTTCGCGGCCGCGGGGATCTGGTTTCTGATCGGCTTCTTTCGGAAATCAAATTAGAAGAAGGCGTGGACATTCTGCACGACCCAGAGCGGCGACGGAAGATCAACGAGGCCGACTTGGAAACGCTAGAGAAATATCGAAACCATTTCAGCATCGGTTCTTGGGAATTGCAGCTTGTTGAGCGAAGGATTTTGGACCTGAGGCACGCCGAGTTGCGGGCCAGACCTTGGTATCGAACAGGCATCGGATGGATTGCGGCGTTGACTTTGGTTGCGACGATCATCGGTATTTTGATCATGCTTCTTCGCTAGCTCCCATGAAGATTGCATCGGCACGGCGCATCGCGCATCCAAACCGCGCAGAGTGGCCGATCACTAATTGAGCTGGTTGGAACAAGCCCCGATCCCGCCGAGCGTGAGGAAGGCGAAACGATCGGGACAGACCGGGCCGAAATGTGGATCGACGAGAGTGCCGGGTGCAGATTCGCAACAGCGGCAGGGCGGGGAGCGGTCAGGTTTCGCGTTCATGGGAAGGGCGCACGCAGACTAGCTTCCCATCGACAGCCGTGCCAAGCTTTTCTCCAGTCAGGGGAAACCGACCTTCGAAAAATCCCGCTGGTGGCATCGTTAGGCCATGAAGGTCATCAAAATTGTTGCGAGCAAGAAGTTCGGCGGCTCATATCTGGGAGCATCTCGAATCACTGACTGATGGCCCGACCTACCCAATATACCACCAAACTAACTTCTGCGGTCTTTTCAGATCAGTCCTTTCAAGGCTGAACGATCTGCATTATTGCCTTTGATTTTTTCGGAACAAAGACCGCGTCGCCGGAGTAACTCGCCTGGATACGATGTTCGCCGACGCTCAGGCTGGACGTTCTCAACCTGGCTTTCCCCTTATCCAGTTCCGCAGAGCCGAGAGTTTGATTGCCATCCCGAAATTCAACCGTCCCCGTCGGCACAGCGGAGCCGACCGTTGGAATTACTCGGGCGGTGAACGTCACTTTGTCGCCCGCATGGGATGGGTTCTCGGAAGAGAGAAGATCAACCTGGCTTCCGCCGGTATTAAGCGAAATCAAGACACTGGATTGCACGTCTGCCACATCCAGGGCGCCATCGTTGTTAAAATCAGCCAAAGCGGTCGCGACACCGAATTTAAAAGAATGGTCGGAGGCCGAGAAGGTGCCATCGCCGTTACCAAAAAAGAGCCCATTCACGTTATCGTAAGTTCCCAGCACCACGTCCAGGGAGCCGTTTCCGTCAATGTCGCCCACTTGCAAACTCCCCAGAAGAGATACGCCCTGGCTCCTCCTTAGCCCTGGAAATGTTCCGTCGCCGCGATTGAACAAGACGTCGATCCCAAAGCCCGCGGACACGAGATCCGGCTTGGTGTCGCCATCGACATCGGCAATTTTGACCCGAAAATAGTTACTCGCAGTGACCGCGTAATCAGTCCGTGCATCGAAGGTGCCATCGCCGTTGCCCAGGTAAACGCTGACCACGAAGCGGGGTGGGCCAATTTTCTGACCGGGACCCACCACAAGGTCAGGGTTGCCGTCTCCATCGAGATCGCCCGCCGCGATGTCCTGAGGATCGAAACCCGAAGCCAGTTTCATGAAGGTTGGAAAGCTGCCGTCTCCTACGCCGAGTAGGATACTGAAGCTGCCGAATTGGTTGACCGTCGCGAGGTCCTCTGCTCCATCGTTATTAAAGTCAGCTATCACAACCGACATCGGACCTCCTATCTCACCCACTCCTACTTTATACGTGACTTGATCCTGGAACAGGCCGCCTCCTGTTCCGAGTAGCACGCTGACGGAGTCATCATTCTGGTTTGCCGCGACCAAATCAGGGACCCCATCATTATTCAGATCGCCGATCGCAACTCCCTTGGTGTTTTCGCCGGTAAGGTAATCTACCCGCGGCGCAAGCAGACTGCCGCCGGTATTCAGATAAACAGAGAGCTGCCCCTGAGCGGTGTACGCAGATACGGCGGACAATATAAGGTCTGGGTTGCCATCCTGATCCAGGTCGGCGCTGGCGGCTGAGGTGACATAAATCGGAGAGGCCGGCTTCGGGTAGGCTCGCGAAGCGTCAAATGTGCCGTCCGCATTGCCGCTAATAAAACTAAACCCATCGACGCCCCGCGATTCGACAGCGAGCGCATCGACGCCACCTGTCCCGTCGAATTGGCCGAGAGTCACTACGCCAGAGTTGGTGCGATAACTTGTACGAGCTTCGAAGGTGCCGTCTCCTTTGCCCAGCAGGGCAGTCAGAGCGTCACCGCCTGTAACGAGGTCAGGAATGCTGTCTCCATTCAAATCCCCTGCGAGAAGACTTCTAGCGAAGGAGAACCCAATCGAGGTATCGATGGCTGGCTGAAATGTTCCATCAGCGTTCCCGAGAAAGACGCTGACGTTAAAATTCGCCAAGTCATACGTCACGGCAAGGTCCGGGTGCGAATCTTGATTGAAATCCGCGACCACAAGGAAAAGAGGGGCCGAGGATGGCGTTGAGTAGCTGACCGGGGCCGCAAAAGTTCCGTCACCATTCCCAAGCAGAATGCTGAATGTTTTGGAGCCAGTATTCACGACCGCCGCATCGAGGTGACCATCACCATTAAAATCTGAGAGAACGACCGAATGCGGATCGTCGCCGGTTTCATATGTGGCCGGCGGTTGCAGAGTCCCATCCCCATTGCCGAGCAAGACAGTCAGACCCTGCGTCCGCCCTGTAACACTACTAACCACCACGTCCACCTTGCCATCCCCATTCAGGTCGCCGAGCGCGGCCGCATATGAGCCAAACCTCGTTTCAAACAGCGCCGGCGTGCCGAACGTGCCGTCGCCATTGCCGAGAAGGATCGCCACGTGGTGATCCTGCTGCAATGGCACTACTAGATCGGGAGTGCTATCGCCGTTCAGGTCCGCAGTCTTTATATCCGACGGCGAGAGGCTGATACGGTAGATCTGAGTTGGCTGGAACGTGCCGTCGCCGTTGCCCAAACTAACGCCAATCTTATCTCCATCACGATCAACCGAGCCCACATCCGGTATGCCGTCAGCATTAAAATCCGCTGTCACCATGGCGTCGGAATCGACGCCTGTGGCAATGAAAGGGGGCTCGGGGAAGCGTGGCACCTCACCTGAAGCTGACGCTTCAAACACCCAGGCGGCGCCGAGAAGAAATGCTGCTAGCAGCAGCTCGTTGAAAAATGTGTTTCGGATATTCTTGTTCATGGGTTCCTTCCTAAACGAAGGCCGATTGTATCGAAGGGAGCCCGGCGTGGCAACTCAGTTCGCTCCGGGCGCCAATCTTCGGCAACGCGCTCGGCCCGGGCGGCGCATTCGTGACGCATCGCGCGCGCGAGGCCCTAACGATACGATACTGCCATGTGATACTGCCACTGCGGTTCAGAGAGCGGTTCAGATAATGTCTGATAACGGAAAGTCGGAGGCGAGTTTCCCTCGTAGAAATGGTAGCCGGAACGTTTTCAGAGGGAAAAGGCGAGAAACCGCAAAATGCTCCCGGGACACGGTGTAAACGTGCCGCTCTACCGCTGAGCTAACCGCCCTAGGTGGACATCGACAACCCACTCACGCGCGCGAAACGTCGTCACGAAAGCCCACCGATAGGGAAGACTAGCCTGCCAGGCCTTTGCCGCTCCGACCGGGACGGCTGCTACTTCGCCCGGGTGCGCTCCGGTGGACGTTCGTACCGCAAACTCGGAGACCGGAGATTTTTATGTTGCCAGAAGGAAGCTCACAGAGTTCCGACGCGAGTTGGAACCGACGGATTCGTGCTCAGGTCGCACGAGCTGCGGGACGGCGCTTGGAATCTCCGAGACGAGCTGGGCCCCCGACCGGGCGTCAAGACATGCAGGGAAAGGGCGAACCGAAAAACGTTGCCCTAATTACAGTGACTATGGTAATTTTACGAAATGCCCATTCGACGTCAGGAGCCAGTCTTCACGATCGGCCGAGAACCACTCGTTGCCGGCGCGATTGTCATTCGCAACTACATGCGCGCTCGCAAGCGGCACGAAAGGCAGCTCAGATGGAGTGCTCTGGCCTCCCGTCTTGGGCTGTCTCGGCAGCCTGCGGTCAAAACGTAGGAAAATCGCTCGCCTCACAAAGTGCCTGCGGGACCCGTCCGCTCCCGGCGGCGGCCAGGTTAAGCTGAGGCGTAAAGCCGAGATCTGACCCCTTTTTCTGCCACCGCCGAAATGCGTTGGCCCCTCTACCCCATCATGCCAACTTCCGGCAACCGATGCGCGTCCCGCAATCCGCATTTTTTTCCCTCCTTCTCATTACCCTCCTCGCGGTGCTCGTTCCGATGCTCTTGAGCCGGCTCCACGTCGTGCGCCTGCCGATCGTGGTCGGCGAAATTCTCGCCGGTATTATCATCGGCCAGAGCGGTTTCAATCTCGTGCAGAGGACGCCAACGCTCGATTTCCTGGCCGAATTTGGGTTCACCTTCCTCATGTTTCTCTCCGGGCTGGAGGTCAGTTTCGGCACCCTCTCGCATTCCCTGCGTGACGGGAAAAAGCGGTTGCGCGCGAGCGGGCCGATCCCGCTCGCGCTCCTGAACTTCGCCCTCACTCTGCTTCTCGCGACCGCGATCGGCTTTTTCCTCCAGCGTTTCGGGATGACGCGCAACGCGCTCCTCATGGGCCTGATCCTGAGCACGACGTCGTTAGGTATTGTTGTTCCGATCCTGAAGGAACGCGGACTGAATGCCACCCCCTACGGCCAGCTCCTGCTCGTCTCGTCGCTCCTGAGCGATTTCGCCACCCTGCTTCTTCTCAGTCTTCTGATTGGAATCATCAGCCATGGTTTCGGCGTCGAGATCCTTCTTTTCCTCGTCCTCTTGGCTGCGTTTGTGGCCGCCGCCCGCCTCGGGCAGTGGGCCAAGCGCATTCCCGGTCTCCTCCGGATGATCGACGAACTTTCGCACGCTACCGGCCAGTTGCGGGTCCGTGGCGCCTTCGCCCTCATGGTCATCCTGGTCGCGCTCGCCCAGGCGCTCGGGGTCGAGCTGATCCTCGGCGCTTTTGTCGCCGGCGCCATCACCAGTCTCCTCGGCGGCGACGACAAGTCGCCCCTGCGCGAAAAGCTCGACGCCATCGGCTACGGATTCTTCGTGCCGATTTTTTTCATCAGCGTGGGCGCGAAATTCGATCTCGGCGCGCTCCTCTCTTCCCGCAATGCGCTTCTTCTCGTGCCCATCCTGATCGCCGCCGCCTATGTGGTGAAATTCCTGCCCGCGCTGGTTTTCCTCCCCGCCAACGGCTGGCGCAAAAGCTTCGCCGCCGGCGCGCTTCTCTCCTCGCGCCTCTCGCTTATCATCGCCGCTTCCGCGATTGCACTTGGTTTGGAGCTCGTTAGTCCGGCGACCAATTCGGCCATCATTCTCCTCGCGATCGTTACTTGCACCCTTTCACCGATCATCTTTAACAGGATCCTCCCAATCCAGGGCGGCGCCGTCCGTCGCGGCGGCGTCCTCATCCTCGGCACCGATCAACTGGCGATGCTGCTCGGGCAACGCCTCAAGCAGGCGGGTGAGGAAGTGGTTTTTCTCGGGCGCGATCAGGAACAACTGAGCGACCTCTCCAAAATCGGAATGCGCAGCGTTCTGGGCGACGCGTCGGATCCGGAATTGCTGCGGAAGGCGAAGATCACGGAGGCGCGCGGCCTCATTGCCGTGACCGGCTCACCCGAATTGAACCTCGCCGTTTGCCGGCTGGCCCGGGAAGAATTCAACGTCCCGGTCATCATCGCGCGGGCCGAGGATCCGGCGACGATCGCCGCCCTCACGAGGCTGGAAGTAAAGGTGGTGCAACCGGCCATGGCGGTCGCGCTCGCGCTCGAGGGCGCGCTTCATTTTCCGTCGGCTTTCGGGATGATGATGAAGCGGGAGGACAACGTGACGATGGTCGACATCCCGTTGCGCAACGAAGAACTGGCCGGCCGACCGCTCCGCCGGATCAAGCTTGCGCGCAACGCGCTCGTCGTCGGCGTACATCGGGATGGAGAAGTGCTGGTGCCGCGCGGCGAAACCGTCCTGGAACTGCGGGACATCCTCGTCGTGGTGGGCAACCCGGAAGCACTGCGCGAAACGCGGCGACAACTAGATGCGGGCCGCGCCTAACGGGTCAAGAAAGCCGCTGGGATGCTCTCCAGCGGAGGACGTGGGAGGGGCCTTTCCGCCCCGATAAGAGAAGACGTCGCCACTGCGGATGCGGGCGCACAGGCCCTTCCCACGCTTCGTCAGGCGGCGCGGCGTCGGACGCCGGCGCGGGCCCGAAGCTCGGCAATCCGTATCCGCACCGCCTTGCAATTCTGGCGTTCGCGAGCCGCCTCCACTTCGGGCAGCGACTGCGCCTCGTAGGGCGAGCCGGCCGGGCGAAGGCATTTTTCGGCGAAGTCATTTGCGTCCGCGGCGCGGCGCAGGTTGGCTTCGGTGGTATTCTCTTCCGCCTGGCGAAGGAGAAGGTTGCGGGCGCCGAGGTAGGCGTGGATCTCGAGCGCGGCCTCGCTTTGATTCGGCGAAGAAGGCGTCTCAGAAATCATGGCGCTTGGTTGGTGCGGGAGAGTCGCTAACATGCCTGCTTTCAAGCAGGTCCCATGCTCGCGGCGGAGATGGCTGCGAGCATTTTTCGCGACGGTCGGGCGAGCATTCTCGAAATCGACACCGGAAAATCCCGAAGCCGGAACCGCCGCCGATTTTACAAGTGTGGCATGACAATTCGAAACCGTTGTTTTTTAGACGGTTATGAAGTTTCCCGCCGGCTGGTATGCAGCTTGCATTTGGGCTGCGCATGCGATGGGTGGCGACCTTAATCCTCACTTCCACGCTGATTTGCGCAGCAGCAATCGCGAAGGCTGAGGATCTCGCTGGACGCTGGGAAGGCACGATCCAAATCCCGGGCAATGAGGTGGACCTTATCGTCGATCTCGCGCCGGGCGGCGGCAGTGGCGGGAAAGAGTGGGCCGGCTCGATCATCATTCCGGGTTTGGGCGTGAAGGGCGCACAGCTTTCAGAGTTGGCGGTAAGCGACACCAAGTTCTCCTGCACCATCAACGGCGCGCTCGGCAACGAACGCACCGGAAAAGCCAGGCTAGATGGCCATTTCGCCGAGGGCGGGCAGTTGACGGGCAATTTTTTGCAAGCAGGCCACACCACGCCTTTCAAGTTGCGCAAGACCGGTCCGGCGCAGGTGGAGTTGCCGCGTCAAAGCACGCCGGTGAGCAAGGCCCTGGAAGGCGTCTGGAAAGGTGATTACGAGATGCTGGGTTATCCGCGTCACGTCACGCTCACCTTGAGCAATCCCGCTTCCGATCACGCCGCCGGCCAGTTCGTCATCGTCGGCAAACGCACCACTACGGTGCCGCTCGACCTCGTGCTGGAGGAGTATGGCCGGCTCACGATCGAGGCGCACGATTTCGGCATCACCTATGAAGGCCGACTCCGGAAAGACAGACCGGAGATCGACGGGACCTTCAGCCTCGGACCGGCCGAGGTGCCGCTCGTGTTGAAACGGACGCCATGAAAACCGCGCATGTTATTGTCGTCTTCCTGCTCTGCCTAACGACCGGCCTTTCCTCAGCCCAGTCGATGTTTCGCGGCAATCCGGCGCACACCGGAGTTTCGGCCGATCCGGCCCCGCGCGCCTTTCATCGCATCAAATGGAAATTTCCGACCGGCGACCGGATCGTTTCCTCGCCGGTCTGGAGTGACGGAACCATTTATTTTGGCGGCGACGACGGCAACATCTACGCGGTCGAGGCGGAGAGCGGGCGCCAGCTCTGGAAACAGGCCACCAAAGGGCCGGCTCCCTCCACGCCCGCGGTCGCGGACGGTGTGGTCTATGCAGTCAGTTACGATGGGAAACTCTACGCGCTCGATGCCCGCAACGGCGGGGTGCACTGGAAGTTTTCCACCGGTGGCGAACGACGTTTCGAAGCCAAAGGCATTCACGGTCTCCAGCCGAAAAACCAAACAATCGCCGACGCCTTCGACGTTTTTCTTTCCAGCCCGGTCGTGGCACAGGGCGCAGTCTATTTTGGAAGTGGCGACGGGAATCTCTACGCCGTCGATGTCGCTTCGGGCGAACTCCGTTGGAAATTCGCAACGGGCGATGTGGTGCACGCTTCGCCCGCCTATGCGGATGGAGTGCTCTATTTCGGCAGCTGGGACAGCTATTTCTACGCGGTCGACGCCGCGACCGGGAAGGAGAAATGGCGTTTCCACGGCGGCGAAGATCCGCAGATTCACAATCAGGTCGGTTTCCAATCGTCGCCCGCGGTAGTGGACGGCGTGGTTTACACCGGCTGCCGCGACGCCCAGCTCTACGCGCTCGACGCCGCGACCGGAAAGCAAAAGTGGAAATTCGACAACTCGCTCAGCTGGGTCATCAGCTCACCAGCGGTGAGCGAGGGCAAGGTCTACTTCGCCACTTCCGACTCCAGTCTTTATCATGTGCTCGATGCCGCGAGCGGGAAGCCGATTCTGAAGCAACAGGACAAGTCCTACATGTTTTCATCCCCCACGATTGCGGGCGACGTCGTCCTGATTGGCGTCCTCAACGGCACCCTTCAGGCGCGCGATTTGAAGACGGGCGAAGCGCTCTGGAGTTTCGAGACCGAAACGTCGAAGGAAAACAAGGGCTGGGTCCTGACCAAAGACCGTGCCTTGAACGAGCCGCTCCTTTATCACTCGAGCTGGCGGGAAGACCCGATCGTGGCGGCCGACCGGCAGTTTGATATCGGCGCGATCTTCTCCACCCCGCTCGTCGTGAAGGGCGTCGTCTACTTCGGCAGCACCGACGGTTATCTTTATGCGCTCGAATAATTCCATTTCGCTGAATCCAAATCGCGCCCTCGCCGCATCCCACCAGCACGAGGCGGGCGCGCTTGGCACCATGCCGCATGCTTTCTTCGCCCGATCATCAACCGATTAACCGCCATGTTTTTTGAATCATTCTTTCAGGATCTTCGCATCGGTCTGCGCATGCTGGTGAAGGACAAAACCTTCTTCGTTCTCGCGGTCGTCGTCCTCGCCCTCGGCATCTGCGGGGTCACGACCCAGTTCACGATGGTGAACGCGATCATGCTTCGCGGTTTTTCTTTCCCGCACCCCGAACAGCTCATGAGCGTCGGCCTGATCGATCCGCAGGGCACCGAGCAGCAGAACAATTTCGGCAACGGCAACATCCCCTCCGCACAGGATTACGAAGACCTGCGGGCCGGCCGGAAATCGTTCGCCATGATGACCGCGTATCTCAACGGCTCCACCATCAACGTCACCTACAAGAAAACTCCGCAACGCTACACCGGCGGATATGTAACGGAGGATTTCTTCAAAATCATCGACGTGAAACCGATCCTCGGCCGCGATTTCACTGCGGCGGATAACAAGCCGGGCGCGGAGAAGGTCACGATCCTCGGCAACGAAATCTGGAAACGCGATTTCAACGGCGACCCGAACGTCGTCGGAACCGCAATTCGGATTAATGGCAAGGCCGCCACCGTCATCGGGGTCATGCCGCCGAATTTTAAGTTCCCGCAAACCGAAGAGCTTTGGGTCCCGCTCTACAATGAGTTCCCGCCCAAACCCCGCGGCGATCCCGCCAGCATCGGTCCGCAGATCATCGGCCGCCTCAAGCCGGACGTCAGCGTCGACCAGGCTAATGCGGAATTCTCCGCCTTGGCGAAGCGGATCGCGAAAGACAACCCGAAGACGAACGAACATCTCACGTCGGCCAGCGTGCAGTCGCTGCACAAGACCTTTACCGGCCAGTATCTGACCCGGATTATGTATGCGATGATGGGCGCAGTCATCGCTGTCCTGCTCATCGCCTGCGTGAACGTAATGAACATGCAGTTTGGCCGGGCCGCTCTGCGCTCGCGGGAGCTGGCCATCCGCGGCGCTCTCGGCGCGACCCGCTCACGCATCGTTAGGCAAATGCTGACCGAGAGCTTCCTTATCGCGCTCCTCGGCGCGGTCGTGGGAGTGGCGCTCGCTTATTGGGCGGTTGATTTGCTGGCCCAGATCACGAGCACGCCCCAATTCCAGCTCCCCTATTACATCCGGTTCACGATTGACGGCAAGGTCCTCGGCTTCACCCTTGGCGCGGTCTTGCTCGCGACCTTTGTTTCCGGGCTTGTGCCCGCATTGCTCGCGGCGCGCGGGAACGCTGCTGAGATGATGAAGGAAGGCGGCCGCGGCAACAGCAGCCGGCTCGTCAACGTCATTACTCGCGTGCTGGTCGTCGGCCAGATCGCGATGACCGCTGCGCTCCTCATCGCCTCGGCCTTGCAGATCCGTTCCATCCGCAATCAGGTGAAACTGGACTACGGTTACGACGACGCAGGAGTTTTTGCCGCGCGGATGGGGCTCTTCGAAGGCGATTACCCGACCGAAGATGCCCGGCGCGACTTCTTCAAGCGCGCCGTGCGCTCGCTGCGCGCCAACCCAGCCTTTGAAGCCGCCGCGATGAGCGACCGGTTTCGCATGACCTTCGACAACTACGGTCAGTACGAAATCGACGGCGAAACCTACAAGAGCGATCGGGACCGGCCGAAAGCAAACTCCGAAGCGGTGTCGGATGGTTACTTCACCACCCTTGGGCTGAAAGTTCTCGAGGGCCGCGATTTTACGCTCGATGACAGCGACGCGAAACAACCGGTGGCGATCGTGAACGCGAGTTTTGCGCGCAAACATTGGGGCAACCGAAGCCCACTTGGGCACCAGGTTCGCCGTTATAATCCGGCCCAGCCGGAACCGTGGCGAACGATTGTCGGGGTGGTGCCCGACACTCTGATGCAAGGCCCCTTCAATCGCGAGGCGGACAGCGCCGGCTTCTACACGCCGCTCATCGGCGCGACTCCGGCGCCGCAATTCTGCACCATCGTGGTGCGCCCGCACCCCGGTCAGGCGGCCGAGAACCTCGGGCCGGCGCTGAGCAAGGCGGTCGCGCAAATCGACGCCAACCTGCCGGTCTATTTCCCTGGCACGCCGGCGCGGGCACATGCCGAAGTCCTGAGCGGACCACAATTGGTGGCCCAGCTCTTCAGCATCTTCGGCATCGTTGCATTCATCCTTTCCGCGGTCGGGCTCTACGGCGTGATGAGTTTTTCGGTCAATCAGCGGACCCAGGAATTCGGCATCCGGATGGCGCTGGGGGCGGATGCGGCCCGCATCTTCAAGATGGTGATGACCCAGGGGGCGTGGCAACTGGTCATCGGGCTGACGCTCGGGATCGGTTTCATGGCGCTTTTCTTCGGGGTGATCCTGGCCGG
>DATBDG010000182.1:0-7702 GCA_036270055.1 Chthoniobacterales bacterium
CGCTCGCATCGTCTCTTCATAACGCCGCCGGCCGGTCGGGGTGTCGCCGCCCTCCCCGAAATTCGGCATGTCGCACATCAGGAGCATGCCGATGGTGTCCGCATAATAGAGCAGGAGCGGATCGTCGACCTTGATGTGGACCCGAAGGAGATCGAACCCGACGCGCTTCGCGTAGGCGATGTCGTCGCGCAACGCCTGCGCATCTCCCGCGGTATAGATGCCGTCCGGGTAGTAGGATTGGTAAAGAGCGCCGCGGATGTAGATCGGCTCCCCATTCAGGGTGAGCGCGGAAGGCAAACCTGTCTCCGCGACCGGGCCAGCCTTAAGACTTCGCATCCCGAAATAACCGTGAACTGTATCGTCGCCGAAGTTGAACCGGACGCGATAGAGCTTGGGCGCGACCGTATCCCACCAGATCGCCTTGCCTAACGACACCGTGCATTCGGCCCGCCGGTTGCGCGCCTCGGCACTGGCGGCAAACTCCTGCCCGTCGGGGCCGGTGATGCCTAACGAAACCGGCCCGTCTGCGGAGGTGAAGATGCGGAAATGCGTCTCTGACCTTTCGAGGTCGGTTGTGATCTCAAACCGCTCCACATAGCGCGGCGCGCGCGGCTCGAGGAACACGGTCTGCCAGATTCCACTGGCTGTGCTGTACCAGGCCCATTGCTTCCCGACCGGCTGCTCGGTGTTATCCATCGGGTCCTCCACCCGCACGACCAGCGTGCCGGTTAACTGGCCGGACTCATTTCGCGCTAGCGCCTCGGTAAGATCGAATTCGATCGGATCGTAGCCGCCTTCGTGATGGCCGAGATGACGGCCATTGCACCAAAGATCGGTGAAAAAATCCGCCGCTCCGATCGTTAAAATGACCCGCTTGTTCTTCCAGGAATCGTTCTGTGGAACGGCGATTCGGCGGCGATACCAGCCGACTTCGAAGCGCTCGGCCCCGCGGTAATTTTCCTGCGTCACCTCGAGCGGATTGCGGTAGACCCGGGTGGAGTAGTAGTTGTCGTTGCCCGCGGCGTCGGCCTCGCCCCAGGCGGCGAGCGATTCCCAGCAAAACGGGACGATGATCTGTTCCGGCCAATGTTCCTCCGTCGGCTCGAACCAGCGCGCTGCCTCGCCAACGCGATCTCCGTCGAAGCGAAATTCCCAGGCGCCATTGAGGTTTAACCAGTCGATTCCGTGGACAAAGCCGCGCTGCCGGTCGGGCCTCGGATACTCCGGGCGGGGCAAAAAAGCTCGCGTACGCACCTGGTTATCGAAACGAAGGCTCGCCTAACGGCAACGAGAAATTGAGCCCGACCTCAGCGCCAGCCGGCGCGCTCCATGATCTGCCGGAGCGCGCGATCGTCGGGGGAAAGCGGCGGCAGCCAAAGTCCGAGCCGCTCCCGTTTCCACCAGAGCCCCTTGGGATTTGGCCTAACGAAGGAATAACGATAGAGGACCGCCCGGACATAACGCGGCGGTTCTCCGGGGAAGGGATTTGAACGGAAGAGCCCGACCGCGCCGGGATCGTTGTGCAGCAGTTTCCAGATCAGGTGCAGCGTCCATGGATACTGGTTCGGCGTGCCCATGGCCGCGAACCACATCTGCCAATCGAGCCGCAAATGGTAGGGCGCGACCTGCGGCGGACGTTCGTCGAGCGCGACCGGTAGGCCTTTGTAGGGATACGGTTTCCAAGTCGCGTTCTCGTCCGGCTCGCGGTCGCTCGTCCCTTCGAAGACGACATTGAAACGCTCATGGCCGACGGAGCCGAAGGCGCCATAGGTGTTGACGAGGTCGAGCGGATCGAACGACGTGTTCATAATCTGGTGCGGCGAGATGATGTTGAGTGTCGGTTGAATGCTGAGCACCGCGACGAGCGCCGCCAAAGCCCAGCTCGCGGCTAACATTGGCTGGGAAACAACCGCGCTTTCCCGCGCCGCGCTCGCTCGATTCGTCAAGGCACGGGGGAGGATTCTCGCCAGAGCGCGATCGTCGAAACAGGCGATGGCCGGAAGAATTGTGAGCCAGTTGAGAAAGGAAAGATTGCCCCCGAGCGCAATCACGATCTGGAAGACAACGATGACGCAGCCGGCGATGAGGCGGGCGAGCCGCGGCCAAAAAACAAACCAGGGCGCGACCAGTTCCGCAAAGTGATTGAAGAGCACGCCGCCGCGCAAAATCACCCGCGGCAGGAAGTGAAACCAGCGGCTCAGCCCGTTCGGGATGGGCTGCGTTTCGTAGTAGTAATAGAGGGTGGTGAGATTGCGCCAGCTCTCGTCGCCGCGGATTTTGATCAGTCCGGCGCCGAACATGATCCGAAAAATGAGCCAGCGAAAAAGCCAGATGACGACGAGGGGCGGCGGACGTTTCGGAAAGGGCCGCGGATCGAGGAGCGGACAGAGGAAAATGGCGAGGAACCCGGTCTCGAGGAGCTGCGTTTCCCAACCGTAACTGTACCAGTCCTGGCCGAGGTGAACAAACGACATGTAAAGAACCCAGAGGATGGCGAGCTGAATGGCGTTGGCGTAGCCGCAGGCCGCGATGCAGGAGAGCGCGAAGCCGATCCACGCGGTGGCCACGAGCGCAGTGTCGGAATGATTGAACCAGAAAAGCGACGGCAGACGAAGAAATCCGCCTAACGACCCACCGAGGACCTCGCGCACTCGGTCGATAAAGTTGCCGGCCGGCAGAAGGCCGTCGGATCCGATCAAGGGGAGAATCTGATTCGCTGCGACCAGAAATGCGATCGCGTAGATCACGCCGAGGAGGCGAAGAATGATAAAACGGGTGAGCCAATAGCTGCCGCGATCGGGCAATACGCGCTCCCAATTGTCGAACTTCACCGAAGGGTGATCGTGGCCGGAGTCCGCGGCGGATTTCAAGCTCTCACGCTCGTCTCCAAATTCGGACGCTGGGCCCGGGCGCGTGTGTCTTCTGGGGAGCACGGGTTGTCAGCCCGTTCGCGTTTGGCTGTTAGCCAAATGCGTCTGCGCGCAGCGCAACTTTGAGATGCGAACAGATTCGCAGCGCATCAACGGGAAGGCCGCTTCGGCAGAATGGTGTCTAACGAGCCGGTGATCCCAGCGCGTCCGACAGAGAGCAAACCTTCGTTCCTGAGCAGCGCTTCGGTTCTCGCATCTTTGCGGGAGACTCCCGCAAAGGACGGGCCGACAGCCCGTGCTCCCCAGACACGCCGGAATGAACCGCGACGCGCCTACGCTTTCTCGGTCGATTCTTTCTTCGCCGCGCGCCGCAGCAGCGTGATCTGCTTGATCCGGGCCGAATCGGAAGGACTCCAGGTAGCCACTTCCGGATCATCCTTGAATGCTTCGTGCACGATCCGCCGCTCGTAGGAATTCATCGGCTCGAGCTGGAGCGGCCGGCCGGAAATGCGGACCCGCTCCGCGAGCTGTTTCACGTGCTGCACGATCTTGTCCTGCCGCATCGAGCGATACATCTCGCAATCGACAATCCATTTCGGCGCGTTCGCATCTTTCGCCTGGAGAAGCCGGTTCAGAAGAAACTGGACGGCATCGAGCGTTTCGCCGTCGCGGCCGATCAGGCGATCGGCTTCCTCGGTATAAATCTGCAGGGTGGGATTGCCGCTTTCGCTTTTCGTTTCCTCGATTTCGACCACGAAACCGAGATAGCCGAGCATGGTATCGAGCAGCTCCTTCGCGTTCACGATCGGCTGGGCTCCGAGGCTCATCAGCGTCCTTTCCCCTTGCGTTTTGTCGGCTGATTCACTTTCTCCAGTTTCGGCAACGGCTGGTTCCGGTTCTGATACAACTGCAGAATCGTAAACAGGTTCTGAGTTGTATAATACAAAGCGAGCGCGGCTGCAAAATTGTAGCAGAAGACGACAAAAATCAGCGGCATGAACATCATCACTCGCTGCTGGGTCGCGTCGCCGCTTTTCGGCGTCACGTGGGTCATCCAGAAACTCGTCCCGGCCATGATCAAGGGCAGGATATTGATCGGCCAACCGAGCCCCGGGATGTGCGCGATGGTGTCCGGTTGCGACAAATCCTGCACCCAAAGGAAGCTCGCGTTGCGCAACTCGACCGCCTGACGCAGCATGGTGAAGAGGCCGAAAAAGATCGGAATTTGGATCATCATCGGGAGACAGCCGCTGACCGGATTGATCCCGTAATCCTTGTAGAGTTTCATGACCTCGGCGTTCATCTTCGTCGGGTCGTCCTTGTACTTTTCGCGCAGCTCCTGCATCTTGGGCGAGAGGGCGGCCATCCGCCGCATCGATTTGTTTGCCTTCGTCTGGAGCGGCCAGAGGATCAGCTTGATGATCGCGGTCAGGATCAAGATCGCGACCGCATAATTGCCGACGAACCGGTGGATGAGGTTCATCATGTTGAGGAGGGTTTCGCTGACCAGTTTCCAGAGGCCGAAATCCATGATCTCGGCTTCGTCGTGCGTCAGTTGCGCCAGGCGATGGTAGAGCTTCGGCCCGATGTAGAGTTGGAATTGCGCGGTCGCCGTCTGCCCCGGCTGGACGGTGAACCCAGGCATGCCCATCGCGCCCGTGATGCCGTATTCGGGTTGGCCGTTCTCTTTTTTGCCCGCTTCAAATCGCTCCGCCCACACGCCGGTCGCCTTCGTGCCCAGCGGCGTGATGAGGGTGGCGAAGAACTGGTTGCTGACCCCGACCCATTCCGCGTCCGCGATCTTTTCCTGGAAATACTTCTGCGCCGGCCGCTTCTCTTTGCCGATGAACGGATAAAACTGCGCGCCAAACCAGCCGACATCGGTCGATTTGGTCTTGCCGTTGATGCACCAGGTCACGCGGGTGTAGTTCGGCAAATCGTTGTGATGAATCGGCGCGGCCGAGCCGAGCGCGATGTAATAGCCGGGGTTGGCATAGGCCGAGGTCCCGGCATTCTCGAAAGCCACCTCGAGTTGCGCCACGTAGTTATCCTTCTCGTTAGGCGGCGCGGGCAGAGTGAATTTCTTTCGCAGCTGCACGTGATTCGGGAGCGCGCGTTCGAACTGCACGCTCCTCTCGCCCGCCACGACCGAAAACTCGTGTAAAGCGGGTGCGGCCGGCTTCTCCACGATCGCGCCGATGGGCAAACTCTGATGGGCGTTCAATTTCACCGGCTGTCCGTTTTCCGCCCGATGCTTCGGAAGGATGGCCTCGGCGATGCCGCCCCCGCGATTGGTCAGGAGCAACTCCAGGTCGGAATTGCGCAGAGTGGTCGTCTTTTCGACGAATGGCTCCGGGGTGGGAGTTGGCGGGGGGGTCGGCGTCAGCTCGTTAGGCACAACCCCTGCTTCGGTCGGGCGAGACTCCGTCGAGCTGGACGGTGGTGCGGCAGCCGTCGTTCCCGGCTCGACAGAGTCTCGCCCCACCGAAGACGCCGCAGTCGGCGAGGCCGCGACCTTGGCCGGCGGCACGACCGGATGTCGCGCCGTGTAAACCTGCCAGGCGATCAGTCCAATAATACAAAGCGTAACCGCAATCCAGGCTTGTCGATCCATCGGTTGCGCGACTATTAACAGACCACCAACTGCCAATTGCCAGCTGCTGCCAATTGCCAATTCATCGAACGTTGAACGTTGAGCCTTGCGCGTGGAACGTTTCGATTCCGGGCACCGGGTCCTCCCCCTGTCCGCCCCACGGCTGACAGCGCGCCAGCCGTTTCACCCCAAGCCAGGTCCCGCGGAGCGTCCCGTGGCGTTCCACCGCCTCCAGAAAATATTCCGAGCAGGTCGGATGAAACCGGCACCCCGAGCCGGGCCCACCGAGCCACGAAAGGAGCGGCGAGAGCGTCCATTGGTAGGCGCGGATGAGGAGACGAAGGAGCAAAAGCATTATCAGGGGCGTAGGATAGAAGCGCGCCCTAGGCGACGCAAATATTGATGTCTCCTTCCTGCTCCTGCTCCTGCTCCTAGCCATCCAAGCGGCGGTTTGCGAGCAGGAGCGGGATTAGGAAGAAGAAGGAGGCAGTACCGCCGCCCGCTCCGCCAGGCGCCGCCACTCCTTCTCCAGCGCGCCAAATTCAGCCGCCGCCGCGCCCGGCCTTGCGATCACCACCAGCCAAATCCCCTTCCGAAGTCCATGCTGATCCCGCCGCACGATGTCGCGCAACCGGCGCCGCACTCGGTTGCGCACCGCCGCGGCACCAATCCGGCGCGAGGTCACGAATCCGACCCGAAACGCCGACTCCTCTTCCACCTCGAAGACCCCCAGCGTCAACAGCCGGCCCCGCAAAGTCCGCCCTTCCAGTCGCACCCGATCAAAATCGCGACTTCGCTTCAGCCGCCGCGCCGCCGGAAATCGAAAACGCGCAGCTCCGCTCACAACATCACCCATCGCGCCGGAGCGTAACATATCGCTCCTGCAAGTCCGATTCCCGGTTCACGAGGTTGTCACCTGATCGTCACGAAACGCTTCTCGAATTCGTGCCGTCACGATGCAAAATTTCCGCTCATGCCGTTCCGCATCCTCATCGCCGCCGCGGCGCTCCTTCTGTTTGCGGCCGCCACCCCGCCCGCCGCCGCCGCGGGCAAGGCGGAGCATATTGTCGTCGTGGTCTGGGACGGCATGCGGCCCGATTTCGTCACCCCGCAATACGCTCCCACCCTCGCCGCGCTCGTTCGCTCCGGCGTCTTTTTCAAAAACAATCATCCCGTTTTTCCGAGCTCGACCAACGTGAACGGCGCCGCGCTCGCGACCGGCGCCTATCCGCAGAATAACGGGGTCATCTCCAACCTGGAGTTCCGGCCCGAGTTCAATCCGCACTGGGCCTTTGACACCTCCGATTTTCCCGCGCTCGATGACAGTGACGGCCGGATCAATCGAGCTTTCATCGCCGTCCCGCCGATTGCCGAGCTCATCCAGAAGACCGGCCACCGCACCGCCATCGCGGGCGCGAAACCGGTCGCGCAATTATTCGATCGCGCCCGCTCGCGCCAGAGCCAGGCGGCGCCCGATTCGGTCGTCATCTATGCGGCAAGTTCCTCCCCACGGGCGCGGCGGAGACGGTGACCTCCGTGATCGGCCCGTTCCCGAAACGAAAAGGGCTTCCTAACGACAAGGAAGACGCCTGGACGACCCGCGCTCTTACCGATGTGCTTTGGAAGGATGATGTCCCGAAGTTTTCCCTCCTCTGGTTGAGCGAGCCGGACCTCTCTCAGCATGAAACCGCGCCCGGCTCTCTCACCTCGCCCGCCGCCATCAAAAGCAGTGACGAAAACCTGGCCAAAGTCATCGCCGCTCTGAAGGAAAAGAATGCCCTGACGAGCACCGATCTTTTTGTCGTTTCCGATCACGGTTTTTCCACGGTCGATCTCGCCTTCGACGCCGCCGAGCAGTTGCGCGCCGCCGGATTCGACGCCCTCCGGCATTTGCCGGATGCGCCAAAGACGGGCCAGATCCTGGTCGTTAGTCTGGGCGGCAGCGTTGAATTCTATGTCGTCGATCATGAGGCCGCGACCATCCGGCGGCTGGTCGATTACCTCCAGCATTCCGATTTCGCTGGCGTCATCGTCACCCGGCTGGAGGAGGAAGGAACCTTCACCCTCGCCCAGTTGCACCTCAAGACCTCAAGCGCGCCCGACGTCCTGGTCGCTTCGCGCTGGAACGACCGGCTTAACAAATACGGAACGCCGGGGTCAGATCGCCTCCGACATCGGCCGGAAGGTCGGCGAAGGGACCCATGCCGCCCTGAGCCCATTCGACATGAACAACACCCTG
>DATBDG010000183.1:0-4769 GCA_036270055.1 Chthoniobacterales bacterium
GTGGCTGGCCGAAGTTGGGGCGAAAGAATAACGACCGCACCGTCATCCTGAGCGGAGCGCCAGCGGAGTCGAAGGATCCCGCGGCGCCCTGTGAGACCCATTGGCTAAATCCCCAGCCAACGGTCAGCTCGCGGCTTAGCTTAAAACTCTCTTGGAAGTTAGTTTCCAGCTCTCGCCGAGGATCCCTCGACTTCGCCTTCGGCTCCGCTCGGGATGAGGGTGAGGTTCAGCTCGCGGAGCAACGCAACCGCGAAAGCAGTCCGATCGATCAACCGGCCGCCGGCGATGAAGAGGGAACTGGCGCGACCTCGCAACTCGAGGGGAAAATCCTCTGCTGCCTGGTTCAAATTGATGCCGAGACCCACAATCGCATTTTCAATTCGCCCCTTTTTCGTCTGGGTCTCAACCAGCACGCCCGCCACTTTCCGTCCCTCGAGATAGACGTCGTTAGGCGGTTTGATCGTTGGCTTTAGTGTCGTTTGCGCCGCGATCGTAGCCGCGATCGCTTCCGCCGCCCAGTTAGTTAGGCGGGCGGATTCCGCGAGCGCGAACTGCGGCCGGAGGAGGAGCGAAAACCAAAGACCGCGATGCGCCGCTGAGGCCCACGAATTTCCGCGCTGGCCGCGACCGGCGGTCTGGTGTTCGGCGAAAACAACAAACCCTTCCGGAAGCTCCGGGGTCAGCATTTGCAAAAGAAAATCATTCGTCGAGCGGGTCGACTCCAGAACGATGACGCGGCTTCCGATGACATTTTCGCCCAACGGCGCCCGCAGCTCAGCCGCGCTCAGCCGATCAGGCGGCGACATGGGTCAGCTCAAGGGAAAAGTCGATTGCGCGTGCGGAATGGGTCAGCGCGCCGATTGAGACGTAATCGACCCCGGTGGCGGCGATCTGCCGCACGTTGCGCAGGTTGACTCCGCCACTCGCCTCGAACCTTACCTTTCCCTTCCCGATAGCGACCGCTTCGCGCATCTGGGTGCCGCGCATGTTGTCGAGCAGGATCACATCCACCCCCGGCACTTCGAGCAAAGCGCGGACCTGGTCGAGATTGTCCGCTTCCACTTCGATTCTCAGGCCAGGCCGCGCCTCGCGGACACGCGCGATCGCGCCGCTTAGACGCGAGAGCCCGTTCCGGGCGAGGAGGTGATTGTCCTTCACCAGCACGCTGTCGTAGAGGCCGAAGCGGTGGTTGCTTCCCCCACCCGCTGCGACGGCCGCTTTTTCGAATTTGCGCAGACCCGGAGTCGTCTTCCGGGTGTCGAGAATCTTGGCGGCATTCGGGGCGGCCGCCTCGACAAACTGATGGGTGAGGGTCGCGATGCCGCTCAGGCGCTGGAGAAAATTGAGCGCGACCCGCTCTGCCGTCAGGATGGAGCGGGCGCGGCCCCGTATTTCCAAGACCACCATGCCGCCGGCTACGACCGAACCATCCTTTTGCATCACCTCCGTGCGCAGGTCGGGATCGACCCGGCGAAAGACCTCCGCGGCCACCTCCGTCCCTGCAACAATGGCCCGCTCCTTGGCGACGGCGCGGGCGGAGGCAAAGTCGCTTTCGCCGACGAAGTATTCGCTTGTGATATCACCGCTGCCGATGTCTTCGCGCAGGGCGAGATCAATCAGTTGCAGGTCTTCCGCGGAAAATTCCATCTAATCGCCTTGGATGAGGGGAATCGCCGTCGGGGCGCCCCGCAGATGCACAATGCGGAAAGATGGCAGGGCGACAAGGCCCAAAAAAAAGATCCGGGCAGGGCACGCGGAGAAACCTTCGAATGCGAGAACGTGCCACCGCCCGAATCGCCTTAACCAGTGCATATAGACAGCGGTTCGTTGGGGCCGTTCAAAAGATTTTTCGTTAAGCAAAGACGCCGGCTGTGGACGTCTCGCTCTGCGAGATGCGAGGAAATTCGGCCTGCAGCCTAAGAGCGATGGACGGCTCGGCCGCGCTTCTCACAGAGAAGCGTCTACAGGAGCTCGCCCTGCACCGCGGTGCCGACCCGACCGGCCTCGTCGCGCACTTCCTGAAGGAGCGATTTAAACTCATAACGCTCCATCGCCTCGATCAGGCGCGGGTAATCGGGCGCGATCCGCAACTCGTCAATCGGCACGGGTAAGGGGATCTCGCAATCCAGCTCCACCATCCGGCGATTTTGCCGGATTCGCTCCCGCCCGGCTTCCACTTTGTCGCGCGTTTTTGGTGTCTTGATCTCAGTGGCCCGGTCGAGCAGAGCATCCAGACTGCCGAATTCGCGGAGCAACTTGGCGGCGGCTTTCCGGCCCAGCCCAATCCCCGGGATGTTGTCGACCGCGTCGCCCGAAATGGCGAGAACGTCGCCAATCAGCGCCGGCGGGATGTCCCATTTCGCGGTCACCTCTTCCTCGCCTAACAAGGCGAAGGCGTCCTTTGGGGAAGCGAGGTCGGCTTTGGCCGTGCTGTAAATTTTCACCTGCGCGTTAACGAGCTGGTAGAGGTCCTTGTCGTTCGTCGCGAGGATCGTCTCGATCCCGCATTCGCGTGCCTTGATGGCGTAGCATCCCATCAGATCGTCGGCCTCAGTGGCCGGCAGAGCGAGGCTTTTGAAACCAAGCCACGGGGTCAATTGCTGGATCACATCAAGCTGCGGGACCATCGGCGCCGGCATTTCCTTGCGCGTCTCCTTGTAGCCGGGCTGCAACTCCGTCCGCCGTTGCGGCAGGCCCATGTCCCAGACGACCGCCGCGAGGTCGGGCTGCAGATGTTTCAACATAAGGCGGAGCGATTTGGTGAAGCCGAAAATCGCGTTCGTCGGTTCGCCCTTCGAATTGGAAAGGTGCAGGATGGCGAAGTAAGAGCGGTAAACGTAGTAGTGGCCGTCGACTAAAAGGAGTCTCATAAATTTGGGAACAGGATTTACTGGATTGTGAGGACGGGAAGCGGAACGTGCAACCGCGCACTCAACCTGTTGTGAATTCTTTCGAAAACAATCAAAGCGAGGCCTGGATAGTGCGCGTCCAGGGCAAAGAATACGGCCCGGTCGACCTCGACGAATTACGGGAGTGGAAGCGGGAAGGCCGCCTCATTCGCGAGAACGAAATTCGCGAGCCGGGGAGCGAGCACTGGATCAAGGCGGGCGAATTCGTGGAGATTTTTGGCGACGAGGTGGAGGCTGCGGAACCGACGCCGCCACCGGTGATCGAGCGGCGCAGTTTCGGGTGGATTTTGGCCGAAGGATGGCGGGTTTATCGCGCGGGTTTTGGGCGGTTTTTTCTCCTCGCGCTCCTCGTCTCGGTGCCCTCGTTCTTTCTCCAGCTCGCCGCTCCTTTTCTCGAAATGCCGAAGGAGGGTGGCCCGACATCGGTTGTAATCGGGAGCGCTCTGGTTGTTTTCGCAATGCTGGCCCTGCTCGTCGTGGCCTGGCCCTTCTCCCTCGCCGGCATGCAACTCCTCGCGGCCGATCTTTTCGCCGGCCGCAACCCCGGACTGCGCGAGATCCTGAGCCGGGCCAAGCCGCTTTGGATGCGGATGTTCCTCCTCGGGCTAATCGTTTACGGTAGCTATTTTCTCTGGACGATCATTCCCTTGCTCGTCGCGCTTTCCCTCGCGGCCGGTCCCCTCGCGCTCGGCTCCGTCGCGCTCATGCTCTCGCTCCTCTTTTTTGCTCTCTATATGGTGGCGCGGCTCTTCATTAACTTTCTCTTCTGGCAACAGGCCGGCGCGCTCGGCGGCGGCGAGACGATCGACAGCCTGCGCGAAAGCAAGGAATTGGCGCGCAGTGGAACGGAGCTTCCCCGCCTGCAACGCCCGCTCTATCGCGGCGCGCTTATCGCCTCGCTCTGGCTCCTCGTTATTATCTTTTTTAACGTCGCGATCGAACTGCCGGTTGTGCTTTACCGGATGCGCGGGGTGACCAGCCTGGAACAGGCGGCGACTTTGCTCCAGACTATGGCGACGAAGAGCACGCCGGATTTTCTCGCCGGTCTGACCACGTTTTTAAGCAGTCTCATCCACGCCATTCTGCGACCGTGGCTGGCGGCAGTTTTTGTCGTGCTTTATCTCGCGACGAAAGCTAACCAGCAAAAACGCCGCTAACGGGCCTCCTCTTAGTTTCGTTAGCCCGGCGCCAGAAAATCGGAGCAGGCGGAGCGCCCGGCCTACAACCGACTAGGTCAAGGCCAGATACGGGAGGAGCCCATGGAGCCCGCCTTCGCGACCGAAACCGCTCTCGCGATAGCCGCCAAAGGGACTCGTCGGATCGAACTTGTTGTAGGTATTAGCCCAAACCACGCCCGCGCGCAGCCGGCTCGCGACCTTGAAGATCTTGCTCCCTTTATCGGTCCAGACTCCAGCGCTCAAGCCATAGGGCGTGTTGTTGGCCCGTTCGATCGCTTCTTCCGGAGTGCGAAAAGTCATTACGCTCAGGACCGGCCCGAAAATTTCCTCCTTCGCGATGCGGTGCGAGGGGGTCAGCCCGGTGAAAAAGCTCGGCGGATACCAATAACCTTTCTTGGGGAGGCGCAGCTGGGGCTGGACCAGCTCCGCGCCCTCTTGCAGCCGCTGTCGACCAGCTCGCAAATCTTATCGAGCTGCATCCGGGAATTGATCGCGCCGATATCGGTGTTTTTGTCGAGTGGGTTGCCGACGCGCAGGGTGGAAATGCGATCGCGCAACTTGCGGATGACCACCGGGAAAACTCCCTCCTGCACGAGCAACCGCGATCCGGCGCAACACACGTGCCCCTGATTGAAATAGATGCCGGAGATAATTCCCTCGACCGCCTGGTCGATGGCGGCAT
>DATBDG010000184.1:0-10744 GCA_036270055.1 Chthoniobacterales bacterium
CGGCAGAAATCGAAAGATCGTGACGCCCGCCGCCAGGGTCGCGACCACTACGATGAGCGCGCTGAGTTTCGGTCCTCTCCGGCGGGTGACCGATGAGCTGCGCTCGACTCCATCCTCGCGCTTGATTCCTTCCGGGGTCAGCTCGAAGGCCCAGGCAAAAATGACCGCGATCGGAAAGCCGACAATGATCAGGAGCACGATCATTCTCACGACCCAGTGGGGAATGGCGAAGAACGGAAAGATCTGGGTCGCGACCTGCACGAGCAGCCAAGCGACGACCGAGTAGGCGATCGCGACCTTGTAGACGTTGCGCCGTTTCAATTCGGTGAAAAAAGCGCCCACCTTCATTCGGGCGTAGCTTTAACCGTGCGCAGGGTTGAGCGCGATAAAACTCTGCGTGGAGCCGAGCCCGGCAGCTGAATCCGCGTCCCCATGCGCCGAAGTTTGCCTTCATCCGGGCACGGGCAAAGAGCTTGCGGCAGGAATTCGGTGCGACATCTTCAACCAATGCGCCGTTACTCCAACCGCACCTCCTTCACCACCCTCTCCGAGATCAACGTCACTCCGCTGCTCGATCTCGCCTTTGTCCTCCTCATCATTTTCATGATCACGACCCCGCTGATGGAAAACAGCAAATCGCTCATTATTCCCTCGAGCAACACGACGAACGCGCCGATCAATCCCAGCGCGGTCCAGATCCTCTCCATGGACCGGGAAGGAGTCGTTAGGCTAAATGAGGTCGTGGTCGAGCCGGCGGAGCTCGAGAGCCAGCTCGCCGCCCTCCAGGCCGCGGATCCGAATGTGGCGGTCGTGATTCGCCCCGATCGCACTCTGCCGGTGCAGAAACTCGTTAGTCTGATGGACGCGCTCCAGCGCGCCGGGATCTCCAAGGTCGGCATCGCGACGCAGGAAGAACAACCGGGCCAATGACCCGCGACGCGCGTTTCTGGCGCAACGTCACGATCGTCGGTTTGATCCACCTCGCGGTCCTGCTGGGCCTGCTCTGGTGGAGCCGCTCGCCGCGCGAAGCGCCCAAAAACATTGTCTGGATGGAAGGTGGCGCCGGGGCCGCCGCCCCTGCGGAGAGGCCGGCGGCGACCCCCGAGTCCACCCCCGTGGCAACGCCGGAAGCGACCGTCGAAGAACCGACTCCCGAGGCCGGGCCGACGGTGAAGAGCGAGATCGAAATTCCCTCGCCGAGAGTTTCCCCAACCCCAACTCCAGCCCTGACGCCGACCCCGACCCCGACGCCCAAGCCGACACCGAAACCTACTCCGCAAGAAACCCCGACACCCAAGCCGACGCCAAAGCCGAAAGCGAAGCCGACAGCGACCCCGAAAAAGAAACCGACGCCGAAGCCGAAAACAAAGCCGACGCCGGACAAAGAAGAGGAGAAGGCAGCGAAGGAACTGGAAAAGAAAAAAGCGCTCGCGAAAGAGGCGCTCGAAAAGGAGGAGAAAGAATCGTCGAAAAAATCGGCCCGGAAAGCGACGGCGGCCGAAGACGGTGAAGAGACTTCCGCGAAAGGCAATGGTGGTTCCGGCGGCAAAGGTTCAGGTGAGGGCGGCGCCTCGGCCTTCGGTTGGTACGGCAACATGCTGCACGACCGTTTTTACAGTGAATGGATTCAGCCGACCTCGGTCGTGCACAGCGCCAAGCTCTCCGTCCTCCTCCGCATCCGGATTAAAAAGGACGGTCGCATTTCCGACTACTCGATTGCGAAATCGTCCGGCAATCCGGTAGTGGACGATTCCGTGACGGCCGCAGCCGCGCGGGTAAAACGGGTCGATCCTTTGCCAGCGGGCCTGGGCGACGATTATTATGATGTGAACATTAACTTCGAACTAGAGTGAGACGATGAAGGGACGACGGATTTCAGATTTCAAATTTCAAATTTCGAATGTTCTCGCGGCGACGCTTTTTTGCCTGACGATTCCACTGGCGCTGGCAGCCGAGGACGTGCCGACGATCACGGTGAGCAAGGGCGACCAGATCAACCTCGCGGTTGCGCCGCTCGAGGGGAGTGAGGGCGCGGCCGCAACCAGGATCGTGCAGAACGACCTCGCGCTTTCCGGTTACTTCAAATTCGGTGGGGCCGACAGTTCCTACACCGTGCGGGGGACGGCGAGTGGGGGGAGTTTACAGGGCCAGGTGGTCGATCACAGCGGCGGGACGGTCCTTTCCAAAAGCTACAGCGGCGGCACGCGCGAAAATGGGCACCAATTCACGAACGATATCATCGAGACGCTGACCGGCCACAAAGGGATCGCCGGAACGAAGGTCGCCTTCATCGCCACGCGCAGCGGGAAGAAGGAAGTTTATGTGGCCGATTGCGACGGGAGCAACGTCAGGCAAGTCACCCACGACAACACGATCAGTGTGCATCCGTCGCTCAGCCCGGATGGGCGACAGCTTGCCTACACCGGGTATCAAAGTGGTTATGCGGATGTTTACCTGATCGATCTCGCAAGCGGGGCGCGGAACCGGATCGTGAATTTTCCCGGCACCAACAGCGGCGCCACCTTTTCGCCCGACGGCGGGCGGCTTGCTCTCACGATCAGCAAAGATGGCAACCCCGAGCTCTACACGGTGAGCGCAAGCGGCGGCGGCGCGCGGCGTTTGACCCGCACTCGCGGCGTCGAGTCGGGACCGACCTGGTCGCCCGATGGAAGCGAAATTATCTATTCCTTTGACGGCTCGGGCGGGCCGCAGCTTTATCGAATTTCAGCCAGCGGCGGAGAGGGGCAGCATATCTCGACTGGTCACGTCTATTGCACGGAGCCGACCTGGTCGCCGGATGGAAAGAAGGTGGCATTCAATGTCCGGAGCGGCGGTGAGTTTCAGATCGCAGTGCTCGATCTGGCGGGTGGTGGAACCCGCACGCTCGCCACCGGCCAGGATCCGGTTTGGGGCGCGGATTCGCGGCATATAATTTTCGCCGAAGGCGGCGCGCTTTACATGCTCGACACCGTCAGCAGTCGGCGGAACAAGATCCTCGACGGCCTCGGCAAGATCAGCGAACCGAGCTGGAGCCGGTAACACAGGCGTCTCGCCCTGTCGGAGGGAATCGTGCAGGCGGGACGCCCGCGCTACGCAACAGGCGAGGACGCCCGTGCTACAACAACGCGAGCGACTTTCCTTCGCGTCCCGTCACCTGGTCGAGCGTGCACTGCCGCGGCGCCTTGTCTTTGCGCCAGCGGACGATCTTGGTTCCGTGCCGGAAGCGATCGCCGGTGAAATGATCATACGTCACCTCCACTACGACCTTCGGGTCCACCGGCTCCCATTCCCCGCTTCGCTCCGTGCTCCAGCGACTCGGGCCGCCCGGCGCATTGCCGGTGAAACCGGGCGGCTTTTTCAGGGCTTCAAACTTCTTCGTTAGGGCGCGCTTTTCTTCGGCCTTGAAGGCGGAAGTGAACCCAACGTGATGGAGTAACCCGGCGTCGTCATAGAGCCCGAGGAGAAGCGAGCCGATGACCCGCGCCCCACTCGCATAACGAAAACCGCCGACGACACAATCAACCGTCCGAATCTGCTTGATCTTGACCATTGCCGTCCGCTCACCCGAGGCATAGGGGGCGTCGGCCCGTTTCGCGATCAGCCCATCGAGATCACCTCCGACTTTTTTGAACCATTTTCGCGCCTGGCGCAGATCGTCGGTCGCGGGCGAGAGGCGGATCTGCTTTTCGTTAGGTAAAAATTTCGCGGCGAACTTTTCGAGCAAGGCGCGGCGCTCGCGCAGTGGGGCGTGGAGAAGCGATTTGCCGTCTGTTCCGGCGAGGAGATCGAAAACGATGAAAATGGCGGGGTGAGCGGCGGCCAGTTTTTGCACCCGGCTGGCGGCGGGATGAAGCCGCAGTTGCAGCTCGTCGAAGGAGAGCGCGCCGCCGAGCGGGATCGCCAGTTCCCCGTCGAGGACGAACTTCTTCGCCTTCAGGGCGTCGAACGCCCTAACGACATCGGGAAAATAGCGGGCCAGCGGCTGGCCGCCTTTCGATTGCAGAAAAACCTCATCGCCGTCGCGAAACGCCAGACAGCGGAAGCCGTCCCATTTCGGCTCGTATTGCCAGCCATCGTCCTCGGGGATTTCGGCGACAGAACGCGCTTCCATCGGCGGGAGCGGAGGTTTGAGCGAGAGAGCCATCAGGTGTAGCGGCGCGGGCTGAGTTTGGGTGGTCGCTTTCCTTTTCGCACCGCGCCCTGCACTGGGATGCAGGCAAGTTCGGTGCGATCGACCGCGCAGCGCAGGAGCAACCCGCCGCGGCTCATGTCGCCCCGCCCGACAAAATCCGCCGGGAACTGAATCCGCTCCCGCAGAATTTCGAGCAGAACGCTGACATATTTGCCCGTCGCGACGCTCCCGAGAAGGACGACTTCGCATTCCGGGGTCAATTGCCTAACGAGCCGGCGCAGGTCGCGCGCGAGCGGTTTGCGGTAGCGCGGATCGTCCGCCTCGATGTCGACTTCGGCAAATTCCCGCAGGTCGGCGAGCGTGATCGGCGTGATCGCGGGGACGAGCCCGCGCGTCGGGGTGATGACGAGCACGCGCGAAAGATCGGGACGGGCAAAGGCATTCGCATAGGCAAGCTTGCCTCGAAAATAGAGGCCGCTGAGAAAAGTGAATGCTTCGCCCAGCGAAACCGCGCCGCCGCTGCGCAACCTGCGCGCGAGCTCAAACTGCGCCCGCTCGCTCAGGAGCATCTGGGCCCGTCGCCCGCCCGCATACGCCGGCGAAAGGAGAAAGGTGCGCGTCATGGACTGGTCTTGATTGACCCCTGTGCCAGCATCGTCCGCCCCTCAGCCATCCTGTTCATCCTGTAAATCCTGTCTAAAATTACCGCCGATGAAACCCGGATTCCTCGAAAAACTGATCGGCCGCCTCGGCCGGATCGGGCCGGAGGAAGTGCAGAATTACCTCCTCCGTCTCGCCCAGGAAAAAGGTTTTCTCGAGACAATTTTCAACTCCATCCAGGAAGGGATCATCGTGAGCGACGCCAGCGGCCGCATTACCTACCTGAACGACGCAGCCTGCGAAATCTTTGGGCTCGAGGGCGAGAATGCGATCGGCAAGCCGCTCGAGGAACAGGTGCGGGGGCTGGATTGGAAAGCGCTCTCCCAATCCGACTCCGCCCTCACCCGCGACATGGAAATTTTTTATCCGACCAACCGGTTCATCAATTTCTACGTCGTGCCGCTCATCATCGAGCGGCGCGCCGCCTCCGATTCGCCTAACGAACACTTGATCGCAGAGGCCGTCGGCCATGCCATGATCCTGCGCGACATCACGGAGGACCGGCGTTCCACCCAGCAGACGATCGAATCGGAGCGGCTCTCCGCCCTCACCCTGCTCGCCGCCGGCGTCGCGCACGAGATTGGCAACCCGCTCAACTCGCTTCACATCCATCTGCAACTGATGGAGCGGACGGTGAAGAAACTTCGGGTCGCAGAGGACAGGCGCGATTTGCAGGAATCGATCGACATCGCCCAGGCTGAGATCAACCGGCTCGATTCGATCGTCACTCAATTCCTGCGCGCCATCCGGCCCTCCCGGCCGCAGTTGCATCCGGAGAATGTGAACGAGCTTCTGCAGGAGGCGATCCGTTTTTTCCGGCCCGAGATCAAGGACCGTGACATCGTGGTGAAAACAGAGTTGCGCTCCGATCTACCGCTCCTCGAGCTCGATCGCGACCAGATGAAGCAGGTCTTTTACAACGCGATCAAGAACAGCTTCGAAGCGATGAAGCGCCGCGGCATTCTGCGCATCCGGACGGATCGCGACGAGACCCATGTGAAGATCAGCTTCACCGACACGGGCGGCGGCATTTCGCCGGAGAATCTGAGCCGGGTTTTCGAGCCTTATTTCACGACCAAAGGCGGCGGCTCGGGGCTCGGGCTGCTCATCGTCAGACGGATCGTGCGCGAGCATGGCGGGGAACTTTCGATCGAGAGCACGGAAGGCAAAGGGCTGACCTTGACGATTCGGCTGCCATTTCTCGATCGCCGGGTGCGGATGCTGCCGGAAAAGGCGGAAGGATGAAGGATGAAGGCGGAAAAGCGGTCCGCGATTTGCGCGGACGAACGAAGGATTTTGCACTTCGCGCAATTCGTGTTTACCAGGCGCTCCCAAAAGGCGACGGCGTTGCCCAAGTATTGGGTCGGCAGCTCCTTCGCTCCGGGACATCCGTCGCCGCGCATTACCGCGAAGCATGCCGCGCCAAGTCCAACCCCGACTTTATCAATAAGTTGGAAGGCGCTTTGCAGGAGCTCGACGAAACGGATCTCTGGCTAGAGTTATTGGCAGATGCCGGCACGATAAAATCTTCTCGCGTTCAGCCGTTGCGCGACGAAGTCAATGAGTTGATCGCTATTTTTGTAACCATGGTCAAGAAAGTCAAAGGCGGGCGCTGAATTTCATCCTTCCGCCTTCATCCTTTTTCCTAAATGCAGTCGACCGTTTTGATCGTTGACGACGAAAAGCACACCCGCGACGGGCTGCGTAGTTTGCTCGGCGATAATTATGACACCTATGTCGCGGCCGATGTCGCGAGTGCGCTCGATGTCCTGCAACGCGACCAGATCGATGTCCTCCTGACCGATCTGCGCCTCGGAGGCGAGGACGGCATGACTCTGATCGAGCGCGCCCTCAAGCTGCCGCATCCGCCGGTCTGCATCATGATGACGGCCTACGGTTCGGTCGATACCGCGGTCGAGGCGATGAAGCGCGGGGCCTACGATTTTGTGACCAAGCCGCTCAACCTCGACAAGGTCGAGATGCTGATCGCGCGCGCCCTCGGCAGCCGGCGGCTCGAGCAGGAAAACCGCGTCCTGCGCCAGCAGGTGGATGAACGTTTCGCCCTCGAGAACATACTCGGCGAATCCCCGGTCCTCCGCGAACTGCTCGATACCATTCGGCAGGTCGCGCCCTCCTCGGCCAACGTTTTGATCGAAGGCGAAAGCGGCACCGGCAAGGAACTGGCGGCGCACGCTATCCATAACCTGAGCCGGCGGCATAAGGGCAAATTCGTCACGGTGCATTGCGCGGCGCTCTCGCCGCAGTTGCTCGAAAGCGAACTTTTCGGCCACGAACGGGGCGCCTTCACCGGCGCGCACGAGCGCCGCATCGGCCGCTTTGAGCAGGCCAATGGGGGAACCATTTTCCTCGACGAGATCGGCGAGATCGATGTCACGACGCAAATCAAGCTCCTGCGGGTGATGAGCGAAGAGCGCGCCTTCGAGCGGGTCGGGGGCTCACAGACGTTGCACGCCGACGTCCGCCTGATCGCAGCCACAAACAAACAGCTGGAGACTTTGGTGAGCGAAGGAAAATTCCGCGACGACCTCTATTTCCGGCTCAACGTGGTCAAGATCACGATGCCGCCGTTGCGCGAGCGGAAAGAAGATATTCCACTTCTCGTCAGGGCGTTTTTGCGCCATTTCAGCAAGGCGAATGAGAAGCCGCTCCTCGATGTCACAGCCGACGCGATGAACACCCTGCTGGCCTACGATTGGCCGGGCAACGTGCGCGAGCTGCGGACGGCGATCGAGCATGGCGTGGTGATGGCGACCGGTCCGAAAATCACCCTGCGCGATCTCCCGATCGCGGTCCGCCGAGCCGCTCCGGCCGCCGGGGTGCGGGTGCGATCCTTTGATGAGAATGCCAGCCCGCTTGATTTACACGCGACGGAGAAGCGGCTCATTACCCAGGCACTCGCGGCGACCAAGGGCAACATCACCGCTGCGGCCAAGAAGCTGGGGATCAGCCGGCGCACCTTGCATCGCAAGATCAATGAGATGAAAGCGGCCGATGAAGAGGGCGCCGCAAAATCCGAAATCCCGAGTCCGAAATCGGAAACCGATCCTATCGACGAAAATCGAAGATCCCAGGGGAATGCCTGACGAATCACTGTGCGGGATTTGGTGCTTCGAATTTGTTTCGAATTTCGATATGGGGATTTCGGGTTTAATTCGGGCGTGATGGCAGCAAAGAAGATTTTCGGGACCGACGGTGTGCGCGGCGTAGCCAACGTCGAGCCGGTGACAGCGGAGACGGCGCTGAAACTGGGGCGGGCGGCGGCTCATGTTTTCAGTGGACTCCACCCACAGGCGCACATGGCCGGATTGCGTCCCAAGATCGTGCTCGGGAAAGACACCCGCCTCTCCGGTTACATGCTGGAGAATGCGCTCGTCGCCGGGATCACGTCGTTAGGCGTGGATGTTCTCCTCATCGGTCCGCTCCCGACTCCGGGCGTGGCCTACATCACCCGATCGCTCCGGGCCGACGCCGGGATCGTCCTCTCCGCTTCGCATAACCCGTATGAGGATAATGGGATCAAATTTTTCCGGCACGACGGTTACAAGCTCGACGACGAGGTGGAACGCAAAATCGAGCAGCTTGTTTTCACCGGCGAGATCGATTCCATCCGCCCGACGGCGAAGAAGATCGGGCGCGCCACCCGGATCGATGACGCTCTCGGGCGATACGTCGAGTTTGCCAAGACGAGTTTCCCCCGCGGGATGTCGCTCGAAAAGATGCGGATCGCGGTCGATGTCGCAAATGGCGCCGGCTACAAATCGACCCCCTGCATTTTGCGCGAGCTGGGGGCGGAAGTGACGGTGGGGCACAATCAGCCTAACGGCATCAACATCAACGCCGGTTGCGGGAGCACGCATCCGGAGGAGATCCAGCGTCTCGTGCGCGAGAGCGGCGCGCAGGTCGGGATCTCAAACGACGGCGATGCCGATCGTGTTCTGCTCTGCGACGAGAACGGCGAGCTGGTCGATGGCGATGAGATTCTTGCCATCGCTTCCGTTGACTTGTTAGGCCGGGGCCAGCTCGCGCAGGAGACGCTCGTCGCCACCATCATGAGCAACTTCGGGCTCGACGAAGCGCTCGCCGCCCACGGCGGGAAAGTGATCCGGACAAAAGTCGGCGATCGCTATGTGATCGAAGAGATGGTGCGGCAAAATCTCAACCTCGGCGGCGAGCAGAGCGGGCACATGATTTTCCGCGACTTCACCACCACCGGCGACGGGATTATCAGCGCGCTCCAGATCCTGCGCATTATGGTGACGACTGGAAAACCGCTCAGCGAGCTGAAGAAATGCCTCGCCAAGTATCCGCAGGCCCAGCGCAACCTGCGGGTGAAAGAAAAGCCGCCGCTCGAGACTTTGCCGAAGATCACGAAGCTGGTGCAGGAAACCGAAAAGGAACTGAACGGTAAAGGCCGAGTGCTGTTGCGCTATTCCGGGACCGAACCAAAGATCCGGCTCTTGATCGAGGGGCGCGAGCTGGACGAGATCGACCGGCAGGCCGACCGCATCGCGGCCGCGATCGAAGCGGAGATCGGGGCAAACTAAACGTCATCCCGAGCGGAGCCGGAGGCGAAGTCGAGGGATCACGGCTCCGGCAAAGGCTGCGCAATGCGCTCCATTCCTTGCGCGTGCGAGCGCGGTCTGCTTTTCTTCCTCGATGACGCTTGTTCAAGTTCTTGAGGCGCTCCTGATCAGCGCGCAAAAACCGCTCAACAGGCGCGAGCTGGTGGCGGCCCTCCGGGGCGCGGGAGCGGAGGACGAGCTTGCGCCCAACGAATTTGCCAAGATGACCGAAACCGAAGTGGCGGCCGCGCTCGAGCAGTTGAAGCTCGAATACGTCGAGCAGCAGCGCGCCTTTCAGTTGATCGAAAAAGCCGAAGGCTGGCAACTCGCGAGCGATCCGCAGTATGCGCGGTGGGTTCGCCAGCTTTTCCCGGCGGCGAAGCCGGCGCGGCTTAGCCCACCCGCGCTCGAAACTCTGGCCATCATCGCCTACCGCCAGCCGATCACGCGGGCGGACGTGGAGGCCATCCGGGGGGTGGCGATCGAGAGCGTTCTGCAAACAGTCATGGAGCGGGGCCTGGTGAAAATCGCAGGCCGCGCGGAGATTCCCGGTCGGCCGTTGCTCTACGAGACAACCCAGTTCTTTCTCGAGCACTTTGGCCTCCGCAATCTCGATGAATTGCCAAACTCCGAAGAACTGAAACGGCGCGAGCTGCCGACCGCCGCGGCGGTCGGCGAGCCCGCCCCGTCTTCTCCGCCTGGCGATTCTGCAACGCCCGCCGCGCAGCCTGCGGAGCCGGCCTGAGGCGGTTTCGATCGTCCCACTTCCTGGCCTCGTCCTCGCCGCCGACCAACCTTCAGAACCGCGGCGGCGAGGATTTCACCAGAGAAGGTTAGTGAGGCGAAGCGGTCGGAAGCGGCGTGCTGTTTGGATAGCCGTTCGTCCCGGTCGTTCCGATCGTGTTTCTGGAATACGCCGTCCCCGTGCTCCCAGTCGTGCCCGCGGTCCCATTGCCGGCCGTCGAAGAGTTGCTGGTCTGGCCGCGAGCTTTTTGTTCCTCGGAAGACGAAACATCCGGGAACCAAACAAGCTCGTAATACGTCCAGATCGGTTCTTCGGTGCTTCGACTCTGGAGATTCTGCAGGTTGTTTGGGTCGAACTTGGGCGCATTCGAGAGCTTATCCCTCGTCACGTTCGCCGTTAACTTGGGAGTATCGCTCCCCGAGCTATTCTCTGCGCTGATTGCGCTCCACGGGATCGTGACCTTTTTCCCGTCGGAATTTACAACCGCGTAACGGATGTGCCCGGTTAGCGGGTTGACGACGACATTACTGATCGTCCCAAGATCTTCGTTTTGCTGATTCTTGAGATTGCATCCCATGAGTTTGGAGCCGAGGACGAAGCTCTGGCTCCCGCCGTAGTTTGTGT
>DATBDG010000185.1:0-5316 GCA_036270055.1 Chthoniobacterales bacterium
TCGAGCTCAGGATGGTTGATGTTGGCCGGGATGATGGCGCGGCCGCGGCCGACCTCGGAGCGGACGAATTCGGGAGTTATTTCGCGCGGGACGCTGGCGCCGAAGGATTCGCCAGGGTGTTGGTGTTGGAGGGAATTTTGCTCGGCGGACAAGCCGTTCGGCGAGGCGGGAAGTTCGTTGACGCGGGACGCGCCAAGCGGCGGGCGGGACGCCCACCCTACCCGGGATTCTGCTCGCTTCATGTTTTCGCGAATGGCAATAAACTCCATTTCGGGCGTGATGATGCCTTGGCGGGCATACCAGAGTTGGGTGACGGGATGGCCGGCGCTCGCGCGTAACGGACGGCGTTTTACGCCTTGGAAATGCTCGAGGCGGTTTTTGCGCTCGGCCTGGCTGGCGAACTCTTCGTGGCCGCGCGTGAGGTAGCCGTTGTCTTCCGGTTTCACTTCGCGGCCTTCGTACTCGCCGACGTCCCCTCGCCCATGGATCCATTTCTCCCGAAGGGCCGGGAGGCCTTGGCTCGAATCGGGCGATTGACGGGGATCGCCCCACGGGCCGCTCGTGTCATAGACGCGGACGGGCTCGTTTGGCTCGAGCTGGCCGTTGAAATCTTTCGTTGGCGCGAGGCTGATCTCGCGGATCGGGACGCGCAGGTCGGGATGGATTTGACCTTCGATGTAAACGCGCCGCGAGTTCGGCATGACGTAATCGGAGGATTTGGGGTCGAGTGAGTCTTTGGATGCGATCATATGAAAAGTTCTTGGACAGGATTCACAGGATTTTCAGGATGGTTCGAAGAGCCGCTTTTCCCAATCCTGTTTCATCATGTTAATCCTGTCTGAAACAAAAAAGCCATGCGCGGAATCGCATGGCTGAAATGGAACTCCTCGCTCCCTCCGGCGGCATTACCCGCATCAGGTTTAAGGGGTCGATCGCCGCGGCGACCCTCTCAGCCATTGGCTCCCCCGCTCTGTTTCCCGCAACTTACGGCAGAAGAGTCAACCGACAAAGGAAAAATCCGGTCCAGCTCATCCCGCCGCGGTCAATGCACATGGATGCGATCATAAAAGCGGGATTAATCCGGAAGCCAGAAAGCCAGGAAAAAGACACGGACCAGAATTCTCCTCGTGGCTTCCTGGTTTCCAGATTCCTTCAATTTCTGGTTCAAACAAAAAAGCCATGCGCGGAAAGTGGGACGGTGCAGCGGCGTTAAGAAATCTGTGGCACCTTAGGGCGATGAAGCGCCGGCCGATTTCCGCCACCGACCATGACCGGCAATCCGCACTGGACGAAGTGCGGCGAGTGTATGCGGAACTCGCCCAACGACCAGTCGAGCGCGAATGCCTGCGCCGGACGGAATGTTGCCAATTCAAACTCACCGGCCTCACGCCTTACCTGACAAGAGGCGAAGCCCTGGTCGCGGCCCGGGCCTGGCGGGCAACGGGACGGAAGAAATTGCCTGAGGAAATCGATGGTGACGCCTGTCCCCTCCTCGACCGGGCGACGGGCAGATGCCTGATCTACGTCGATCGACCCTTCGGCTGCCGCACCCATTTTTGCGCCGCGGCCGGCGGCCCCATGGCGCGACGCGAGGTGCTCGATTTGATTCGGCGCCTTGAAACCATCGACGCCCAACTCGGCGGCGACGGCCCACGCAAGTTGCCAGCCGCGGTCGCATCGGCGCTGAACGACCTCGCCTAACGACAGAGCGGCCGGGATGACCCATACCGGGTACAACGCCCCTAATGCAGGCCGGCTGGGGCCTTGCCTTTGCGGACTTTTTTGAAGAAGAAAACGAGCGGCGTCGTAAGCAGACAGAGAATGCCGAAGAGCCGGAAGTTGTGCGCGTAGGTCACGAGCAACGACTGCTGGCCGAGAATGCCGTAGAGAACCTGCGGGGCCTGCTGGGCAGCGCGCCAGGCGCCTTCGTGCATCGCGAGGCCGTGCTGAATGGCGGCCAGCTTCTGCTGGTAGACCGGATTGTATTGCGAAAAGTGACTAACGAACGCCGCCTGGTTCGACTGCGCGCCGCGCGCCACGAATGTCGTCAGACCGGCAATCCCAACACTCCCCCCAAGGTTGCGCATGAGGTTGAAGAGGCCGCTGGCGTTGCCGATCTGGTCCTGTTCCAGCGTTCCCATCGCGGAGGTGGCGAGCGGCACGAAAATGAAACTGATCGCGACTCCGCTGAGAACGGTCGGCCAGACGATGCTGCTCATCCCAATGCTAAGATTGATGTTCCCAAAAAGGAACGAAGAATAGGCCAGGCCGAGAAAGCCGATCGTGATCAGGATGCGGTTGCTGATTTTCCCGACCAGGCGCCCCACCAGGATCGTGGCCATGAACGCCCCCACCCCGCGCGGACTCAAGGCCAGACCCGCATCGAGCGCGGTGTAATGGAGCAGGTTCTGCATGAAGAGCGGCAAGACCGCAATGGTCCCGTAAAGAAGCGCGCCGAGGATGGCGATGAGCGCGCAGCCCACCGCAAGGTTGCGATTTTTCAGGACGCGCAGATCGACTAGCGGCCGGCTGGCGGTCAGTTCCCTAACGACGAAGGCGACGAAAGCGACAGTCGAAATCGTCAGGCACCACGCGATCGTATGCGAGCCGAACCAGTCGAGTTCCTGACCCTTATCGAGCACGAACTGCAAGGTCGCGAGCCAGAGGGCGAGGAAGCCGAACCCGAGGTAATCGATGCTGCTCGCGTCCACCCGTTTCAGATAGGGTGGATCCTCGATGACCGCGTTCGCCATCAGGGCGGCGAGGAGACCGATCGGGAGGTTGATGTAAAAGACCCAGCGCCAACTGTAGTTGTCGGTGATCCAGCCGCCTAAGGTTGGTCCGAGGATCGGCGCCACGACCACGCCCATTGCGAAAACCGCCATGGCCGAGCCGCGTTTTTTGGGTGGGAAACTCTCGAGCAACACCGCCTGCGAGATCGGCTGGAGGGCGCCACCCGCCGCCCCTTGCAGGACGCGCGCGATGACAAGAAAACCGAGGCTGCCGGCCGCGCCACAGAGCGCGGAGGCAAGGGTGAAAAGGACGATGCAGGAAACGAGGAAGCGTTTGCGGCCAAACAAATTTCCGAGCCAGTTGGTCGCCGGAAGAATGATCGCGTTCGCGACCAGGTAGCTGGTCAGGACCCAAGTCGCTTCATCGGTCGTCGCGGAAAGATTGCCCGCAATATGTGGCAGGGAGACGTTCGCGACCGACGTGTCGAGCACTTCCATGAAGGTCGCGAGCATGACGGCGACGGCGATCAGCCACGGGTTGTAACTTGGCCGCCAGGCGGAGGCGGCGTTAGGCGAATCCGACCCAGCCACGATTCCGCCTAACGAGTTTGGATCTTACCGAGCCACCAGATGGTCGCGCCGACGACGAGCAGGGTCGCAAGCAAGGCCACGATCGACACCGTCACAGCCGGTCCGAAACCGCCTTTTACTTTCACGTCCGGCACGGCCGACATCCCGGGGCCGAGCACTTCCTGCACGCCCGGTTGCTCATCGAGCGCGATCTTGACTGGGACGCGCTGCACGACTTTGACAAAATTGCCGGTGGCGTTCTCCGGCGGGAGAAGACTGAAACGCGCCCCGCTACCGGCTTGAATACTGTCGACATGACCGTGCAAGGCGCGCGAGGGATAGGCATCAACCTCGACCTCCACGGGCTGTCCGGGCCGCATGTTGGTGAGCTGCGTTTCCTTGAAGTTCGCCGTCACCCAGACGTGTTGCGGCACGATCGCGAAGAGCGGCTGACCGACTTGCACGTAATTGCCCGGCTCGATCGATTTGTTGGTGACCCGGCCGGCTTCCGGCGCGGTGATGGTGGTATATGATTTTTGCAGCTCGGCCTGGCGCAGCTCGGCCTGCGCCTCGGCCACTTCAGCCTGCGCCGCGTTGACCTGGGCGCGGGCGGAGCCGGCCTGCTTTTTCGCCTCCTCGGCCAGAGCTTTGGCGGCTTGCAGTTGCCGCTTCTTCGACTCCAGCGTGGCCTCCGAGGAAGCGACATCGCTGAGCGAATGCTGGAAGTCCTGCTTCGAAATCGCGCCGCTCTCGATCAAATCCTTGTTCCGGGCCAGGTCGCCTTTCAACTTCTCGGTGTCGGCCGCGGCCGCATCGGTGCTCGCCTGGAGGGAGGCAAAGCCCGCCATGACGGTGTTGACGTGCGCCGCCGCCTGTTCCGCCGACATTTGCGCGTTATCGAGATGAGCTTTCGCCACCTCGAGGGCCGCCTGTTTCTGCGCGACCGCGGCGTCGATATCGCGCGGGTCGATCTCGAGCAGGGCCTGGCCTTTTTTCACCAGCTCGTTATCGCTCACCTTCACTGCCGAAATCTTGCCAGCGACTTTGGGCGCTACGCTGACGATGTGCGCGTCGATGAAAGCGTCGTCCGTGCTTTCGTGGGTCAGGCTGTGGAAAAAAATCGTCGCGACATAGGCGATCGCGAAGATGAGCACAACCGCAGCGCCGATGACCACCCGGCGCCGGTGGAAAAACGGCGTCTTCTTTTCTTCGCTCGGCTGTTCGTCAAGATCCACCGGGACGTCCCTTTGCGGGGGACGCGAGGTCTTGTTGCGAACGGGTTCTTCTTCGAGTGCAGGCATAATATTATTTCGTTACGCGGGGCATTGCAGGCCGGCCGCACAAAATTTGATGACGCGATCGAGCACGGCGTCGACGTTCGTGAGGCGGCAGCGGCGGCCGGAGGAAAATTCGAGAACCTGGGAGTGGGCGACGGCGTGAAAAAAAGCGCCGTGGGCAAAATGGAGCCGCCAGTGCGCCTCGACCTCGGAAAGCCCCGGCAGGCCGCGCCGCAGGGCGCGATGAAAGCGGCGATTTTTCTCCGCGAATTCCTTTTGCACGAGCGGCTTGAGATAGGCGCCGGGCTCCGCCAGGCAGAGGGCGAGGAGGCGGAGGAAACTGCGGCCACCTTTCGAGGGGCGGGCAATCGTTTCGAGAACGGGGCGAAAGAGCGCCTCCAAAATCTTTTCCACCGGGACAGGATCTCGGCCCGCCTCCGCTTCGAAACGATCGAGGAGGGCGAGGCGCGCTTCGTTGAGCGGCTTCATCCGCCGGTTCAACATCGCGAGGATGAGCGCGTCCTTGGTTGCGAAGTGATAATTGACCGCCGCGAGGTTGACGCCGGCGGCGGCGGTGATGGCGCGGAGGGAGGTTGCGCCGAAACCGTGGGCCGCGACGAGGCGTTCGGTCGCGTTCAGGATCGCGACCTTGGTGGCATGGATTTCTTCCGCCATGACAGCCGCAAGATAATTCAAACGTTCGTTTGAATCAAGGACCGACTTTGAACCGACAAACA
>DATBDG010000186.1:0-7562 GCA_036270055.1 Chthoniobacterales bacterium
GAGCTGGTATACTGGGCCTTGGTAATATCGACCGTATCGACCATGACCGAGTCCACCGCCGCGAGGATGTCAACCCTGCCGTTGCCAAAGGTATTGTTAGGCGTGGTCGCGTTTCCTCCGTCGCAGGTGTTGCTGAGGATATGAACCGCCGAGTTGTTGATCACCACCTCGCTCGCTTCCGGATCGTTCTGCAACTCGGGATGAGCCGACCAGAGAAGAGCGACGGCGCCCGCGATATGCGGGGTGGCCATCGAGGTGCCGCTGAGGAAAACATACGTCGTATCGGAGGTGTTATAGGCCGATCGTGTGCTTGTTCCCGGAGCCGTGATGTCGGGCTTCAAACGCATGCTGCCATCGGATGTAACCGGACCGCGGCTGCTGAAGGAAGCGATCGTGTCGGTGCTGGTGTTGAGGGCGCCGACGGTGTAGACCGCGTCGTAGAGTGCCGGCGGATCGGAAACCGTCGAGCAGCTCGGGCCGGAGTTACCAGCGGCCACCACCATCATGATGCCGGCGGCGCGTTGCGCTTCGACCCCGGCTTGGAGAGTGGTTGGCGAGCAGCCTTCCGATGAAGGGCAGGTCCAGGAGTTGGTCGTAATGTCAGGGGCTTTTTCCGGGTCGCCATCGGCCGGTGTGCCGCCGATCGGATACGGTGCGAGGAACCATTCGAAGCATTCGGTGTAGGTCGCAGGCGAACCGACGCCGACATTCATGTTGCGGCAGCCGATGAACTTCGCCTGTGGCGCCATGCCGATTTGGTTGGTCACGCCATCGTCGCCGACCGCCGTCCCGATCGTGTGGGAGCCGTGGCCGCTATCGTCGCAGGGCACCACGCTATCGTGGCCGCAGGTGCCGCCACCGGAGTGAATGCTGTCGTGCCAGTTGAAATTGTGATCCGCCGTCGTGCCATCCCAACCGCGGTAATGCGACTTGAGAGCGTTATGCGTCCAGCGAATGCCAGTGTCGGCGCCGCCCACCACGATGCCTTGACCGAAAAAGCCTTCCGCCCAGACAGACGGCGCGTGAGTGTAAGAAATGCCGGGCTCGATGGTGGCCGGGGCGTTGGGTTGCGCGGGCGCTTCCACGGCATCGAGATGTTCAGGCAGCACGCGCACCTGCGGGTTGCCCTCGACCCGGGCGACATCGGAGCGCAGCGCCATGGCCAGCGCATCCTCGTAATGGCCTTTCACCCAGACGGCGTTCACGATGTAGAAAGAACGGTGCTGGAGGTTATGTTCGTCGAGCCATTTCAGGAGCGGACCCTGCGTCGCCTGTTTCTTGTTCCACAGAGTGTCGCGAACGAAGCGCCCCTTTTCCTTCTTCGTCTTGAGGGCGGCGGCCCCGCTTAGATCGGCCTGGTCAGCCAGGATGACCATGAACTCCGCCTGTTTGCCATTGGCGGTGTTCTGGCTGACCCAGGGAGCGATTTTCCGCAAGGCAGCAGCCTGTTCAGGCTGGCTGACCGCGCGCGACGAAGCGACCGCGCCGAGCGCGGCGGCGACGGCAGCGGCGAGTAAAAATAGACAAAGAGCCCACCGCAGCGGCCCCCAACTGGTAATATGTTTTTTTTCCATAGATTTCGGAGGGTCTAGTGGTTTTGAGGGGGCAGATCAAGACAAATCTTGCTGCTGACCTGGTGCATTCCCGCCGCGCTGAGACACGCGGGCGCCGGCCGCGACCACCGCGTCCTTTCGTTGGTCATCGCCGTTCCCCTCGTTCCCGAGTTGCACTTGGGACATCGTTCCGGCGAAGTTTCACTTCGCCCTTCGCTCACGCCGGAAACACACTTGCCTTGGCGCCCGCACGTTGCCACCCTCGTGGGCAATCCCCATGTGCAGCCGCTACCGTATCCTCCAGGAGGACGATGCCCATTTCGTCACCGGGACGATCGTCGCCTGGCTCCCGCTCTTCACCACCGGGGCGCGCTGCGACATCCTCGTGCAGGCTCTCGACTACTGTCGCGCGCAAAGGCCCTCAAGATCCACGCCGGGGTCATCCTCGATAATCATTTCCACGCTATCCTGAGCGGGCCGGATTTGGCCCAGGTCCTGGCCGATCTCAAGCGTCACACCGCCCGCCGTCTGATCGAGCTACTCGAAAATGAGGGCTGCGCCTGGTTGCTTCACCAGCTGCAACATTTCCGGCTCCGGCACAAGATCGAGAGCAAACACCAGGTCTGGCAGGAAGGATCGCATCCGCAGGCCATGATGAGCGATGCGATCATGGAACAGAAGCTCGAGTATCTGCACAACAACCCGGTCAAGCGCGGGCTGGTGGCGTCGCCGGAGCATTGGCGTTACTCCTCGGCGCATGAGTGGCTGCCGGGAGCGTTGCCGCTCTTGCGGGTGGATCGGTGGCGTTAGGCTGGGGGAGGCGAAGTGCAACTTCACGGCGAGGTGCGTTCCCAAGTGCAACTTGGGAACGAGAAAGCTTGGCGTTGCCAATCAGCGTCAAAGCTCCAGGGAGAGGGTGTAGCTTTCGGAAGGCGCCACCACTGCGGCTTGATGTCGACGGCGAAGGCAGCATGCTGGCTCCAGCGAGTTTCCCTACGCAACGCATGCCTAACGAAGCTCTTAAAATCTCTCTGGCAGATGGCCAGTTGCTGGCCGTCGCCGAGTACGGGGCGCGCGACGGTGCGGCGATTTTCTTTTGTCACGGCTGGCCCAGTTCTCGCACGATGGCGGAGCTGACCGACTGCGCCGCGCGGGAGCTCAACCTGCGCATCATCTCGCCCGATCGCCCTGGGATCCGCGATTCCTCGCTCCGACCGGAGAGGAAGTTGCTCGACTGGCCGCCGCTCCTCGCCGAGCTGGCGGATCGAATGGGGATCGACGAATTCCGGATGCTCGGGATCTCCGGCGGCGCGCCCTACGCCTTGGCCTCGGCCTGGGCGATGCCGGAGCGGGTGCGGGCGATCGCAGTCGTGAGCGGGGCGGCGCCGCTGGCGGAACTGAAGGATCGGAGCGGCCTCCTTGCTCTCTATCGCTGGCTGCTCTTCTTCTACCCGCGCCATCGCGAGCTGCTGCGCTTTTCCTTTCACGTCGCGCGGCCATTTCTTTCTCTCAAAGTCCCGATCCGCTTCCGGCCACTGCTGATCAAGCTCCTCCAGCCCTGCGATGCCAATGTGATGCGCGACATTGCCGCCTTCGAAGCCTGTTTCGAGAGTCAGCGCCAGGCCTGGCGCGCGTCGGCCGACGGCCTGATGGTCGATGCCGAAATTTACGCCCAGCCGTGGGGTTTTCCGCTCGAGGAGATCAAGGTGCCGGTGCGGGTCTGGCACGGGAAAAAGGATCGCAGTTTTCACTGGCAACTCGCCGAATCGTTAGGCCAGCGTCTCCCGCTCTGCCGCCTCAATCTGGTGGAAGGGGAGGGCCACTATTCGCTTCCCATCCGTCACATGCGCGAGATTCTCGCCGATCTGCAGTCGGCCTAACAATTGGAGCGGCGGTCTCTGATCACCGAACGCGCTGATTGCAGTTGGCGTTCTCGGCGGTCGCCGATCGCCGCTACAATGCGCCTCTCTGGCCGGCCCGACCTTTTTCAATAGGCGCCTAACGGCGCGACTTTTTCGCTGTTCGTCGGCGCAGAAGTAGCTCAATTGTTCGCGTGGAAGATTTTACAGGCACCATTCAGGATCAGCCCGCGCGCCGGACTTCCAATATTGGCCCGGAATTCGAAGAGCGGATCCGGCAATTGGTCGCGGACTGGGGCGCGGAGAAATCGCCCGAGCTGATCGAAGAGTTGATCGTGACCGCACTCAAGATGGCGCGGGACAAAATGGGCACGGGCGACCTCAAGCTCATGAACCGCTCGCTTAAGGAGCTGCGTTACGCGGCCAAGATTTTCGCTCCCTATCGGGATCGGCTGAAGGTGGTCGTCTTCGGCTCCGCCCGCACGGCGCCGTCGGAACCGGAGGCGCAACTGGCCGAGGAGTTCGGCCGCCAGATGGTGGCGCACAACTACATGGTCATGACCGGCGGGGGCGACGGCATCATGGGCGCGGCGCAACGCGGGGCCGGTCGCGAAAACAGTTTCGGGCTCAACATTCGCCTGCCCTTCGAGCAGCGGGCAAACGAGATCATTCACGGCGATCCGAAGCTGATAAACTTCAACTACTTCTTCACCCGGAAACTGAATTTCGTGAAGGAGACGCATGCCTACGCCCTCTTTCCCGGCGGGTTCGGGACGATGGACGAAGGCTTTGAAGCGCTCACTCTCATGCAGACGGGCAAGGCGCTCATCATCCCAATCGTGTTGATCGATCGGCCCGACGGGCGTTACTGGGAAACTTGGATGCGTTTCCTGACCGACCACCTTCTTAAACAAGGGCTGATCTCGGAAGAAGATTTTAACTTCATCAAGATCGCGCACAGGGTCGAAGAAGCGGTTGGGGAGATTCTGCTCTTTTACAAAAACTACCATTCATCGCGTTGGGTTGGGTCCCAGTTGGTGCTTCGAATTTGTAAAGCATTGACAAAAAACGCTCTGAAAGACGTTAATCTGCAATTTTCGGATTTGTTGCGAAAGGGGGAGATCGTGCAAAGTGATGCCTTGCCCCAGGAACGAAACCAGCCTGAAATCGTGCATTTGCCGCGTTTGGTGCTGATGCCACACCGGCACGCCTTTGGGCGATATCGGCAATTGATCGATGCGATCAATCTCGCGGAAACGGGTTAATGCTCGTTGGAGCGGCGCTCTATGAGCGCCGGATCGGCGGGATGACTGTTGGCGTTCGGCGGTCACAGACCGCCGCTACAAGGGGGCCGCTCAGGCCGCCGAGCGCTCGGTCTTCTCCACGATATAATCGTGGATTGAATTAACAGTCTGGAGCGCTTTGCCTGCCACCTCGGAATTCGGGACCCCAACCCCGAAACTTTTCTCCATGCTGACCACGAGCTCGAGGGCATCGATCGAATCAAGCCCGAGCCCGCCCGGCCCGAAAAGGGGCAGGTCGTCGGCGATCTGGTCGGCTGACGTTTGCAGCATGAGGTTCTTGACCAGCATCTCTTTGATTTGGGTGCGAAGATCGGTTTCGGGCATGATTCGGATTTTGAGCCGGTATGCTTAGACGAAAAGCACACCGATGTCATCGGAAAATCCGAGAATTAGCGGCGGATTTTATACCAAAGATACGGCGGGCTACGCGTTGTGGACGCGGCCATGCTGTAGACGCGTCGCCCTGCGAAGCGCGAGCCTAACGCATGGATTGGCCAATCGCACCGATACCCGCGTCGCCTACAGAGGTGACGTCTAGCCCTGGCGTTCTTCCGGCGCGGTTTCGGGTTGCGCCGCGGGCGGAGCTTCCCGCGCCGCCGTCGGCGCGTTGTCGATCCGCGGTACCGTTGCGTCCGCCTGACGAACGTCGGGCTTGGCCGGCGGCGTTTTGCCGGCGTTGTGCAGTTCGTCGTTGAACTCGTCTTTCGCCTTTTGGAATTCCTTCACCGCCTGGCCCATGCCCCTGGCCAGCTCCGGCAACTTCTTCGCCCCGAAGAGCACGAGGATGATCAACAGGATGATGATCAGGTCCGGTCCGCCGAAGTTGGACAACAGGGCGAGCAGATTCATAACGACCTCGAACATCGGACGATCTCCCTGGGTTGCAAGACTTTTCCCGGTTACTCGGTTGCTACGGCCGGAATAGCCCGGGGCAAATGGTGCTTGCGCGACCGCGGCAGATTCGTCGCGTCGGCCCGGCGCACCGACCAGCCATGGTAGATCGTTAGGCGGAAAATCGCAATGAAGCCGACGCTCGAGCGGGCCGGCGCCAAATCAGATGTCGTAGTACATCTGGAATTCGTACGGATGCGGTCGGAGCCGGAGGGCGTCGTATTCCCTTTGTTTCATCTCAATCCAGTTGTTGATGAAGTCGGTGTTGAAAACATCACCGCGGAGGAGGAAAGCGTGATCCGCCTCGAGCGCGGCAATCGCGCCGCCTAAGGAATCGGGCACGCTCGGGACCTGCGCGAGTTCTTCCGGCGGCAGTTCGTAGAGATTCTTGTCGAGCGGATCGCCCGGATCGATCCGGTTCTGGATTCCATCGAGGCCGGCGAGAAGCAGAGCGGCGAACGCGACATAGGGGTTGGCCGCCGCGTCCGGGGTGCGGAACTCGATCCGTTTCGCCTTCGGATTGGCCGAGTAGGTCGGGATGCGAATCGCGGCCGAGCGATTGCGGGCCGAATAGGCCAGATTGACCGGCGCCTCGAATCCCGGGACGAGCCGCTTATAGCTGTTCGTGGTCGGGTTTGTGATGCAGGTGAGCGCGGGGGCGTGTTTCAAAATGCCGCCGATGAAAAAGAGCGCCATGTCGCTGAGGCCGGCATAGCCGTTCCCGGCAAAGAGCGGCTTCTCATCTTTCCAAAGCGAGATGTGGGTGTGCATCCCCGAGCCGTTGTCGCCGAAGAGCGGCTTCGGCATGAAGGTGACGGTTTTGTTGTGCTTCCGGGCCACATTCCGCACGATGTATTTATAGTACTGAAGGTGGTCGCCCATTACCTTGAGCGGCGCGAAACGAATGTCGATCTCGGCCTGGCCCGCGGTCGCAACTTCGTGGTGCTGGCGCTCGATTGGGATGCCGGCTCGCTCCAGTTCGAGACACATTTCGTTGCGGATGTCCTGCAACGTGTCCGCAGGCGCGACCGGGAAATAACCCTCCTTCGCCCGGATCTTGTAGCCGAGATTCGGAAATTCCTCCCGACCGCTATTCCAGTGCCCCTCGCTGCTGTCGACCGAGTAGGCCGAGCTGTTCCCGGTGTTGTTGAAACGGACATCGTCGAAGATGAAAAACTCCGCTTCCGGTCCGAAAAACGCGGTGTCCGCGATGCCCGTGCTCTGCAAATAGGCTTCCGCTTTTTCCGCCAGGCCGCGCGGGTCGCGATTGTAGGGCTCGCGCGTGATCGGCTCCACGATCGTGCAGATGAGACTGAGGGTCGGCTCGGCGTTGAAGATGTCGATCCAAGCCGTCGCCGGATCGGGAATCACGAGCATGTCGGAGGCATTGATCACCTTCCAACCACGGATGCTCGAGCCATCGAACCCGAGGCCCTCGGTGAAAATGTCCTCGTTGTATTCGGTCAGGGTGGTCGTGAAATGCTGCCAGGCGCCCGGCAGATCGGTAAACTTAAAATCCACGAGTTTGACCTCGTGGTCTTTGATCATCTTGCTGACATCGGATGGAGTCTTTTTGTTTGGCATGGTGCAGGTGGCGAAGTGCGGAGTGGTTGAGTTGGAAAAGCCTTATTCCCAGCAGCGGGGCGGACTTCCAGCGCGAAGTTGTAAATAATTTGCAACAGCGGAGGCGGAAGACGGCTGAATCGTCAGATCGGGGATCGTTACATGGTGAATCCGGTGTCCGCTGAATCCGTTTTCCACCGATTCACGATTCACAAGTTGACGATGTAACGGATCACACCGCCTTTTCGCCGATCTCTTCCGTCCGGATGCGGACCGCGTGTTCGACTGGAAGAACAAAAACTTTCCCGTCGCCGATCTTACCGGTCTTGGCCGCGCGCACGACTTCGCTGACCGCTTTCTCCACCAGATCGTCGGCGAGCACGACTTCCACT
>DATBDG010000187.1:0-10124 GCA_036270055.1 Chthoniobacterales bacterium
GTTTCCCATCGGTCCCGATCGTCGTCCCGAAGAGGTCTAGTTGGTCGCTGATCTTGTGTGGCAACGTTGCGACCGACTCGGGAAAGTCGAACGTGTTGATGATATCGATGGTTGTCGCATGAGCGACCGGTCCGAAAAGCGGGAGAGCGATTACTCCCGCGAGAAGGTAAATGAACGAGCGTTTAGTTTGCATAGGGTCTTCGTTTCCGGGTGAATCGTGTTGCTGAGTGGTCTTGGCTGCGTCATGCCGACGCCGAAGTCGAACCGCATTCTAGCAGCACTGACTGCTGAGGCCAGAACAAAAATCCCGGCCTCAAATTGCGCCAGCGCTTGTCTGAGCAGCGCGGCCATCGAAATTGGGTTGATCAGTTCTGTTGGTCCCGCGCGAGGACCCCTCCCAGCCAGATGCTGCCTTGGCGCTGAAGTGCCAACCCATAAGGGCTGTATTGTCCGGACTCTACGAGAAATCCCTAGTTCTGATTCCGAACCAATTCCCAGCTGGAATGCTGCATCAAGCCGGTCTTTTGATCTGATTCAACCCTGCAAGAGCCGGCGAGTGCAATTGCCGCAACGAGCGGAGCGATGGCCAAGCTACGGCATTGGTTCCCGGATGATTTCGTCAGGCTCTTTGTCCTCGCGCAAACCTTCGAAGGTGGCGTGGCGCAGCATGCCTTGCGTGGTCCATTCGGTAAAGCTAACCTGCGCGACCAGCTTTGGTTCTAGCCAGCGCAGCTCGCTCATCTCATCGGCGTTAATTCCTTCCCCAAAATGGCTCTTGCGGCTCGTCGGCAGATTGGCAAACGGACACTTCCGCGTCAGCAGTGGCCGCATCTCTTTCAGCAGGCGAGCGCGGACCGTGGGATTGAAACCCTGGCGGACCTTGCCGCAAAAGATCAGCTTCCTGCCATCGTAGTAACCCGGCAGAATGGACTGGAAACTGCGCCCATCGGGTTTGTAACCGCCGATGACGAATTCCTGTGTCTTATTCAGCTTGAACTTGAGCCATGAGGTCACACGCGTGCCGGCGCGATAGGGCGAGTCGCGTTTCTTGGCGATCACTCCTTCCAAGCCGGCGCTCCGTACCGTCTCGATGATGGCATTGGCCGAAGCTTTCAGCTCGGCGCTGTAGCGAACGGAGGTGCCGGCGATGATTTCCCTCAACCGGGCCTTGCGCTCGGTCAGCGGCTGCGAAAGCAGCGACTTGCTCTCGAGCTGAAGCAGATCAAACGCGTAGTAAACAATCTTCCAGCCGCGGCCGAGTTTCTTTCGGTTCTGCAGGACTTGGAAAGATGGACAGCCTTCCGCGTTCACCGCCACAATTTCACCATCGAGAACCGCGGTGCCGGCGTGAATCTCGCCTAACGCCGCGACGACATCGGGAAAGTCACTCGTCAGGCTCTTCTCCTTCAGGGACATGAGGCGGACCGCATCGCCCTGTTTAAGCCCAAGCGCGCGGTAACCGTCCCACTTGATCTCATAGGTCCATTCCTCTCCCGCCGGCAACTCTGTGGCCGCGGTCGCTTTCATTGGCCGGACGAATTTCGCGACCGCACGTTTCCCCCGCGGCGCAGCGGCGGCGTTCGCCGGTTTGCTTTCACTTTTCGCGCCGCGGTTGCTGTGCCAGACCTTGGTTTTGTCCCCGGCAATCTTTTCCATTGTGCGCCCGCTCACGGCGGAGAGGACTTCGCGTGCTTTCGGGGTTCGTTTCGCGTTGCCGCCTGTTTTTGTGATCAGCCAGCGCGGCTTTTTGTCGTCGGCCTCAGTGCGGCGCAGATTCCATTCGCCCTTTAGCTTTTTGCCGGAAAGAAAAATTGTAAGTGCGCCTTTCCAGAAGTTACCTTCCAAGGGCTCGTAAGTCCCGATATCCCACACCATCACCGTCCCGCCGCCATACTCGCCTTCCGGAATGACTCCTTCGAACTGCAGATAATCGAGGGGATGATCCTCGGTCTCGAACGCGCTGTGCGTCTCGCCGTTTTTCAGCGGAATCCCTTTCGGCACCGCCCATGACTTCAGCACATCCTGCATCTCCAAACGGAAATCGTAATGGAGATGACTCGCGGCGTGCTTCTGCACGACAAATCGGCGTCGACTGCCTTGCGCGCTCCTCCGTGTCTGCTCCGGCCCAGGTTCGCTTGTGCGGGTGAAATTGCGCTTTGCGGCATACGTCGAGAGTGACCTGCGCTTGCGCTTCTCTCCGGTGCTGAGTGAGGCAAACTCGGGCGGAAGCTTCTGTTTTACTTTCAGGACAGGCGCGAACAAGTCGCCGCGCTTCGCCAGGCGCTTCAATGCTTCCTCCGGTTCGAAATAAAGATCGTCGACCCGCTCCTTCTTCAGCTCATCCCACGCCACAGGCATGGAGATGAACGGCCGCTCACGCTTGGCGCGCAGCGAGTAAACCCCGACCGTCGTCTTATGACTCGCGTTCTGGCTCCAATCGATGAAGATCTTTTCGTGCCGGAGATTCTTCGACATCTCAGAGACAACGAGATCGCCGTGCTCGCGCTCGAGTAACTGTGCAACCGTCCGCGCGAATGCCTGTGTCGCTTCGTAGTTAGTCGCAGTGTTGAGCGGAACATAAAGCTGCAGCCCTTTCGAGCCGGAGACTTTCGGAAACGATTTCAGCCGCAGCTTCCGCAGCACCTCCCGCAACAGGAAAGCGACTTTGATACAATTGCGCAGATCAGCCCCCTCACCGGGATCGAGGTCGAAGACGACATGGCTCGGAACTTCGATGCGGGGGACGCGATGCAGAAAGGGATGAAGTTCGAGGGCGGAGATGTTGGCGCACCAGGCGAGCGTCGCGACGTCATTAATCAGGATGTAGTTGATGTCGGGGCCACCTTCGCGCCGCGGCACCGGAAACGAATTCACCCACTCCGGCGCATACGCAGGCGCATCCTTTTCGTAGAACGCCTCGCCATGAACGCCGTCCGGGTAACGCTTCAACGTCACCGGCCGATCCTGAAAATGCGGCAGCAGAAACGGCGCGACCCGGAGGTAGTAATCGACGACGTCGGCTTTGGTAAATTTCGCCGCCGGATAGAGAACCTTGTCCGGATTCGAGACGGTAAACTGCGACGGCGCACCCTTCGATTTCATCAGCTACCCTGAATCGTTCGAGAGGTGGCGATCTGGCTTCGCAGACCCACGCGACATTCCCAGATTTTGGCGTCGGGGAAGCAGATTGCTCGGAGCGTCGAATGCCTGGGGCTCACCGACCGCTTCAGCGCGATCGAAGGCAGCGCGTCGAGTGCGCCGAATAACGAATAACAGCGGGACACCTGCGATTTGTCGAAGCGACGGCCCCTCGATGATCCGACTTGGAGCAGCCCTTGGCCCGCGTCGATTGCCGAACCGGCGATGGCCCGCAGCGAAATCGCAACCAGGAACGTCCGGAATCGCCCCGACGTCCGAACCATTTCCAAATAACATGGCCGTACTAAAGAAAAAAACACGCAAGGCACTGCGGAAGGCGGTCAACAAGGCGGTGAAGAAGCACGGTCCGCGAGTCGCACGACATCTCGTCACCGGCGTCGCCGCCGGTCTCGCTACCTATCTCGGGGCAGAGGGAGACAAGGGAGCGAAAAAGCTGAAGAAAGCTGCCAAGTCGCTTCCGGGCGGGAAGCAAGTCGCAAGCGCGGTCGCCGCCACCGTGCCGCTGCTGAAGGACGCCGCGGAGACGGTGACCGACGCGGTCACCCCTTCGAAGCCGAAAAAGACGCGCTCGCGCGCCCGCGGTAAAAAAAAGTCGAAGAGCAGGACGCGCACGTAGCTCGGAGGAAGACAAACCGTACGCGAGGCATCCGTGGTGTTCTTCTTCATTCGAAAGATGCGACCCTGGCTTTCGCGGCGCGGTTGGCCGCTAACACGCATCTGCGAGGGATTGGTGAAATGACTGAGTTATCGATCGACACGAAAAAGAAAAAGGCGCGGGTGCGGCTCGAACTGCTCGGGGAGGCGGAGCCGATCGAGGTAGAGATCGCGCGCTACAGCCTCAAGACTAAGGGCGACGATGCACAGTTGACGATCGAGGAAATAAACGCCTCGCGCGAGTGGCTGGCGGTAGCGCTGCGTCGATTTGTCGTTGGGCGATCCTTTCCGCTGCCGGCCGCGGCGGGCACTTTCCTCAAGCTGCTGACCTGAACGATAGCGGCGGGGAGAGCGGTCGCGCGCCTCCGCTCGTCAGCAGCCGATCCGTTTTGCAGCCCGGCCTCGTCCCTCGGGTGCGGGGCTGCGTTACGGACAGATTCAGGAACGAACGTCGGAAAGGGCACGCACCTTCTCATCCTTCCGGGTTAGCTCGTCTCTTCAGTTGATAACTCGACCGCCGCCAGGGAGTCGAGCAAGCTGCATCCCAGCAACTCGCGGATTGGCTTGCGCGCGAAAAGGGAGAAGCCGTAGCGACCGCCATGCAGTGCGCTCAGCTCATGCCGCGAACACATCCCGATGAGTCTGCCGTTTTCGACCGCCGCGAGGAATTCAGCGTTGGTCTCTTTAAAAGCGCGGGTCACATCTTCGGTTTGCGTGGCCCCCTCCGCGGTCAGCTTATGACTAACGAGCCGGCGAAGATCGATCTCGTCGGCGCGAAGCGAGCCCGAGCCGAGCTGGCGCGATAAATGGCGGACGCGGGAGGGCGGGCGCTTCTGTCGTGGGAAGGATGGGCGATTCCACTCCAAAGTTTTACCAGTTTTCCCGCCGCCCAGTGTTACAATTCTGTGACGTTCTTTTCTGCCCTTCACTCTGCTCAATTTCGGCGTTTGATATTCCGCACCGCTACCCTCGCGGCGCCGCGTCTATGGCCTGGACCACACGCATACCGCGACCTGCCGGTGAACGAACAGGTAGAAGTGCTGACCATGACCGGCGATATCGCACTCAAGGACGGAGACCCGGAAGTGCACGCCCATCTCATCGTCGGCCGCTCCGACGGGACGACCCGCGGCGGACATCTGAAGAAGGCGCGTATGCGCCCCACGCTCGAGGTCATGCTGACAGAATCACCCGCCGATTTGCGGCACACGTTTGACGAGACGAGCGGTCTCGCGCTCATCGATCCCGCGCGCTGATTTTGCGCTGGCGGCGTGGCTTAGAGTTTTGCTGAGCACGGTAGGAAATCCCGCACGCCGGACCCATCTTGGCGCGCGACTTCGGAGCGCGCGCCTTGGCACCTACCGCTGGGTTCCGCGGAGCGCGTCCTGCACCGGTTGCGGGAGCTTGTCGGCGTTGTGCAGGAGCTGGGCGACCTGCCAGATCTCAGTGTCCGATAACTTCTCGCCAAACGACGGCATACCGCTGAAACGGATGCCGTTTTTCACGACCCAGAAGGTCTCGCCAACCTTGTCATCGGTCACGCCTTTCGCCGGCGGCAGCAAAGGCGGAATATGCGGATACATGCGCTTCGACATTGCGGTTGCGCCCTGGCCGTATTTGCCGTGGCAGCCGATACAGCCGTTCTGCTGAAAAACGCGCGCACCAGCGCTGAAAACGGCTTCGTCGGCCGGGATCGGCGCTTGCAGTTCCTCCGCCTTCCCGATCGAAGCAGCCAGCGCGATATGCGCGAGGAAACGTTCCATCGGGAGCGGTCCGCCAGAGGTGGACATGTTCAGACCGCCGCATTCGAAAAAAAGAAAGGCGGCCAGAAGCAGGGCGACGATTCCAACCACGAATCCGAGGATGAACTTGATCATATGTGCGAGTACTTTCGTATTCCTTTCAGTGTGCGCACCAAAAAATTGCCAGTCATTCGATTCGCATTCCGACCTGCAATCGCGGCAGAATTTGCGCCCGAGAGCCGACGAATGCCGAGATCTGAGCCTGAACCCCTCCTATGTCAAAAGCTCCGAGCCCAAAATCAGCAGACGCCGATTTGCGGTCGGGAAGTTCGACCGGCGCCAATTACCGGGAACCATTTCGCGTGCGGAGCAAAGCGGAATCGAGCGCCCCGGGAGGAGCGACCTGGACGGAAAAGCCGCGAGGCAGCGGCCGTAACGGATTGCGAAGCAAACGGCCGGGCTTTCAAAGCGAGTCGGGGGACAAGCAAATCATTTCATCGCGAAATGCGGCGATTCGCTGCGCGAGATCGAACAATGGAGCGTGTTGGGCAACCGCGATATAGATCGAACGACCCGCGAGGTCGCGGGCGAGCTGATGGGGAAGCAGCGAGTCAAAGCGCCTACTGGCTGGAACTGCTCGTGGAATCGGGAATCGAGCCCAGCGCTCTCGCCTCCGATCGCTGAGCGCAGAGCATGAAGACTCCGGTTAAAGCGCACGCATAAAAGCCACTAGATCGGTCTTCTCCTGTTTGTTGAGCTTGAGTTCGAGCACCAGATTAAAGAATTCAACGGTGTCCTCCAGGGTCAGGCACCGGCCATCGTGCAGATAGGGAGGGCTGTCCTTAATCCCGCGCAGGGTAAAGGTCTTGATCGGCCCATCGGAGGGCTCGGTCGTGAAGCGATCGACGCGTAGATCGTGATACTGCTGATCGAGATAGCTCGGGCCCGAATGGCAGGAGGCGCATTGGGCTTTGCCAAAGAAAAGTTTCTCTCCGCGCAACTCGCCTTCACTCGCTTTGGCCGGGTTGAGACGGGAAGTAATGGGGTCCAGTTTGGGTGCGGGCGGGAAGTCGAACATGTTCTGCATTTGCGCCATGTGACTGACCTGCACGCGGTCAATGATCATCGCGCCCTTCTTGGAGGCGTGAATCTGGTCGCCATTAAAGTAGGCCGTGCGCTGCTCGAACTCAGTGAAGTCTTCGACGGAACGCAGGCTTCGCTTCGAGCCGTGCACCTGTTGATTAAATACTCCACGCAGACTTACGGTATCGAGCCGCATCCGCCGCTGCTGCGGCCGATCGTCGGGATTCAGATGGAACTGTGCGGTGGTGTGGCCATTCACATGGCAGTCCAGACAAGTCACGCCCAGACTCGGCTGGTCTGATTTTCGATCATCTGTGGGATTAAATTCCTCCTGCGGGAACGGTGTGAGGAGCATCCGGAGTCCATCGAGCTGAACCGGAGTAAGAATGTCCTTGAAAAGGGCGTAGTAGTTATTGATCGAAACGACCTGACCCCGCGATACGTCCCCCAGTTCCGGGCGGCTCTGCAGGAAAATGGCCGGCGGAAATTCAGGCAGGAAGGCATCTGGCAGATCGAAGTCCACATCGAAGCGCTGCAGGCGCGGGAACATCTCAATCTGCATCGCTGGAAAGACCTGGCCTCCTGTGGCTTGTTTGGGATGTGGGAGCGGCGGATATGGAAAGGAGCCTTCCTTCTTGATCTGCTCGGGTTTCGTGTTTGCCAAATCCTCCCAGCTCCTGCCGCTGCCCAGGCGGGCGGTCGGGCCGACAGGAAGAGGCTTGCCCCGTGACATCTTCGCCTCCGGATCGAGCTTCGGAGTCAGGTCGTAGCGCTTTTCCAGCAGAGAGCGCTGCGCCTCCATGACCTTCGGTTTCATCGCCTTGTCTTCCGCGGTGATTTCCTCGGGAGTTTGCATCGGCTTCTTCGCGTTCAGGGGATCGCGATAGAAGTCGAATCCGCGCACTTCTCCGCGGTCCGGTTGGGTCTTGAATACAGCTGACGAAGGGGCCGCGTTGGATGCCTTGAACGCGTCTGACTGATCGTGAGCATCGAGTTTTTGTTCGGCCCGTTTTTGGCTAACGGGTCGGGTTGTCTGAGCGGATTGGACCGCATCTGCCGGGGTATTCTTTGGCGACTGCGCGAGTGAGATGGTGCCGATGACCGCGCCGGCTAGTGCCAACGTCGCACCGACTCTCCGGATCATGTGATGTGGGCTTTTCATAGCTGCAACTAATTCGCGCGGCGCATGTGCACTGCGCTTCCACAGTTTCCTTGCTTCGATTTGTCGCCCGTGCAGCGGAATAACCTTGTTTTGCTCTCCGGCCGCCCGCGACGTGGATGTGGCGATGCCCGCGCCGGATCACGAATGATCCGGCGCGGGTTGAGGGTCTCGCTTCCGAGAGTTAACGCGCGCCGAGGCCTTGAATGCTCAGCGGGAGCCCTCTCTTGGTAAAGAGCGGGCTAGGAGGAAGTGCTGTTTCCCGGTGGAGGCCCCCCGGATGTCCTATGGGGGTGTCGGGCAAAGTCCTAGCGACTGTTGGGGTACAAGACCTAACGACAACAGGAGACCTTTCGCACCTGAAAAGCGCTGAAAACGAAAGACAGAAAAAACCTACATCTCTCGCTGGGTTTTGGCTCGATTCAAGCACGGCGCGGTTCCCGGGAATAAAAGCCTCGGTCGCGCCTCATTAACGAAACCTCATGAAAACAGATCGCATCACCACACGAGTTAGCATTATGAAACAACGCAATCGGACTAGGTTGGTTCTTCAGTCGGCGATTCTCTTTATCGCTTGCACAGGTCTGGGAATCGCTGACTCCACCGCTTTTGCGGCGGAAGCTGCGGGCGCAGCTTCGCCCGCGAGCGAACTTGCTTGGTCTATCGTGCCCTCGCCGCGCAAGGCGGGCAGCTCCAGCCACCTCTACGCGATCTCGGCGCTTTCGCCGACGCAGGCGTGGGCGGTGGGCGATAGATCGGTAGACGAGGGTGCGCCACTCATCTATCGCTGGGACGGAAGACGGTGGCGGGAATCGGCGCCCGCGCCTGTTCCCGATAGTTATCTGCACGATGTCGTTGCTATTTCCTCTAATGACGTCTGGACAGTTGGTCATCAGGATCGGGACGATTTTATGCCCGATTTGAGCCTGACGGAACATTGGGACGGGGTGAGCTGGTCGATTGTGCCCAGCCCGAATCCAAGCCAGGATCGATTTTACGGGGAGAATTACCTTGCGGGCGTGGCGGCGGTGGCTTCCGATGACGTCTGGGCGGTCGGTTACCAGCAGACGGATCGCGGTTATAGCGAGCTCATCATTCACTGGAATGGAGTCGAGTGGACATTGATCGACCCGCTGCCAGGAAGTTATCGCGTGCTGACCGATGTCGTGAAACTATCGGCCAGCGACATCTGGGCGGTGGGCTACAGCTTCACCTTTGGCGCCGGCTACCAGGGATTATTCATGCATTGGGACGGGACCAAATGGTCGAACGTCGCCGGGCCACGGGGCGATAAAGGATTCTATCTTCACGGTGTGACGGCTCTGTCGCCCTCGGATATCTGGGCGGTAGGCGACGGCGGCGGCTATCCGGTTTTGCCAGTCACTCTTCATTGGGATGGCACCGCCTGGAGTTTCGTCGATATCTCGAACTTCACGCCGGAGTTCGGTTCGCTCAAGGCTGTGACCGGCCTTGGGACCGACGATGTATGGGCGGTCGGTTACTACCGCGAAACGCTCGGAGGGAAAGATGAGAGTCTGCTCGAGCACTGGGATGGTGTCGCGTGGAGTAAAGTGGAGATACCAAATGTAGCCCGCGCGCTTAATCAACTCTATGATTTGGCGCCTGATCGAGCCGGAGGACTATGGACAGTCGGTTACTTTTACCCCACCGATTTCGTCAAGCCGATCAGCACGCTCATTCTTCGCGGCATTCCCTAGGGAGGGATCGCTGCGCGAAATAGATTCTCGACTCAATGCCCGCTACTTGGTGCTTCCGGCACGTGGGCGCCGACCTCGGGAAATGGTCGTCGCCCGAGCGGAGAAGATAGAGCCGCCGCGACTGCTTGCGGGGCCGGAAAGGTGACAGTCTGTGATTGTCGTTGATTTCAGATCCGCAGCGCGTCTCCATTGCCAGGTTGCGGGCAGTAAAGGCCAGGCAAAAAAGAGCGACAATCACAGCTGACATTTTCTCTCCTGCTCCTCAACTCTCAACCGACTTCGGCGTCGTCAGCGCACATTTATGCGGCGGCAACGGAACCCGGGAATCGTGAGCGCGGAAAAGATCGAGCCGTTGCGACAAGAATGGAGCGTGCGAAAGCAAAGCGACATAGACGGCAGCCCGAAGGGCGAGCGATTCGGGAGCGAGTCAATGCGACGAGCTGACCGCGATCTTCGTCACGATCCTAAAGCGGGCGAAAAGTTCCTGACGCGTTCTTAATTGATCACTCGCCCTCCCGTGCTCGCGCCAGCAACCTAGCTGCGCCCCGTCCATGTCGCGGCTCCCCTCGCCGCTCCATTCCTCCTTCATCCTTCCTCCTTGTCACGCGC
>DATBDG010000188.1:0-14890 GCA_036270055.1 Chthoniobacterales bacterium
CACGGTGCTCAAGGGTACGAGTTTGTCGTCCGGTCCGGTGACGTAGACGTCTTTGAGCTGGTCAGGATTGAGGCGGTCCGCGCGCTGGATTTGCGGGATGACTTTGTAGCTGCGTCCGGCAATGTCGAAGCGGTTAACGAAATTGCCGCCGAACATGGCCGAGATGTCAGCCCCGATCTCCTGCAGATTCAGCCCGAGCGTGGCCACTTTATCATGATCGATCACGACCTGCGCCTGGGGCTGGTCGATCTTTGTGTCGATGATTGGCGGGAAAAAGAACCGGCCGCTCTCCATCGCCTTGGCCTGGAGTTGCTTGGCAAATTCGACCATCCGTTCCGGCTCCTCCGTCGAAAGCAGGACGATCTCGACCGGGAAATTGCCGCCGCCCGGAAGCGCCGGCGGCATAATCGGAAACATTTCGATCCCCGGGATCGTGGAAAGTTTCTTCTGCACCTCCGGGAGCAACTGGAACGCGGTCTTGTCCCGTTGGTCCCATGGCTTCAGGACCATTCCGCCAAAGCCGCTGTTCGGGAACGTGATCTGAAAAGTGAAGTCAGTTTCCGGAAGACTCTGGAATATTTTGCCCGCGGCATCGGCGAAGGATCCGGTCTGCTCGATCGTGGCGTTGGCCGAAGCGTTCACAATCCCGAAGATGACGCCTTGGTCTTCAGTCGGGGCCAGTTCCTTCGCGGCAAAGGTCGGCATGAGCAGGAACATGATGGCGGCAATGATCGAGAGGCCGATCCAGACGATATAAACCCCGGGGCGCATTTGCAGGGTGGCGTCGAGTTTGCGGCCATACCAATCGCGCAACCGGTCGAAGCCGCGGTTGATCCGCCCGGCGAAGCCCTGCTCCTCTTCCCCGGCACGCAGGAACTTGGCCGACATGACCGGCGAAAGGGTGAGCGCGACCACCCCCGAGATCGTGACCGCACCCGCGAGTGTGAAAGCAAATTCGCGGAAGAGGGTGCCGGTCAGTCCGCCCTGAATACCAATCGGCACATAGACCGCCGCGAGCGTAATCGTCATCGCGATGATCGGGCCGATCAGCTCGCGCGCGCCTAACAACGCCGCCTCGACTGGGGCCAATCCCTCGCGCAGGTGTCGCTCGACGTTTTCGACCACGACGATGGCATCGTCCACCACCAGACCAACCGAGAGGACGATCGCAAGGAGGGTGAGCAGATTGACGGTGAAACCGAAGATCTGCATGAGAAAAACGGCGCCGATGAGTGAGATCGGGATCGCCACCACCGGGATGAGGACCGACCGCCAGGAGCCGAGGAAGAGAAAGATAACAATGACGACGATGAGGAGCGTCTCCATCAGAGTGCGAAAGACATCGTGGATGGCGGTGTTGATGTATTGCGTGCCGTCGTAGGCGATGCGGCCTTGGAGGCCGGTCGGGAGTTCCTTCCGAATTTGCTCCATCTCGGTCCGGACTCGCTGAATGACATCGATCGAGTTGGCGTTGGGCAAAACGAAGATGCCCATGAAAACAGCGCGTTGCCCGGAGAAGCGGACCTCGGAGTTGTAATCCTCCGCGCCAAGGACGATATCCGCGATCTCGCCCAGCCGGACGAGCACGCCTTTCTCCTCGCGCACGACCAGGTTCTTGAAATCCTCAACCGTGTGCAGATCGGTGTTGGCCGTCAGGTCGACCTGCACGAGCGAGCCTTTGGTGCTGCCGAGAGCGGAGAGGAAATTGTTATTCGCAAGCGCGCGCCGCACCTGCGCCGGACTGACGTTGAGCGCCGCCATCCGGTCCGGCTTCAGCCAGATGCGCATGGCAAAGGTGCGCCCGCCCAGAATCTCCGCCCGCTGCACGCCGCTAATCGCGGTCAGGCGCGGTTGCACGATGCGGCTCAGATAATCGGTGATCTCGTTCGCCTGCAGAATATCGGAGGTGAAACTGAGATAGGCGGAAGCAAACTGTGAATCGGCCGGCACGATGTTGATCACGGGCACCTCGGCTTCCGGCGGGAGATCGTTCCGCACCTGGTTGACCTTGGAGTTGATCTCGGAGAGAGCCCTGTTCGAATCGTAGTTCAGCTTCAGTCGCGCGGTGATCGTGGAGACACCCTGCGCGCTCGTCGATTGCAGGTAATCGATGCCGTCCGCCGCCGCGATGGCGCGCTCCAGGGGCGTGGTGATAAAGCCCCGCACCAGGTCGGCGCTCGCGCCCACGTAGACGGTCGTCACCGTGACCGAAGCGATGTCGCTCCGCGGATATTGCCGGACGTTGAGATTAAAAATTGCCTGCGCCCCGGCGATGATGATCACCAGACTAACGACCAGCGCCAGCACCGGGCGCCGGATAAAAAGATCGGTGAACGATTTCACGGACTAGGTGTTAGGCGGCTTCGGGGAAATCTTCGCGTCCGGCGCCAACTTGTTGTCGACCACCACCTTCATCCCGTTGCGCATTTTGAAGACACCGGTGCTGACCATTTCCTGGCCTTTCTTCAGACCCTCCGTGACCGCGATGAAGTCGCCCCGCGTCTCGCCGGTACGGATGAACTGCTGCCGCAAAACCAAGGCGTCTTTGCCCGTCTTCTCGTCACGTTTTTTCTCGATCAGGAAAACGGAGTTGCCATAGGGCGCGTAGGCGACCGCGGTCGCCGGGATGTAGAGCGTCAGGTTTTTCTCTGGCAAGATGACATTGATGCGCGCAAACATGCCGGCGCGCAGAGCGCGATCGGAATTGTCGAGCGTGGCCTGGAGCGAAATGCTCCGAGTGGCGGCATCGATCGACGAATTTATCGCGGTCAGTTTGCCTTCAAACTCGCGTCCGGGGATCGCGTCGGTCGTCACTTTCACCGGCAGGCCGAGCGTGAGCTTGGGCAAATCCTGTTGCGGCAGAGAAAAATCGACGAAGACCTGGTTGAGGGTTTGCAGGGAAACGAGCGGATCGCCCGCCGCTACCATTTGGCCCGGGTTGACGGTGCGAATTCCGGCCACGCCAGTGAAGGGGGCGTGAATTTCCTTTTTGTCGATGACCGCCTGCATGTTATCGACCAACGCTTTTTTCTGTGCGTACTTGGATTGGGCCGCATCCAGTTCCGCTTTGGAGATGACGCTGCGCCGGGCCAGATCCTGGGCTCGCTCCAGATCGGCTTTGGCCAGTTCCGCCTCCGCTTCGGCCGAGTGCAACTGGGCGATTTCAGAGGAAGCATCGAGCTTGAGAAGGAGATCGCCTTTCTTCACCGGCTGGCCGGATCGGAATTCGATTTCCGAAACGATCCCGGGAATCTCCGCGCTGATCATCGCGCCCTGCACCGGGGAAATCGACCCGACCGCCGTCAGGATCGGCTGCCAGTTGGCCTGCTTGACGACGGCACTGGTGACGGTCGTGGCCGGAGGCGACGCCGCCTTGCCCGCCTGCATCATCGAGAAAATTTGCAGCACCTTAATCCCGGCGATCACGAGGAAGATCGCGACCACCCCGGCAATCGCCCAAAAAATGGGCTTCTTGCGACCGCGCCGTGGCGCCGAGGAAGCCGAGCTGAACGTCGCTCGCGGAGGAGGTTTAGTTGTGGCTCGCGGAGAAAGTTTAGTTGTGACCGTTTGCATGGGAAGTTGGATGAAAGAGAAGACGCCAAAGAGTTCGGGCAACGTTCAGTTGTTCCTCGCGCTGGCGCGCGATTGAATTGCTCGAAGGGCGGAACACGCTGCGCATCATGCTGCCATCATTGACCGCAAAAATCATCTCGGCAATTTCACGCGGATCGAGCCACGGAGCGATGCGGCGGGCCTCGGGCGAGCGGGCGATCAGTTTGGCCACCCCATCGGTTTTAGTCTTCGCGACATCGCGGACGATTTTCGCCACCTGCGGGTTGCGGCTCGCCTCGGCGAAAAGATCGACCACGAAAGCCGAGATGATCTGGGGCGAGCGTTCGCAGCAATGCGAGGTGAAGAGGATCTCCATCGCCTCGAGCAGGGTGGGAGCCTCGCCGGCGCGTTCCAGCAGATCGGCGATGTCCTTCTTATGCTCGGCCGCGAGCGCGGCGATCACTTCCTCCTTGTTTTTGAAATAGCGATAAATCAGGCCCACGCTGATCCCGGCCTCGGCGCTGATATCGTGCATGCTGGTCTGATGAAAACCGCATTCGGCGAAGCAGGTCATGGCTGCCTCCAGGATCTGGCTGCAGCGATCGAGAACTGCTTCGTTACTTTTCTTCGACATCGAGTATCCACAATGAATGAACGTTCATTCAGAGTCAAATCGGACACGGTTTCGAAAAAAACTGCCAGGGGGGAGAGTTGAACTCCCGACCAAGGGCTTATGAGTCCCCTGCTCTACCACTGAGCTACCCTGGCGTGTCTCTGGACCGACGCACCAAACTCAGCAGAACGATCAACCCCGAAAGCTTTCGGGGCTGCTCGACCACTGAGCAACCCGGCGCGCGAGCCGCTAAAATTGAATGGCGGCCCGGATGTGTCAACGCAGCGCGCCTGCGGACGAGCCCCGGATGAGGCCTTCTCACCTTTGGCGATCGGCCAGGTAGGAGCGCAACTCTTGCTCGCTCCCGCGCATCGCTATCATGAAACAGACCCCGTCGCGTTCTTCGACCGCGCCGGCCCAGCCTTCGTTCTCCACATAACGCCATTTTGGCGGTCCCGGCATTGGGCTGGCGCGCACCCCGGTTTTCTCGCTCGGGTAAAGGAAAAACTGCACCCCGCTTTCTGCCAGCAAGACCTGCGCGACCCGATGCCCGTCTTCATCCTCGAAAATGCGCGCCCCGCTCGCCCGGAAATCGGCGAACCGCATCGGCACGTCGAAGTGCTCGAGCTGGAACTTTATGAAAAAGTAATCACCCAGGTTGATCGCATCGGTGTTGACCTGATCGAATTGCTCCCGGCGCGAGTTGCTCGCCACCACCAGCATCTTCTTCGCCGTCTCCGAGCCGGGAAACTCGCGCCATTGCTCGACGAAAAAGAAGATCGCGATGCCGGCCAGGACCATGAAGGCCAGAGCCGTGGCCAGAATCGCCGGATGGCGCGCCGTCTTTTTCCAGCTCCGCTTCGCTCCTTTGAGGAGGGCGGCATTAACGAACCATTCCTCCGCTTCTTTCGGGATCGGGATCCGCCGCACCATCTCGGCGAGCGCGACGTCGAACTGATGTTGCGCGCTGAGATTGGCGGCCGCCTCCGGAATCGTGCGCGCGGTCTCGAGCGCGGAACGCATCGCGCGATCGCTCGGCGCCACCTCACTGATCGGCGCGCATTCCAGCAGGTCGCGTTTCCGGCGCGAGAGCCAGCGTTTCATCGCGCCTCCGTCACGCTGTTGAGCCAGGCCTGGAATTGCGAACGCCCGTGCGAGATGAGGCTGGCCAGCTCGCTCATTTTCACGTCGAGCAGATTCTGCATTTCGCGATGGGTAAATTCGTTCAGGTAGAAATAGGCGAGCGCACTCCGTTGCGGTTCCGGCGCGGCCGCGATCCAGGCTCCCAATTGGTCCGGGTCCAACTGCGCGACGCGCGCCGCGGCGTCGGGCGCGATCGGCTCCTCCGGCAGGGTGGCCGATTCCGGTCGCACATCGCCCCGGGTGAGGACGAGACAGCGATGACGCGCCTCGTGGAAAGACCAGAGCCGATCGGCCGGCAACTGCCCGCGCGAGGCGAGGAGGGCCGCTTCCCGCAGCGTATTCTGGAATGCTTCCAGCGCGCGAGCCGCATCACCGGTCATGAGAAAACAAAACCGGTAAAGCTGCGGCAGACTCTGCGAGAAACCTTGCGCTCCTTCCGTTTCCAAGCCGATAAGTTGTAGGCCGCATCCGCAAGGCGCAAGGCACGACTCTGCACTCCTGCTCTTGCTCCCGCTCCCGGTTTTGGCCCTGCTCGTAATCGTGTTCGGCCCGAGCGATACGAGCACGATCCCGAGCACGAGTCAGGAAAACGCTGCCGCCTCCATCCGCCGCGCCACCTCCTCCGCATTCTCTCGGCTATTGAAGGCCGAGATCCGAAAGTAGCCTTCCCCCTCCGAGCCGAACCCGCTTCCCGGCGTGATCACGACGTTGAGGTCGTGCAGCATCCGATCGAACATCTCCCAGCTCGTTAGGCCATTGGGCGTTCCGACCCAAATGTAGGGCGCGTTCTTCCCGCCATAGACCCTCAGTCCCGCCCGCGTCGCGGCCTCGCTCAGGAGGCGCGCGTTCCCCATGTAATGATCGACCAGCGCCTTGACCTGCGCCCGGCCCTCCGGGGTGTAGAGCGCTTCCGCGCCCCGTTGCACCGGGTAGCTCACTCCGTTCGCTTTCGTGCTCCAGCGACGATACCAAAGCCGATGCAGCGGCAGCTCCTGCCCGTCTCTCGTTTGGGCGAGAAGTTTTCTCGACATGACGGTGAACCCGCAGCGCACCCCGGTGAATCCGCCGGTCTTGGAAAAGCTGCGAAACTCCACCGCGCACTCCAGCGCGCCCGGAATCTCGAAAATCGAATGCGGAATTTCGGGGTCGCTGATGTACCCCTCGTAGGCCGCGTCGTAGAGCAGGATGGACTTATGCTCCTGCGCGTAGGCGACCCATTTCTCCAGTTGCGCCCGGGTCGCGACCGCGCCGGTCGGATTGTTAGGGAAACAGAGGTAGACGATGTCCACCGGCTCGTTAGGCGGCTCGGCCACGAAATTATTTTCCGCGTTGCAGGGCAGATAAGTGATCCCCCCAAAGCGTCCGGCGGCATCAGCCGTTCCGGTGTGCCCCGCCATCACATTGGTATCGACGTAGACGGGATAGACCGGATCGGTAATCGCGATCCGGTTCTGGTTCCCGAGGACATCGAGAATGAATCCGCAATCGCTCTTCGACCCGTCGGAAAGGAAAATCTCGTCATCCGCCACCTCGATTCCGCGGTCGCGATAATCGATCTGCGCGATCTTACTCCGCAAAAATTCGTAGCCCTGCTCGTGCCCGTAACCGCGAAAAGTCTCCCGCACGGAAAGCTCGTCCACCGCTTTCTTCATCGCTTCGACCGCGGCCGGCGGCAGCGGTTCCGTCACGTCCCCAATCCCACAGCGAATCAGCCGTTTCGCGGCCTCCGGATTCGCCTCGCAGAATTCCTTCACCCGCCGCCCGATCTCGGGAAAAAGGTAACCGGCCTGGAGCTTGAGATAGTTTTCGTTCAGGTAAGCCATGCGCAAAAAAGTCGGACCACACCGCGCGGCCGTCGCTATGCAACAGGGCGACGCTCTCCTGTCAACGGAATCCTCGGCCCCGCCGGGCGCGGTTCAAAATTCCACCTGCGCGGTGATCAATTTCTCCCGCAACCACTCCAGCGCTTCGGCCCGGGTCGGCGCGACATGGGTACTCCAGCCCAGCTCCTCCACCAGGGTCTCCCAGTGATGCGCGATCGCCGCCATCTCATCGTTAGGCGCGACGATCGCGACCGCGGCGTGCGGCCGGGCGCGCGCGATCAGCCGATCTTCCTCCACGATTTCCGCCAGCTCGCGCTCCGTGATTTGCAACTCCCGGGCGCTCGTGAAGTCGACCAGCTTATAGTGGAAATTTTCCGTCGTTTGCACGAGGGCGGTCACGCTCCGGCAGCCTTGCAAGATCTCGCTCCCGGTCACGATGCCGTTCCCGATTTGGATGATTCCCTGATAGTCCTCCGTCAACTCCGTTGTATAAGGCATCGCCGCGTGCTCGCTTGAACCTCCAGCCAACCTAGGCCGCGCCCGCCAAAAACCAAATCTTTGTTTTCTTCCTTATTGTTAGGCCAGCCCTCTATTCGAGCTCGATCCCTTCTTCCGGGAGCGGCCAGACGGCCGCCAGATCGCGCTCCCTCCGGACGTGGATGAAAAGCAACGGTTCGTTATGCGCGACTCTTTCACCCACTTTTTTGATCTCCGAAAAGCCGACCGCGAAATCGATCGCAGCGCCGGCCTGGGCCCGCCCCGCTCCGAGAAAAAGCGCGGCTCGCCCGATCGCCTCCGCGTTCATCGCCTTGATCACGCCGGCCCGCGGGGCGGGGGAGGGGACGGAGGAGGGGAGCAGGATGGATCGCGCTCTTCTTTTCGAGGGCGGAGGCGTCGCCATCCTGGGCTTCGACGAGCGCGACGAACTTCTCCCAGGCCCGGCCCTGGCACAGCCAAGCCCCGAGCTGATCGCGGTAAGCGGTTGCCACTTGCGCCGCCAGATCGAGCGTCAGCTCGACGAGATCGGCCGGTCCGTCACCTTGCAGCGTCGCCACCGCCTCCGCTACTTCGAGAGCGTTGCCGACGGCCCGGCCTAACGGTTCGCCCATCGGGCTGAGGAGATGGCTGACGGCCACTTCCATTTGCCGGCCGACAGTTGTCATCGCCTCGGCCAGGCGCGCAGCAGCTCCGCGCGTTTTCATGAAAGCGCCCCGGCCGTATTTCACATCCAGGACCAGACGATCGAGATTTTCCGCCAGCTTTTTGCTCATGATGCTGGCCACGATCAGCGGCTCCGAGGGCACCGTCGCGCTCACATCGCGCAGGGCGTAGAGTTTCTTGTCGGCCGGGCAAGGTCAGCTGTTTGTCCCAGCATGCAGACGCCGATTTCCTCGAGCTGGCGGAGCGCGCGCGCTTCGCCGAGGTTGACGTTGAAGCCTGGAATGCTTTCCAGCTTGTCGAGCGTGCCGCCGGTGATTCCGAGACCGCGCCCCGAGATCATCGGCACCCAGACCTCGTCGCAGGCCAGGAGCGGCGCGAGGACGAGCGAGACCTTGCCGCCGATCCCGCCCGTCGAATGCTTGTCCACTTTCGGCGGCGAACCGGCTGGATACCGGAGGAGGCGTCCGCTCTCCATCATCGCCCGGGTCAGATGCTGGGTCTCGTTAGGCGTCATCCCGCGAAAGAAGACCGCCATGGCCCACGCGCTCATCTGGTAATCCGGAATCTCACCCCGGGTGAAGCCGTCGATCAGCGCCCCGATCTCCTCCCCGAGAGTTCCGCGCCATCGCGTTTGTATTCGATCAGTCTCGGGACATGCATGGGCCAAAGATAAGAGGTAAGAAGGAGGAAGTTCGTCAGGCGAGCTTCTGCCTTCTCACTTCATCCTTCTGCCTTCTCTTAGAGTCCAATCGGGTGCCAGGCCGTCTTCATCTCGACCGTGTCGAGAATCCAATACGGGTTTTCCGCGGCCGCACCGCGCCAGTCGGCAGCTTTCAGTGAACGCTCCACGTAGCGCTTCACGTTAAACCCGCCACCCTCCTGCAAGACCACCGCCACCTTCGCATCGCCCGAGGCGTCAACGATCGCGTTCACGTCCATATGAGAAGCAACATGGGGCGCCAGTTCGAGCGGGTTCCCGGAAAGAAGATTGATCACCCCGCCCGGCAGATCGCTCGTCGCAATGATCTCGGAAAAAGTGAGAGCCGGCAGCGGTTGCGTGCTGGAGGCAAGCACGACCGCCGTATTCCCGCTTAGGATGACCGGGGCCACGAGCGAGACGAGCGCGAGGAGCGGCGCTTCGTTAGGGCAAACGACCGCCACGACCCCGGTCGGCTCCGGGATCGTGAAATTAAAGTGCGAGCTCGCCACCGGATTCACCGCGCTGAAAATCTGGCTGAACTTATCCGTCCAACCGGCGTAATGGACGAGACGGTCGATCGTCAGCCTGGCCTCGTCCGTCGCTCTGCCATTCCGGTGTCCCGCGGCGCGCGCCAATTCCGCATCCAGCTCCGGCCGCCGCATCTCCAGCATCTCGGCTGCGCGATACAGAATTTGCCCGCGTAGATACGCGCTCGCTTTCGACCAGCCGCCCAGCGCAGCGCGTGCCGCTCCGACCGCGTCGCGGAAATCCTTGCGCGAAGCGCGGGCGTAATTCGCGATCAGCCGGCCGCCGCTCTCCGCCGCCACCACCCGCCCGCTCTCGCTCCGAACAAATTTTCCGCCGATGAAGAGCTTGTAGGTTTTCTGAACCTGGAGTCGGTCTTCTTTTCTGGCCACGGCGGGGAGCATTGCGCGAGCGCTTGAAAAAGGAAACGCTAAAGGGATGCTGGCGGGAATTTGATGGACAGGGAGGAAACGATCTTTATCGCCGGCCATCGCGGCCTGGTCGGCAGCGCCATCCTGCGCCGGCTCAAAGCCGAAGCGTTCACTCGGTTGCTGACCCGGAGCCGATCTGAGCTCGACCTCACGAACCGGCGGGCGGTGGATGAATTTTTCACCCGCGAAAAACCGGCGATTGTCATGGTCGCGGCGGCGAAGGTCGGCGGGATCAAGGCCAACAACGACCAGCCGGTTGAGTTCCTCCTCGAGAATCTGCAGATCCAGAACAACCTCATTCGCGCCGCGCACGAGAGCGGCGTCCGCAAACTTCTCTTCCTCGGCAGCTCCTGCATTTATCCGAAGCACGCGCCCCAGCCGATTCCGGAGAGCGCATTCTTAGGCGGTCCGCTCGAGCCGACGAACGAAGCCTATGCCATTGCCAAGATCGCCGGCATCACGCTCTGCCAATCCTACGCTCGCGAATACGGGGCTAACTTCATCTCGGCCATGCCGACCAATCTCTACGGGCCTAACGATAACTTCGACTTTGAGACTTCGCACGTCCTCGCCGCCCTCCTGCGCAAGGCGCACGAAGCGAAAGAAGCGGGCGCGAAGGAAATCGTGGTCTGGGGTTCGGGCGAGCCGCGGCGGGAATTCATGCACGTCGACGACCTCGCCGACGCCTGCCTTTTCCTCCTCCAGAATTACGACAGCCCGGAGATCATCAACCTCGGCACGGGCCAGGACCTGACCATCCGCGAGCTGGCCGAACTGGTTTGCGAGATCGTTGGTTTCAAGGGCGAGTTGACCTGGGACGCGAGCAAGCCCGACGGCACCGCGCGCAAGCTGCTCGACATTTCGAAAATCAAGTCGTTAGGCTGGGAGCCAAAAATCCCGCTCCGCGAGGGCATCGCCCAGACCTACGCCTGGTTCCGCTATCGCGGAGCGCAAAAAGGGTAGCGCAAGCTTCCAGGTTGCGCCCATTCAAGCTGCAAGCTGGAAGCTTGCACTACCTTGAGCACGCGCAGTGAGCGTCTTCGTTTCCGAGAAAGGCGGAGGCCGCCAGCCCGCCTCGCGCTTTTTCTCAGATGGGATTTCCCCTTGTTCGCTTTGTTGTTTTTTGTCTGCTGGCGTGAGCGGGGCCTTTAGTTCTCCAACTTCGCCAGGGCGGTCTTGAAGAGCTTTGTGGCCGCGGCGGAGAAGACGGACTGGAGCTCGCCCTTTTGCATGTTATCGGCGGCGCTTTGGAATTGCGCCCCAGCCGCAAGAAGCGAGACGAAGTGCGGCCCCGGACCGTGACGGCCCGGCACCGGCGTCCCGCACCAGTCGTCGACGACGTCGCTCACTCTTTCGCTGATCATGGCGATGCCGTTCTCCGAATGTTTGCTCTCGAGCAGATCGGTGATCTCGGCCTGCGCGGCGGCGCGCGTGATGACGGCGCGCGCGGCGAAGGCCGAACGATACGGATCCGGACCCGGCGGGAGCGGCTGCGGATTCAACGCCACCCACGCGAGCTCCGAGTAGGGATCGCCCGGGCCGGGTGGAAGCGGCTGCGGATTAAGCGCGGCCCAGAGCAGACGACTTACCGGACCACCCGGTCCGTAAGGCCCAAAGGGACCGCCTGGATTACCGGAATCGTCCGGGTTCGGGTAGAAGAGACTATTGAGCAGGCCCGCGAAGGCGCTCCTGCTGATGTTGATCTGATCACGTCCGCCGCCATCGGCGAAAGCGCGAGATTTGCGGCTCTCTTTCGAGAGAGCGCGCAGCGTCTCTGGAGTTTTCATATCGGATATCTCCGGCCCGATTTTGAACAGTCAAGCCCGATCGCAGACTGCCTCGCCCCTCAAGACGAGCGCACCAGCACTCGCATAAGCTCACGCTCTTCACGGCCGGGATGGGTTCGCGCCGGGACCCACTCGCGTTCCAGGGCAAAATGCTTCCCAAAGAATTCCCCCAGTTCCGCCGTGCTGACGCGATACGGCGGGCCCTCTTCATCGTGATCCGGGTTGATAAAGAAAATCGCGAGCATGCGGCCGGTGGGCTTCAGCAGCCTAACGATTGTTCTAACATATTCCTCCCTCCGTCCGGGATCGATCGCGCAAAAGCAGGTGTGCTCGAAAATCCAGTCGAATTGTTGATTGAAACTGGCTGCCAAATTGAAGAGGTCGGCCAGCGCATATTCTTCATTGGCAACGCGCGGCCGTGAACTCGCCTTCGCGATCGCGCGAGGTGCGATGTCGATCCCGACGACGTGGTTGGCCGTGGTGCTGAGCGCTCTCACATCGTGGCCCGAGCCGCAGCCGGGCACGAGGATCCCACCCGCGAGCGGACCGATCTCCGCCAGGAAATCGACCAGGGCGGGATGCGGCTGGCCCTTTTCCCAGGGTGTCTCGCGACGTTCGTAGAGGGCGTCCCAATCAGTTTGCGTTTGTTTCATCGGTGCGGTTCACTGGCAGCTTCTCGCATGTTCTGGCAATTTTCTAATCGCGCGCATTCATGAAAAAACTCCGCGTCGGCGTCATCGGAGTCGGGCATATCGGCAAAAATCACGCCCGCCTCTACGCGGAAACGGGCGCGGCAGATTTCAGCGCCATCTACGACACCGACTCGGCCCACGCGGCCCGGATCGCGGAGCAATACCAGGTGCGCGCGGCCAATTCGCTCGAGGAATTCGCGAGCCTGGTCGATGCCGCCTCTGTCGCCACTCCGACCAACACGCACTTCGCGATCGCGCAGCCGCTTCTCGAAAAAGGGAAACACCTGCTGATCGAGAAACCGATCGCGGACGAGACCGCGCAGGCGAGCCAGCTCGCCGAACTCGCGCAGGCGCGAAGACTGGTTTTGCAGGTCGGGCACGTCGAGCGGTTCAACCCCGTCTTGAGCGCGCTCGAAGCGCGCCTGACTCATCCCCGTTTCATCGAGGCCCATCGGCTTTCGCCTTTTCCAAATCGCAGCACCGACATCGGGGTTGTGCTCGATCTCATGATTCACGATCTGGAGATCATTTTGCATCTCGTTAGGGCACCGCTCGAGTCGATCGACGCCGTCGGGGTGCCGGTCCTGAGCCGGCGGGAGGACATCGCGAATGCGCGCCTCCGGTTCGAGAACGGCTGCGTCGCGAACATCACTTCGAGCCGCATCAGTCCCGAACGGATGCGCAAGATTCGGGTCTTCCAGGAGGATGCCTATCTCTCGCTCGATTACCAGAATCAGACCGGGGAGATTTATCGCAAGGCCGGTGGCGGGATCGAGCGCACCGAGGTCGAGATCGAGAAAGAAGAACCGCTCAAGCGCCAGATTTTGTCTTTCATCGAATGCGCCCGCACCGGGCGTCAGCCGAAGGTTTCCGGTTTCGAAGCGACCGCCGCGCTCGAACTCGCGGTCGAGATCACGAAGCGGATTGAAGGTAGCGCTCGCGCTACATGAAACTCTACTTCGTGGCCGGGGAGGCGAGCGGCGACAACCATGGCGCCGCCCTCATGGAGGCGCTCCGCCGCTTTCAGCCCGACCTCGAGTTGTCAGGCCGGGGCGGTCCGAAGATGAAAGCCATCGCGGGCGATCATTTCTTCGACTGGAGCGACGAAGCCGGTGTCGTTGGCCTTTGGGAAGTGGTCAAGCATTACCCTTATTTCCGGCGCGAATTCGGAAAGACCCTGCGCGAAATCGCGCGGATCAACCCCGACGCGGTCGTCCTGATCGATTACCCCGGATTCAATCTCCGCCTCGCCCGGACCCTGCACGACCGATCGTTAGGCGGGAAAATCATCTATTACATCAGCCCGCAGGTCTGGGCCTGGAATCGCGGGCGCATCCCGCAGATGGCGCGCTGGCTCGACCTCATGCTCTGCATCTTTCCTTTCGAGGCCGAGCTCTACGAGCAATCGGGCCTGCGCACGATGTTTATCGGGCATCCGATGATCGAGAATCTGGCCGCGAAACGCAGCGACGCCCGCCGCGTTCCGAATCTGGTCGGACTTTTCCCCGGGAGCCGGGCGCGCGAGGTGCGCAAGCTGTTGCCGATCCTGCTCGAGGTCATGCGCGAATTGCACCGGCGGCGCCCCGGCCTGCATTTCAAAGTCGCGGCGGCTTCGGAAGCGCTCGCCGCTCTCATCCGGGACGAACTGCAACCGGCCGGGCGATCGCTCGGCGAGATTGAAGTGGTTGTCGGCGAAACGGCGCAGGTGATGCAGGAGAGCGAGGTCGGGATCGTCGCGTCGGGCACAGCGACACTCGAAGCGGCCTTTTTCCGAATGCCATTTGTCCTCGTCTACAAAGTCGCGACCCTCACCTATCTTGCCGGTCGAATCTTGATCCAAGTCGAACATCTCGGCATGCCTAACGTTCTGGCCGGCCGCGAAATCTTGCCCGAATTTATCCAGGAAAAAGCGCAGCCCTCGGCGATCGCAGCCGCCGTCACGCAGTTGCTCGAAGACGAGACGCGTCGCGAGCAGATGCTGCGCGAATTCGAGACGGTGATCGCGAAACTGGGAAAAGGCGGCGCAAACGAAGCCGCCGCCCGCGCAATTCTCCAACTGATCCATGACTCATGAGCACGATCGAACAAGAAATTTCGCGCCTTCACGCCGGCGGGCTGGTTGACCTCCATTTCGATCTGCCGCTCGGGCTCTTTTTGAATCGCGATCGCCGTCAGATCATCGCGACGGATTTTCTGCCGGAGTTTGAGGCGGGCGATATCGGAGTCCTCGGGGTTGCACTCTATGTGGAGGACAAACATCTCGGGCCCGGAGAGCTCGGGGTAGCGCTCGACCAGGTCGCGCTCCTCAAGGCGGAGTTGGAGGTGACGCCGCGTCTCGCGTTTTGCCGAACGTTTGCGGAAATTGAGGCAGCGCGCCGCGCCGGCCGAATCGCGCTCGCCGCCAGATCATCGCGACGGATTTTCTGCCGGAGTTTGAGGCGGGCGATATCGGAGTGCTCGGCG
>DATBDG010000189.1:0-13424 GCA_036270055.1 Chthoniobacterales bacterium
CGCGTCGATCGGTTTTAGCTCCAGCGCCAACTTCCCCTGGGCGATCCGGGTCAGGTCGAGCAGATCATCGATCAGCCGCCCCTCCAGGTCGATATTGCGCCGGATCGCCGCCAGCGCCGTGTTCACCGTTTCGCTGTTTCCGGGCTCCGCTTCCAACAGTTCGAGGAACGACACCACCGGCGTGAGCGGCGTCCGCAGCTCGTGCGACAACATCGCGAGAAAATTATCCTTCGTCCGGTTGGCCGTCTCCACCGCCGCCTTCTGCTGTTCCAGCTCCGCCTCCACCCGGCGGCGTTCCGCCATCGCCGCGGCCAGCGTCATCGAGGTCACCGTTAACACCGCCGCCCAGCACTGCAAAGTGAGGAGCGACTGATTGTCCGTTCGCAGTTGATAGGGCCCGAAATGATGCAGCGTCCCCCAGAGCGCGATCCCGGTCAGGATAAAAATGCCGGTCGCCGTCTCGAGCTGGCCAAACCGGAAAGCCGTCCAGATAAGGATCGGGCCACAGACAAAGGCGAGCGGATAATTGTTGATGAATTGGGCAAACCATCCACCGAAGACCACCCCGCTGGTCAGCATGAGCAGGATGAGCAACGCCCCCGCTTCCAATCGCTGCTTCGCATTCCAGTGCGGGCGCGGCCCGACCCACCAGAGAAGCACCAGCGGCGCGACAACCAGATAACCCGTCATGTCGCCCACCCACCAGGTGAACCAGACCCGGGCGAAATTTTCCCATCGCACAAATCCGCCGAGCGTCAGGCTCGTGAGGCCGATCGACGGACTGATTGCCGTGCTCGCGACTGCGATCAAGGCAAACTTGAAAACGTCCTGCGCTCGATCGAAAACCCGGATCCCGCCCGCGTAGCGATCCACCAGCCAGGCGCCGCAGAGCGCCTCGAGCGTGTTCCCGGTCGCGATACAAAACGACGTGCCTAGGTCCCCGGCCGTTGTCGCATTCACGAAAAACGCGCCAACGAAGATCCCGGGCCAGGCGCGGCGCCCCAGAACGAGAAGCGCCGCCACCGCGATCCCCGCCGGCGGCCATACCGGCGACGCGCTCGGTTGGAGAAAGGCGAGGCGCAGCCCGGCCTTGCCCGCGACGAAATAGGCGAGCGCCAACCCGGCGATTGCCACCCACCTGAAAGAACGACGAGGCAAATACATCAGACGAACGCACCTCCCGAAATCGCGCTACAGCTTCTTCGTAAAACCGCGTCCGGCAACAGAATAGAATTTCGCGTCCCGTTTGGCCGTATGAAACGCTACTTGCCCCTTCCCTTGGTGCTCTGGCCCCGGTCTAGTTGCGGATGAGAATCGGCTGCAGGATGGCCACCTGGGTTCCATCAGTCCACCGCCGAGGAGAATCGCCTCGAGCGGCTCCGGAATGCCGTGACCAGCGCTGCGCGGATGCCGCTCTTCCTTCTCCTCCTCCTCCTCTAATACTTTTTCGGCCGTGTTCTCCGCACGCTTCTCCTTACTTCAGGACGATCTGAATATCATCACGTGCCGCCGTAAAAGTGTACGTCTTTCCCGGCTGGACATTCACCTTGGTTTCGGTTGGCCTTGCTCCCTCCAAGCTCGGCATCGGGTAAACCGTAAGCACATGCTCGCCCGCTGCCAGGGGAGCATCATAGCGTCGGTTGTAGGTGATTTTCGCCGTCTCCACACCATCGATGTTCAGAGCGACGACTGTCGGGCCGAGCCTGGCGGACCGCACAATAACAAGCCGGCCCGCCGGCTGATTTGTCTGCGCCGGGCTCGGCGCCTTCTTGTCGGCGCCTGAGGCCGACTCTGGACCGGCGAGCACCAGTCCGACAACCAGGCACACCGCAATGCGCAGCAGGTTGCGACTTAATTTAATAGTTATCTCCTTCATGGCCACATCCTGCGCCTTCACCTCAGCTGGCGTCAATCACCCACTCTGGCGCACCGCCGCAGCGCTTTTTTTCTCGCCATTCAACTTTGAGAATGGAGCGATTGAGGGAGCAATATGGACGGGAAACTGCGAGGTAGCGGGCGCGAACGAGTGTGGGCGCAACATTTCAATTTTCGGTCTCAACTTTTCACGGACCGCGATCCCCACTGAGAGCGACTAATGGGCGATCATCGATCAATGGATCCTGGAGCGAGGAGGACAGATTTAAGGTTTGAGCTTTCAGCTTTCTGCTTTGAGATGTCAGCTTTAACGAGATGAGCCATTCGCGAAGCGTCATCGTTTGCGGCGCCGGCATCGTCGGCCTTTGCACCGCGCATTATCTCGCGCGCGAAGGTTTTGCCGTCACCGTCATTGAGCGCAACGCCGAGGGGGCCGGGTCGTGCGCTCTTGGCAGCGCCGGTTACGTGTCGCCGAGTCATGTGGTACCGATCTCCGCACCGGGGATGGTGTGGCAGGGCCTCAAATGGATGGCCAGTTCGCGCAGTCCTTTTTACATCCAGCCACGGCTCGATCCCGAGCTGCTGCGCTGGGCCTGGCTCTTCGCCCGGAGCTGCCGACCCGAGCATACCCGGCGCGCCGCGCCCATCCTGCGCGATCTCTGTTTGGCCGCGCGAAAGCTATTCGTCGAGCTGGCAGCGTCGACCGGCAACGCCTTCGACCTGCGCACCGAGGGATTGCTCAATCTTTACAAAACCCCCGAGGCCCTCGAGCACGAAATGGAGAGCTTGGGCCGCATCGCAAACGAGCTGGGCGTGGCAGCACGCGTCCTTAACCCAAGGCAGACCGCCGAGCTGGAACCGGGCGCGCGCCTCGACATCGCCGGGGCAATTTATTTTCCGATCGATGCGCATCTCACGCCGGCAAAGCTCATCCCGGCCCTGCTCGCATTATTGAAACAGGAGGGCGTTGTATTTCATTGGAATGCCAGCGTCCACGACTGGCGGTGCGAGACGGGCCGCATCACCGCCGCATTGACCAGCAAAGGCGAATTCAGCGCCGACGAATACATTCTCTCGACCGGTTCGTGGGCGCCGGCTACCCTCCGCAGCCTTGGTCTGCGTCTCCCGATGCAGCCGGGCAAAGGCTACAGCCTAACGATCGAGCAACCTCGCTTCCGATTCAGCAAACCGCTCATCCTGGCCGAGCGCCGGGTCGCCGTCACACCCATGGGCGAGGAGTTACGGTTCGGCGGCACGATGGAGATGAGCGGCCACAGCGATGCCGTGCGACCCGAGCGCGTCGAGCAGATTATTGCCGCGGCGCAGGAATATTTTCCCGACTTCCAAGCGGACGATTTCGCCGGTATTAAGCCATGGTTCGGCTACCGCCCGGTCTCGCCCGACGGCCTGCCCTACATCGGGCGCTTTCCCCGGCCGCAGAACCTGATCGCGGCCTGCGGCCACGCGATGCTCGGCGTGACCCTCGCCCCGATTACGGGCTTGCTCGTAGCCGAGACGCTGACCGGCCGCCGGCCGAGTGTCGACATCACGTTGTTAAATCCGAATCGCTTCGCCTGATCGATCGCCTCACAGATCGGCTTGCGAGAAATCGGCCCTCCGAGTGGATCCCTCTGAGATCCTGCCTCAGCCTCCTCGAGAAGGCCGCGCAAAGAAAAACGCCGAGCGGCGAAGACCGCCCGGCGCTTTAAGTTTGCCGGCGATTAATATTCTACGAAGCCAACAGCCGCCGGCGAAGCAATTCGGTGCCGACCAAGGCAATCCCAAGGAGAGCGACCGTCGCTCCGGTCTCCGGCACACCATTGGTACCGCCGCTGGCCGAAAAGCTGAACACCCCGTTAGCATCCGGCTCTTGCGACGTGAACCTCCAAGTCATTTCCGTCGGGTCGAAGCCATTTCCCGAGATGGTGCCGGTCCCCGAGATAATCAGAAAATCACTGTTCTGCAAGACCACCATCGAAGACGCCAAATCATAGGTGAAACCACCCACACTCCACAGGGCAGGCGTCGGCGTCGAAGGACTGAAGATCCATGGCATCGCCATCGTGACCGAATCCCCGACGTTAACGAAGCCGCTGAAATCGCCGTCTCGGCTCATCACCAAGACGTCAGAAAAAGTGTTTACACGTGTCGCTGTGGCCAGCGACGTCGTGTCATAGACCGCTCCACCCGCGAAGGTGATCGCCCCATTGATCATGGAGCCCTGTGCCTGCTGACCGGTCAACGCCGTCATGGCGAGCCCAGTCGCGATTACTGCCAGCAATACCTTTAATTTTCTCATGTTATGCTTCCTTTAATTTTTGCGGTTTGCGATCTGTTCACTTGTTATCGCAAATGTGACTTCTCTTTAGCATGAACTGCGCCTAATTAAGGACGCTTGTCCTAAGCTACACTTACTGAGCAGCATACAAATTTCACTTTTTTTGCAGTTTTTTGAATTTGTAAGTTTCACCGACGTTTCGGAGCCGTTGATGCCTTGAACCCGCTCGTGCACCACGACTCTCGCTGTGGCTGCTCCATCTCGCTCGCCCCGCTCGTCTGATTCATCCTTGATTCGTTCGCATTCCGCTCACTTCCGCAGCCTAGCGACTGCCCGTCCGTCTTGCTCGACGCGATCGACAAGATCCAGGGCTGCCAGGAAGCGCAACAGCATGGAGCCGTTAAGCGGATGGAAGCCCGCGAAATCATGGGCAACAAACTCATGCGCGAGATCCCGCTCAAAAAATCCCGCCCGTCCCCCCGGTTGACGGCGCCTCTCCGGCCTCCCCGAAGAGCCGTTTTGTTTTTGGGCGACCTGTCCTCCCCCCGCCCTCCGCTCAGCCTCGCGGCGGCCCGGTCCACGGCTTCGCTATCCACAAGTCCAGATTTCAGCTTTGGAACTTCTTCCTTTTTCCTTCAGAGTTCTTCCTTTTCTTCGCCCTGCCCCCGAGTCTTCCGCCTTATGCACTCGCGGCCGGATGAACTCTGAGTTACGATTCAGACCGACCAGAGGCTTTCCGTGAAAAATTCCACCTTTATCCCGGCCGATCTCTTGTACGAGGCGATTGTCGATTCCTCCGACGACGCCATCGTGAGCAAAGATCTCCACAGCATTGTCATGAGCTGGAACAAAGGGGCCGAGCGAATCTTCGGTTATTCGGCCGAGGAAATGATCGGTCAGTCGATCATCAAGATTCTTCCTCCCGATCGTCTCGATGAGGAAAAAGAGATTCTGGCGCGCCTCCAGCGAGGCGAGTGGGTGGATCACTTCGAGACCAGGCGATTGCACAAAAACGGCCGGTTCATCGACGTCTCCCTCACCATCTCTCCGATCCGCAATGAGGAAGGCGTCATCGTCGGCGCTTCCAAGATCGCACGGGACATCACGGCCCAGAAGGAATCGCAGCAGAAGCTGGCGCAGGCTCATGCCGAGCTGAAACGCGCCGATCAAATGAAGGCAGAATTTCTCGCCACTCTCTCTCACGAGCTGCGCACCCCGCTGAACGCGATTCTGGGTTGGGTGCAAATTCTCAAGGACGGGGCCAGCCTCGATGATCTTCGAGAGTCCATCCCTGCCATCGAGCGCAATGTCCGCACCCAATCGCAATTGATCGAAGACCTCCTCGATATGAGCCGGATCGAGGCCGGGAAAGTGAGCCTCGATCTGCAACACCTCGATCTGGCGGCCGTGGTCACAGCGGGGATCGAGACCGTGCGTCCGGCTGCCTTGGCCAAAGAGATCCGGCTCACAACCGCCTTTTCCAGCCTCAACGGGATCGTGACGGGGGACAAAAACCGCCTCCAGCAGGTCGTGTGGAACCTGTTGAGCAATGCGATCAAGTTTACCCCCAAGGGGGGACACATCCACGTTGTCACGAAGCGGGTCAATTCACACGTAGAGATCTGGGTCACTGATACCGGCCAGGGGATAGCCCCGGAGTTTCTCGGTCATGTTTTCGATCGCTTCCGGCAGGCGGACGCCACCACGACGCGCCGGCATGGTGGTCTCGGCCTGGGTTTGTCTATCGTCAAGCATTTGGTCGAGCTCCACGGAGGAAGTGTGCGCGTTGAGAGTGAGGGCGCGGGGCAGGGCGCCACCTTTATCGTTAGCCTCCCACTGCAGTGCGGGCGGCAAAAGGAGGAGACGGCGACCGAGAAGCGGCGTAACGGGGCCGCGGATCACGCCGCGGGAAAGCCCGAGCTGAAGGGAATAAAAGTCCTGATTGTCGATGATGAAGCTGACTCCATCGCCATCGTGCAGCGAGTGCTTGAGCGTCAGGGCGCGGAAGTCTGCGCGGCCGACTCAGTCGAGAAAGCGATCGAGGACTTCGTGCGCTTCGGGCCACAGGTGGTGCTGAGCGATATCGGCATGCCGGGACAGGATGGCTACGAACTCATCCGGCGGATTCGCCAGCTACCGGGGGGCCAGAAGGTGCCCGCCGTAGCTCTCACCGCTCTGGCCCGGGCCGAAGATCGCACCCGCGCCGTGCGCGCAGGCTTTCAACTCCACATCGCCAAGCCAGTCGATTTCGCCGAACTCGTGGCCGTGGTCCACAACCTCGCGTCGCTGCAAAAATCGGGTTAACGGAGCGTCGGCTTTCGCACCGCTACCTCGCGGCGCCCCTTCTCTGGCTTCGCTATTTAGCTTAAAATTGTCACGTTTAGAACTTCTTCCTTCTGCCCTCATCCTTCTTCCTTTTCTTCACTTCGCCCTCTGCCTTCTGGCCGCTGACTTCTGCCTTCTGACCTCTGACTTCTGAGTTCTGGCCGCTGCCCATCCCCGCCCGCCCCTCACCTCCCCAATCAACGTTGAGCGTTGGACGTTTTCTTCAGAGCTTCAGCCTTCGCGCACAGAGCGCATGCTCCGGGTCGTAGCCGGCGCCTTTCAATTGCCGCGATGCCGGGGCTGATTGGCTACCCTCGCCCGGCCGGGCGGCCGCATATGCAGCCCTCTGTGATTCACTCGAAACCGGCCAAAGCCGAAGCCATTGTGATTCACCTCAACAAAATTCCCGTTTTGTAACCATAGTTCCTGGAAATAATGGTCACGTTCGGTTGGAGTCAGCTGTTCAAGGAATGGCAGACTCGTGGCCTGGGAGTTGGTCGCGATCACTATCTGGTCGCCTGACGCAGCAGTGGCGGAGTGCTGCTCCGTCGGAGCGCTATTCGGCTGGACAGCTTCGCCGGTTAGCTGACTCCCCGATTGAAACGGAACCTGACCCGAGCTAATGAGCGCTGCGCGTTCCGCTCTGAGCAGGGTTCGTTCATCGGCTGACTCCGGCGTGCCGGTCAGCGGCCTCGCCAAAAGGCGATCGATCTCAACCATGCGTTCCGCGGCGGTTAAGGGCTTCGGCGTTGCGCTGGGAGCGATCGACGCCGGAGCGGGCGCCGGAATTGTCGCTGCTGCCAACGAAGCGCGTTCAACATCGCGAGACGTCGCTGTGTCGCTTTTGGAGCAGCCGAAGGTGAACGAAACGGCGCACAGGAAAAGGGCAACCCAGATCGATCCTGGACTTCTGCTCTGAGATCGTTCGCTCATGAGAAAGAAAACCGCGATATTCAATTATCATACTGCTCAGATTTTCTCAGAAAAGTCGAGCACTTTTAATAACAGACAAATCAGGATCTGACATCTGTCCTCTGCTCTCTGTCCTCTGACTTCCGACCTCCGACCCTTGAATTTCCGCTTCCGTGTACGCAGAAAGCCGGCGCAGATTGCGCCGGCCTCCGAACTGTCGAAGGGGGAAGATTGCGCTGTCCCCTAGTTGTTTAACTCCATCATCTTGCCATCCCGCATCATCATCATCTTGCCGTCCATCATGATCATTTGGCCGTCCTTCATCATCATGGTTTTGCCATCTTTCATCATCACCTTGCCGTTGGTCATCACCTTGGTGCCGTCGGACATCGTCATGGCCTCTTTCATTGGCATGGCCTTGCCCTCCTTCATCACCATCATTTTGCCGTGTTTCATCATCACGCCGTCATGCATCATCGTGCCCTCTTTCATGTCACCAGCGATCAGGCTGGCGGCAGAAAAAGCCGCGAGGACGGTACAGACGAATGCAGTTTTTAGTCTCTTCATGTTTCTATTTTCCTATGTGTTTTGTTGCTAACAAAACCATAAATCCACCCACCATGAGCGGACCGGAGCCTCCCCTGAGGGAATGGCGGCTGGGACAGACCAGCACTTTTGGTTACTTTCGAAAAAGATCGCATCCCGTTGCCCTACTGGCCGTGCCCTTTCACCGGCCCAAACTCACCGGCGAACTGCCCATAGCCTTGCCTAACCAAATCCGCCGCCGGGATAAAACGCAGCGCCGCCGAGTCGAGACAATAGCGAATGCCAGTGGGCGGCGGGCCATCATGGAATTTATCGCCCAAGTGAGAGTTCGCTTTTTTGGACCGCACATCGATCGACCCATTCTTCGGCACCTCCACCACGTTGGCCGGCACAAGCGGCTTGGTGAAACTGGGCCAGCCGGTTCCGGAATCGAACTTGTCCTTGGAACTAAAAAGCGGCTCACCCGAGACCACGTCGACATAAATACCCGGCTTCTTGTTGTCCCAGTATGCATTCTTGAATGGCGGCTCAGTGCCGTTGTTTTGCGTCACCTCAAACTGCAGCGGCGTCAGGCGCGCCTTCAATTCCTCTCTCGTTGGGATCTTGACCTCATCGGCCAGGACCCCTTGGGCCAAAAACAAGGCTGAGAAAATCGACCAGGGCGCCGCAAAACGAAACGTCTTCATTCTTTGCATCGAGATCGTAAGAGGGCCGGGAATCGAGCTTATTCCCTCGCCGACGCGCCCTGGACCGCGCCATTCCGCCCTTTGTCCTCTGACCTCCGACCTCTGACCTCTGATCTCCGTCCTCCGTCCTCTGTCCTCCATCCACATGCTCTTCCCAATCGCTCCGTTTAGCTGTCCAGAGGTCAGTTTTGATTCCCTCGCATCCCGCTCGCTCACCGCTACCTCGCGGCTGTACCGTCTATGTCGCTCACCCCGGTCGCTCCATTCCAGAACCGGGACACCCGCGTCTCGATGCCGGGACGTCAGCGCGGGTTGTAATGCCGCGGTTACCGGGGAAAACGGTGCTGGCACAACCGTTGCTAAGCCTTGCGCCATGAAAAAACTCACAACTAACTCCATCTATCTTCTCCTCGCTCTCGCCCTCCTGACCCTCGCCGGTTGCGCCACCCAGCCGTCGCAGACCACGTCCGAGTCTGCGATGAACCGAAACAACGGCAACGGCCTCGCCTCCTACATGCACTAACCCCTCTCAACACCCCTCATCTCAGGCAGCGGCCGACGCAGTCCAACCCTCGTCCCGCTTTAAACTTTCAATCTCGCCGCGTTCGACATCTCCGTTTTCGTTCTCACGTTGCGACAACGAACTCCCGCCCGCAGGCGCCGCTCCTCTGGGCACGATTAAACGCGAACGCTCGCAGAGAGTGCTTGCCATGGAACTTCCAGCCGCGCTAGAAAGCAACCCGGAATAACCCTCGACCCAGAACGATGCACGCACCATCTCGCCGCCGGACTTCACGCCTCCTGCTCGCGCTCTTTCTCACTCCGATCTTTTTCCTGGGAACGGAGATTCGAGCCGATAAGAACGACAAGTTCATCGTGTACCTCCGATTCAAAGGGAACTCCGGAGTTTACCTCAATCGCGCCGGGGAGCTGATGGAGAAGGGCGATTACCGCAACGCCCGGGCCAATCTCGACGCCGCCATCCGCGAGGACGAACATAACTGGCCGGCCTATCTCGACCGCGCCGTCGTCAAGGCGCACGAAGACCAATGGCAGGCCGCTCTCCAGGATTGCAACGTAGCCTGCCGCCTGCGCCCCGGTTTCTTCCGCAACTTTGTCGTTAGAGCCAAAATCAATCAGCACCTTGGGCGCGATCGTGAGAGCCTCGCCGACCTCAATCTCGTCTACAGCCTCCATGCCGACGACGAGACCGACGCCGACGCCCTTACTGCTCGCGCCCTTCTGCGTGCCACCTCCCGCGATGCGCGGGTCCGTGATCCCCGGGCTGCCGTGGCCGACGCTCAGCACGCTTGTCGCCTTAACTACTGGCAAAAGGCCTACTACATCGACAACCTGGCCCGAGCTTGTGCAGCCGCGGGTGACTATGGTTCTGCCGTGCGCTACGAGAAACAAGCCATCGCCAGTGGCAAACTCACCCCGGACGAGTTACAGCAAGCTCAGGCCTCTCTCTCCGACTACGCTCAGCAGCCGCAGCACAGATAATTTCAGAGCCGCGATCAGCGCTACGCCACCCGCGCTGTGCGATTTCTCTCTTCGCATTCCTCCTTGCTCCTCGCTCCCGCTCTCCGCTCCGCGATTTCAGCTTTCCGATTTTCAGCTTTTGCTCCCCCCGCTTCCCGCTCCCCGCTCCCCGCTCCGTGCTTCGTTCAGGGGTCCGTGGTCTGTTGTCAGTAGTCCGTCGTCAGCTTTGCTTCCCGTTCTCCCTTGCCAAAAGATTTTCGTCCAGCTAAACGGCAATCGAAGAGTAGAATAGCGGCATGAGTGCGGATGATTTGAAAAGCATTGTCCATTCCGATCCGGAAATCATGGGCGGAACGCCTGTGTTTGTCGGCACACGGGTGCCCCTGCAGAACCTGATTGATTCGCTCGAGGGCGGCGAATCGATTGAGGATTTCCTGGACGGGTTCCCGTCTGTGAAGCGTGAACAGGTGATTGCCGTGATCGAAGCCGGGAAGCTGCGGATGCTGGAAACGCCCCTTCGGCCCATGATCGAGGTGCCGGCGGCGGCCGCGACGGCGAAACGGCTCATCCGCAAAAACGCCAGCCTTTTTAAGCGTCTCGCATGAGCAAAGCGCTGGCCACCTTACGGCCTCCGCGGTGCTTGCAATTCACAGCAGGTCCTCGCGGCGCATGGCGGCTCACCTGGGCTGCGCGATGCGGCCCTGCTTGAGTCGGCGGTCGCGGCTCCGCAGGCGACCATGGGTGGGCAACCGCTGATTTCCGATCCGATCGAGATTGCGGCCGCGTATCTTTTTTACCTTTGTCGCAACCATCCTTTCGTCGATGGGAACAAGCGCACTGCCTTGGCCGCCTGCCTCGTCTTCCTCGACGCCAACCACCTCTTGCCGAGCGAAAAACTTCCGCTCCCTGATTGGGAGAGACTGATGCTCGATCTCGCCCCCGGCCGGCTCGACCGGGAAGGTACGACAAGCCGTCTGCGCCAATTGCTGAGACGGCTCCGGCACAAGAAATAAGTTCGTTCCTGCCCCATCACTTCCGCTTGCCATTGCGCCCGTCAGCTTTTTCTTCCCGCTCCCTGCTCTCTCCCCGTGTCCGTAGTCCATGGTCCGGTAGCCTGTCGTCAGCTTTGCTCCACCCTTCTGCCTCTCCCGATTTGAAAGCCCGGCCAGCCTGCTCGCGAATGCGCTCGCTCGCGAAGACATTCGGAGTTCGGAGTTGCTCCGCAGCCATTTGACTCCCTCGCATCCCGCTCCGTCACCGCCTCTTTCCGTAGTCCGTAGTCGGTCGTCCGTCGTCGGCATTGCTCCCTGCTCCCCTCCCGCCCAAAGAACCGATAACCGCCTCGCCCGCGAGGGCCCGATAAGAGCGACCGCTTCGCGTTCGCGCTTGCCAAAGGAATTTCGCCCCCCTAAACACGGAGACCGATGCGAGTGAGTCTGCCATGCCTCTGACGTTCGAGTGGGACCGAAGGAAGGCTGGATCGAACGCCAGGAAGCATGGTGTCAGTTTCGAAGAAGCATCAACGGTCTTCGGCGACCAACTGTCGCTCACTATTCCCGACCCGGCACATTCAGAAAAGGAACATCGTTTAGTCACTATCGGTCGTTCACACCGCGGCAGATTCCTGGTTGTCGTGCACACCGAGCGCGGCGATAATATCCGCATCATTAGCGCACGCCTGGCGAGCCGGCGAGAGAGACGTAACCATGAAGAGAGCAGCTAAAAGCAACGGTCCCGCGATGCGTTCGGAGTACGATTTCTCGGGTGGTACCCGCGGCAAATACGCTCGGCGCTACGCAGAGGGGACCAATGTCGTCGTCCTCGATCCTGATGTGGTGCGCGAATTCCCGAACGCAGAAGCCGTGAACAGTTCATTGCGAGCGCTTGCCGAGATCATCCGGCTCCGCAGCCCAGCGCGCGGAAAATAATCTGACCTCCGCCCTCCGATCCCGCTCCCCGCTCCCCGCCTTCAGTTTTCAGTTTTTTCAGCTTTTCTTCCATACCGCTCCCTGCTCCTTGCTCCGTGGTCTGTTGTCCGTAGTCGGTCGTCCGTCGTCGAGATTGCTCCCCGCTCCCCGCCTTCAGTTTTCAGTTTTTCAGCATCTCAGCTTTTCTTCCATACCGCTCCCTGCTCCCCTCCTCCCAACAACCGATCACCAAAAACCGCGACCACCGGTCGCACCGCGTTTCCCCCTTGTCAGCGCAGCGGGTTGCGCTTTGCTTTTAAACCATGAGCGACGATCCGAAATGCGCCAAATGTGGCGGCGGGATGGAACGCGGTTTTCTCGCCAGTCGCAGCCTTGATTACACCAAGCCAGACGACTGGGTATCGGGGGCGCCCGAGACATCGCTTTGGTTCGGCACAAAAGTGCGGAGCAAAGAGCACCATCAGCTCAGCGCCTACCGTTGCCGCGACTGCGGCTACGTCGAATTCTACGCTCTGCCGGAATAGAGGGACGCCCGATAGGCCTTTCCCTCCCGCTCCCTGCTCCCCGCTCGCCCAAACAACCGATAACCGCCTCGCCGCGAGGCTCCCTGCGCCTCTTTCTACTTTAGCCTTTGCACTTCACACTTTCGAAACCCCTTTACACTTTTCGTCCGCCCCGTTAGAGAACAGCCCGGAAATGCCGACCCCGGAGGAACTCGCACGCCAGAAGATCGATGCGCTTCTTGAGCAGTGCGGCTGGACAATCCAAAACTACAAGCAGCTCGACCTCTCCGCTGGCCGCGGGATCGCCATCCGCGAAGTCCCGACATCGACTGGTCCTTGTGATTACCTGCTTCTGGTGGAGCGCAAGCCGGTCGGCGTGATTGAAGCGAAGAAAGCCGGCAAAACACTCTCCACCGTCGCCGATCAATCCGGCCGCTATGCCAAAGGTCTCCCCGAATTCCTCGCTAAGCTCATCCCGGCCGACATGGCGATGCTCCCATTCCTCTACGAATCCACCGGCATCGAGACCTACTTCCGCGACCGCCGCGATCCCGAACACCGTTCCCGCCGCGTCTTCACCTTCCATCGTCCCGAAACTCTTGCCGAATGGATCACCGAACCCGACACCCTGCGGAGGCGTCTGGCCAAAATGCCTTTCACGCATCCTTTGGGGTCGAGCGTCACGCTCGCGCTTATGCGCGATTGCCAGGTCGAAGCTATCACCAACCTCGAAAAATCCTTCGCCGCCGATCGCCCCCGCGCCCTCATCCAAATGGCCACCGGCGCCGGCAAAACCTTCACCGCCTGTGCCTTCATATATCGTTTGATCAAACACGCCGGCGCCACGCGCGTCCTCTTCCTGGTGGATCGCGGCAACCTCGCCAAACAG
>DATBDG010000190.1:0-36475 GCA_036270055.1 Chthoniobacterales bacterium
CACTTGGAACTGGAAAGCCTACGCGTCGCGAGAGGTGAGCCCTCGATCTTACATTCCATATTACGCCTTCGAGGGATCGCGAAAATTCCGCGCCACGACTACGACCCTCGTGGCGCAGAACTGATCCAGAATCCAGACCCTCGGGCGGCCTCATACCGAGAGTTGGCCGCGGTATTCGTTTTCGAGGAAGGGAGGCGAATCCTCCCGCTGGCGGGTCGGCATAATCGCAAGATTTGCGGCGCGCCATACCGCGATTCGATCAATCGAGGACCAGATCATTTACAGAGCATTTCGAACTGCGATATTTTGATTGCCAACGACGGGGCTGATCTTCTATTCTGCGCTTTTCGGGATATGGAAACTGTATGAGGCTGCGCACCCGATCTTGTTCCTCGAAGCTGGCTTGTTTTTGCCTCTTCCTCGCCATTCCCGCCACCATCGCCTCGGCCGCTGATCTGGTCTTGCGGAAAGCGCCGCCGCTAACGGTGCGGCAAGCCCCCGCCTATCCGGAGAATGTCGCCCGCTACCATTTCGGAGCGGCCGTCATCGCCTGGCCGCAGAGCGTTTCCCTCGCTAGGCTCCAGCTCAGCTCCGCCAGCCAAGACCACAACACCTCCGAAGCAGCACTGCTTTGCGACGACCCAACCACCGGGTATCAACTCGCCGCGGGGGAATCGGGCGTCTTCGTCTCGCTTTCCAACATTGAAAACGTCGCCAGTCTCTCCTTCCTGAACGATGGTGCGCAAGGCAGCTTCGCGATCGCGATTTCAAACGCCGATGTGCCAGAAAACAGTCCCCAATGGCGCGCGGTCGGGAACGGTGTCATGTCCCAGGGAGCGATTTCGATGAGCATCGGCCCGGGCGAAGTGAAATACATCAAACTGACTTTCAAGATCACGCACCCGGGCCGGATTGCCGCCTTCGGTGTCTACGCGACGCCTGTCCTCTCCGATTTCACCATGCCGCGTCCGCGCAAAGTGAGCTTTGAGGAGAGTTCGACCGGCTTCGCCCTCATCAATTTTAACTTCAGCGACCTGCACGCGAGAGCTCGAGGATTGTATGCGAGCTCCGGCGACCTCGAGCAGGTCAACCACCTCATCGACGACCAGCCCGCGACCTCCTACAAATTCGCAGCCGGCGACGCATCCCCGACCGTGATCGTCGATCTCGGTCGGGAGCGCAATCTAAGCCGGCTTGCCGCCAGCTATGCATCGCAAGCGGGGAGCGTCGATTTCTACGTCTTGCGCACCATGCCGCCGCGCTCGCCTAACGACGCCGCAGTTTCCGCAAGCTCAAACCTGCAGCAGGTCGCTAATATTACCGAAACAGCGGATCTGCCGGCTTCTCTCGAGATCAGCGAGGAAGCTTTCGCGGACCTCAAACCGGTCGGTTCCGTCGTCAGCGCCGGCGAAGGGCGCGCCGCGGTCGATTTCCCGGCAACCGTCGGCCGCTACGTCCTGCTGAAGTGGCATCCGGCGAGCGCTCAAGAAGAGGCCTTCTCCATCGCCCAAGTGGCAGCCTTCGGCCCGCCAAGGCCTTTTTCCACCACGGAAAGCAGCCAGATGACCGACGGCAAGGCAACCTTCGACGGCAAGGAAATGATCGACACCAAGGAAAGTCCCAAGGAAGGTCCGCCCGAAGCTCTGCCTCCCGAGGAAGGACCTCCGCCCGCCCTGCCACCGGTGCCGCCCTTCAGCTTCATTCCACAGGTCCCGCCGGTGATCAACCCGACAAGCCCCTGATCGCCTAACGAACTTCGACTGCGAGGGCCCGCCTGCCGCTGCGCAAGCAGCGGTTGGGCGGGCTAAATATTGTCAAGTTCGCACCGACCCGTTGTTATCCTTTCCTCTCGTTCGCCCCCTAGGCCGGGGCGGCGACGTTCGCGGCCGCTTCGCTGCTCAACGGCTCGCCGACGGAATAGCGGGTAAAGCGACGAATGATGATATTCTCTCCGATCTCTGCGATTTTGGATGCGACCAATTCCTTGATCGTCTGGTCCGGATTTTTGATGAAGCCCTGCTCCAGAAGGCAGACCGTGCTGTAAAATTTATCGAGCTTGCCTTCCACGATCTTCAGCACCACGTTTTCGGGTTTCCCCTTCACCTGCGCGGCATAGATCGCGCGTTCCGATTCGATCATGGCCGCCGGCACGTCTTCGCGGCTGACATACAGGGGCTGGGCGGCCGCGATATGGAGGGTGATGTCCTTCACAAAACCGCGGAAACCTTCATTCTTGGCCACGAAGTCGGTCTCGCAATTGACTTCCACCAGAACACCCACCTTCCCTTGCAAATGGATGTAGGAAGCCACGATGCCTTCCTTGGTCGCGCGGGAAGATTTTTTGCTCGCGCTCGCGATCCCCTTGGTCCGGAGCAACGTTTCAGCTTTGTCGAGATCGCCGCCCGCTTCCGTAAGCGCGCGTTTACAATCCATGAACCCGGCGTTGGTCTTTTCGCGGAGCTGTTTAACGGTCTGAGGATTTATTTCCATGGCTAAAGAGGTTGAAAATTGAGGGTTTGAAAGTTGCGAGAAAATCAGAGAGCCGAGAGTCTCTCAACTCTGATACCGACTCTCAACTGTCGCCGTTAGGCGGAGACACCCGCCATCTCGACTTCTTCGCGCAAGCGCGCTTCGCCGCTGGCCGAGACGATGGCATCGACCAGCTTTTGCAGCATGACGCGGATGGCGCGAATCGCGTCGTCGTTCCCCGGGATCGGATAGTCGATGATCTCGGGATCGGCGTTTGTATCGACGATCGCCACCGTCGGGATGCCGAGGCGGCGGGCTTCGTTGACCGCGTTCTGCTCGCGGGTGGTGTCGATGATGATGAGGGCGTCGGGGAGCTGCGACATTTCCAGGATGCCTTCGAGGTTGCGGCGCAGCTTGGCCGCTTCACGTCCGAGGGCAGCCAGCTCCTGCTTGCCCATTTTCTTGTATTCAGGCGAGGCTTCAATCTCCTCGATATATTTCAAACGGCCGATGCTTTTTCGGATCGTCGCGAGATTGGTGAGGGTGCCGCCGAGCCAGCGCTGGTTGACGTAAAATTGTCCGCAAGCCAGGGCGGCTTCCTTGACCGCTTCCTGCGCTTGCTTTTTGCAACCGACGAAAAGAATCTTGCCCCCGCGATGGGCCACATCCTGCAGAAAATCAGTCGCGCGCTGCAATTGCTTCACTGTTTCATCGAGGTTGATGATGTAGATGGCGTTGCGCTTCTCAAAAATGAACGGCTTCATTTTCGGATTCCAGCGCTTGGTCTGGTGGCCAAAATGCACCCCCGCTTCGAGCAGCTCGGGCACTAATTCAATCGTGTTGGACATAGGCAAATGGCGCCGGCCGGGGTGGGGCGGCGGACGGGGAAGATGCTACACCCATCTCGCTCTGGCAACCCGAATTTCGCAGCGGTTGCTAGGGCCAAAACCTACCATTCCGAACTGCTATCCGCGATCAGCTGTTGCAGGACGGGGAAGCGGATTTCTCCGTAGTTCAATGCGTAGCGAAGGTCGCCGCCTTTGAAAATCCAAGTGGTCGGGATCCAACTTAGGGGAAGTCCCGCGAACTGGGTAATGTGACCGACGCCGCGCGGCCCGGGATCGGCCAGAATCGTGACGTTGGGTTGCCCGGCGATGTCGTAGCTCGCGAGGAGCGCGCGACCATCCTCGCCCTTGTTCCAGACGGAGACGAAGTAAAATTTCACCGCCGGATTCTCTTTCACCATCTTAGTCCAACCGCCGCTTTTCAGCTCCGATTTGCAGTTGCCACACCAAGGCGCCCACAGATGGACGACCGAAATTGCCGGCGCCTTGATCGCCTCGGCGACCTGCTCTTCAGCGGGCGACGCAGCATCCAGATTCGACGAACTGAACGCGACCGCGAAACCGAGAAGAGCGAGGAGCTTCGACATGTGGGCCTGGCAAAACTTTTCCGTCACCTTCGGGGCAGCCAGCCTCAGCAGAAATCCGGACTGGGCCGCAACCACGACGGCTCGGGCTTGAGTCCCTGGGCGAGCGCCGCGTTATAGACGCAGACAAACGCGCTGATGACCTTTTGCAACACTTCGCCCTCCTGCGTCTCGTCCTCACAGGCCGCCTGCTCCTGCGGCTCGAGGTCGGGGACCGAAATTATATGGCTTTGCCGGATGGTGATCGCGCTGGAATGCAGCGGATTATAGAGCCGGAGAGTGATCTCGGTCGGGATGTCTCGGAGATGAAATTTGTATTCCGAATGAAAAGACGTGGGGGCCCGGATCGCCGGGTCTGTCAGGGCCTCGCTGGTGCTCCAACTCATAAGTTCGGCCAAGCTATAGTCGGGCCGAACCCGGAGCAAACCCATTCTGGCTAACAGTTGACCGCGCCCCAGAACGTGGCTACTTTCCTTCCCCTTTCCGCGGGAACAGCTGGCGATGATCGCGGCTGCTTTTAACCACCGAGCCCCGCCTCAGCAGGAGAGCCTACCACCGTATATGTTGCAAATGCAGGATGTGATGTCGAAGTCGATGCCCGACTTCCGAGAAGGCAGCATTGTTAAGGGGCGTATTCTGGAAATTCGGCCAAGGGAAGTGCTGGTCGACATCGGTTATAAGTCGGAGGGCGTTATTCCGACGGCCGAATTCGACGACATCGAGTCCCTCGAAGTAGGCGACGAAGTGGAAGTGCTGCTCGAGCGTTTGGAGAACGATGAAGGCATGGTCGTCCTCTCGAAGGAAAAGGCCGCCTATCGCCAAAATTGGAACAAGATCGCGCAGGTCTTCGCCGGTGATGGCTTAATCAAGGGCAAAGTGAAGTCGGTCGTCAAAGGTGGCCTCATGGTCAACATCGGGGTCGAAGCCTTCCTGCCCGCCTCGCAGATCGACATCATTCCGCCGCGCGACCTCCAGCAGTTCGTCGGCAACACCTATGATTTCAAGATCGTTAAGATCAACGACGACCGCAAAAACGTCGTCCTCAGCCGGCGCGAACTGATCGAGCAGGAGCGGAGCGAGAAACGCCAAAAGTTCCTTGAGGGTGTGAAGATCGGCGACACCGTCTCGGGTGCGGTCAAAAACCTGACCGATTTCGGCGCCTTCATCGATCTCGGCGGGATGGACGGCCTCCTCCACATCACCGACATGACCTGGGGTCGTCTCGGGCATCCGAGCGAACTGCTCAAAGTCGGCCAGCAGCTCGACGTCCTTGTCCTCGACATCAACAAGGAAAAGGAGCGGGTGTCGTTAGGCCTGAAACAGACCCAGAAAAATCCATGGGACCAGATCGAAGAGCGATTCCCGGCCGGCCAGAAGGTCAAGGGGAAGATCACGAACCTCGTCCCGTATGGCGCCTTCGTGGAATTGGAAGAGGGGGTCGAAGGCCTTATCCACGTCTCCGAACTTTCCTGGACGAAGCGCATCATGCGTCCGTCCGACATCCTGACCGTGGGCCAAGAGGTGGAAGCCGTCGTCCTCGGTGTGAACAAGGAGGAGCAGAAAATTTCGTTAGGCCTGCGCCAGCTCGAGCCCAATCCGTGGGATGAGATCGAGAAGAAATTCACCATCGGCAGCCGGGTCAAAGGCCAGATCCGCAACATGACCGCCTACGGCGCCTTTGTGGAACTGGAAGACGGCATCGACGGCATGATCCACGTTTCCGATCTGAGTTGGACCCGCAAGATCAATCACCCGATGGAGGTCTTCAAAAAGAACGACGAAGTCGAAGCGGAAGTGATCGACATCGACAAGACTAACCAGCGCATCAGCCTCGGCATCAAACAGCTTTCCGACGATCCGTGGAAGAACATCGACGACAAATACAAGATCGGCGATCTCGTCACCGGCAAGGTAACGAAACTGGCGAGCTTTGGCGCTTTCGTCCAGTTGCAGGATGACATCGACGGTCTCGTCCACATTTCGCAGCTGAGCGAAGATCACGTCGCCAAAGTGAAAGACGTGCTCAAGGTTGGCCAGGAAGTGGAAGCCCGCGTCATCAAGGTCGACAAAGTCGAGCGCCGCATCGGTCTCTCGATCAAGGCGGCCAACTACTCCGAGGAAGAGCTCAAGCGCGAGTCCGAAGCGTTCGACAACTTCCGTCCGGGCGAAGACATGGTCGGACTCGAGAAGGCCTTCGAAGCGGCGACCGAAGACTACCGTCCGGGCGAGGGCAAGAAAAAGTAGCCACAACCGAAGCGACGCTCGCCCGGTGGATACTTCGCTCTCCGAAGCGCGGGTATGCGCTTCGCCTCGGGAGTGCGCCGCCACGCCGGTCCGGTGTTTCGCAGCGCGAAACATCTACAGGGGACACCGTCCCGCGCAGATGCGAATCCTTGAGAAAGATGATCGAAGACCTCTGGTACAAGAACACCGTCATCTATAGCCTCGACGTCGAGACCTTCATGGACTCGAACGGCGACGGGATTGGGGATTTCGAAGGGCTCATGCGCCGGCTCGATTACCTCGATTCCATCAGGATTGACACCATCGGGCTCGCGCCCTTTTATCCTTCGCCCAATCGCGACAACGGCTACTACGTTTCGGACTTCTACGGGGCGATCCGCGCCATGGCTCCAATGGCGATTTCGTCGAGTTCATGCACCAGGCCAACGAGCGCGGAATGAAAGTCATCATCGATCTGGTCGTAAACCACAGCTGCGATCAGCATCTCTGGTTTCAGGAAGCGTGCGCGGATCCCGCCGCGCCCCATCACGACTGGTATGTCTGGTCAAAAAAGCGGCCGCCCGGTTGGAACAAGGGAATGGTTTTCCCGGGCGTGCAGGGCAAAGACGGCTTCCCGTTGCGCTTTCGTTAGGCGACCCAGGTCGAGCTCGTCGTGGTTGCGCAGGAACTGCGCCCATTGCGAGCAGGGCGGAAGAGAACGGGTCGCCAGCAGCGCTTCGGCCAACGGTCCGGTGTCGCGATTCGGCCCGGAAAGCGGATGCAGCTTTACAATCGTGGCATCCGGCGCCGCCTCGCCCCGATGCTCGGCAATCGGGCGCAACTCGAGCTTGCCTACAGCCTCCTTTTTTCTCTCCCTGGCACCCCGGTCTTACGTTACGGCGATGAGATCGGAATGGGCGACGATCTCTCCCTCACGGAACGCAATGCGGTTCGCACCCCGATGCCGTGGTCGAACGCACCTCTTACGGCTATCGCTGGTATCGGATCGGTGCGCTCGATCATCTCCTGCACCGCCAAAAAACGTGACCCGTTAGGCCGGGCTACCCTGCCGCCTGCTACGATGAAGTGGGTGAGACGGGTAAGCGATTTTCCGCATCAGCGCCTCAAAACGAGGCAAGGCCCGCATCCGATCCCACTGGGCGTCGGCCTTGAGATCGCGCAACATCGTGTCGCCCTCGCAGTACGCCTGCTCGAGACAATCGAGGGCGCGCTCGTTTTCCTCGAGGCCATTGAGGACCAGCGCGGGAAAATGAGGCGGCACATAATCATGCCGCCGGGCGCGCCCTTCGAGCTCGGCCAGGCTCTCGCACGCGAAGTCCGTGCGCCCAGCTCGTAAGCGCGCGTTAGCCGGCGCTGGCTGGGACCGGCAGCTGCGGGACCGCCGCGTCGTCGAGCGCGAGGTAAGTGTAGTCCTGCAGGCCGCGCTCGTAGTCGGCCAGGATCTTCATCGCGTCGTTGGGCTTAAGCCGGTCGCTCTTGATCGCGCCGTCGACCTGCAGCTTCACCAGGCGCATGAGTTCGATCTTGTCCCATTGCGTCAGCGCCAGGACCTGCCCAATCGTGCTCCCCTCGATCACCTCTTCGATGTACCAACCCGATTCCTCGTCCTCATCGAGGAAAATGTGCACCTCGGTGACCCGGCCAAAGAGATTATGCAGATCGCCCATGATGTCCTGGTAGGCGCCGACCAGAAAGACTCCCAGGTAGTAGAGTTCGCCTGGAATGACCTTGTGCAAGGGAAGGGTGTCCTTCACATCCTGGAGATCGGTAAACTTGCTGATCTTGCCGTCCGAATCGCAGGTGATATCGACGAGCGTGCCCTGACGATCGGGCGGAGTCGTGAGACGATGGATCGGCATGATGGGGAAAAGCTGACCGAGCGCCCAATGATCGAGGAGCGACTGAAAGACGGAGAAGTTGCAGATGTACTGATCGCCTAACGAGGTCTCCAGCTCCTTCACTTCCTCCGGCACGTACTTGAGACCGCGGTGCAGGTTAACGATCTGGCGGGCGAGCTGCCAGTAGACGGCTTCGATCTTGGCTTTCGACTCGAGATCGAGCAGCCCGAGGTTGAACATCTGCTGCGTCTCTTCCTTGATCTGTTGCGCATCGTGCAAGGTCTCGAGGCGATTGCCGCGCTTGAGCTGGCGCCGAACCTCGAGGATGTCGCGGAGCGGTTTTGGGTCGTTAGGCGTAGCTTCGATCTTCGTCACCGGCAGGTCTTTTTCGATCGCGCCGAAAGACTCGACGACGAGGACGGAATGATGGGCGACGATCGCGCGGCCGCCTTCGCTCACAATCGCGGGATGGGCGACGGCCTCGGAGTCGCACACTTCCATGATGTTGTAGACGACGTCGTTGCAGTATTCCTGCAGCGAATAATTGGTTGAGCTGTCGAAGCTCGTGCGCGAGCCGTCGTAATCGACCCCGAGTCCGCCGCCGACATCGAGGTAGCCGAGGGCGTGGCCCATCTTGGAAAGCTTGGCGTAATAGCGCGCGGCTTCGCGCACCGCACGCTTGATGGTCGAGATGTCGGGCACCTGAGAGCCGACGTGGAAATGGACGAGCTTGAGACAGTGGGCCAGCCCCTGGGCTTTGAGCATTTCACTCGCCGCCACAAGGTTGGTCGTGCTCAGGCCGAACTTCGCGTTCTCGCCCCCGCTCGTCGTCCATTTACCGGCGCCCTTGCTGTGCAGCCGCACCCGGATGCCGATGAAGGGTTCGACTCCCATTTCTTTCGCGATCCGGAGCGTCTGCTCGAGCTCTTCCAGTTTCTCGACCACGATGATAACGGACTTGCCCAAGCGGCGACCGAGCATTGCGGTGCGAATGAATGCGCGATCCTTGTAGCCGTTGCAGATGATGAGGCTCTCGGGATCCTGGTGCATCGCGAGGGCGGCGATCAGCTCCGGTTTACTGCCGGCTTCGAGCCCGAAATGGAATTGCGCGCCGGCGTCGACGATCTCTTCGATCACTTCGCGCAGTTGGTTGACCTTGATCGGGAAAACGCCGCGGTAGGAATTGCGATAGCCGAACTCCTCCATCGCCGTCTGGAAAGCGCGGTTGACCGTCTCGACCCGATGCCGAAGCAAATCCTGGAACCGGATCACGAGCGGGAAACCGAGCCCGCGAGCGCGCGCTTCCTGCACCACTTCGAGGAGATCGATCGAGCCGCCGGCTTCCTTGAGTGGGCGGGCGACGACGTTGCCGGCGCTGTTGACCGAGAAATAACCGCTGCCCCAGCCGTCGACATTATAAGTCGCGATCGCAGCCTCCACATCCCAGTCCGTTTTCGACATCGTGGCGCAGTGTAGGACAGCGGAGTGCAATTTCAATTGGCAGAATTACCCATGGGAGTAGGCCGGTCGCGCGGACGAAATTCGGTCGCCGAAATTTTCCGCGTTTGAACCCACGCCCGCTGGCTTGCTTGTTTTTCGAAAGCGCTCTGATACGGTTTTTTAGATGAACAAAACGGTGATCGAGGTGCAGGTCCGCGCGGTCCTGCCGACGAGTGGCGGCTGCGCGGTTTTCCTCGGGAATAACGACAAGGTGTTCATCATCTACGTCGACCAGAGCGTGGGGAGCGCCATCACGATGTTCATGCGCGGCACGGTCAAGGAGCGGCCGCTCACTCACGACCTGATGGGACATCTCATGACCGCGCTGGGTGCGCGCGTCGAGCGGGTCATTATCAACGACCTCAAAAACGCGACCTATTACGCGCGCATGATCATTCGCGCCGAGAACGAATTGCAGCAGAAGAAGATCATCGAGCTGGACGGCCGGCCGAGCGATTGCATCGCGATGGCGGTGCAGCAGAAATCGCAAATCTACGTCAGCCAGGAAGTGTGGGACGAAGTCGACGACATGAGCGATGTCCTGCGCAAGATGGAAGAGGACGGGATCAAGCCGGAGATGGAATCGGGCGGGGAAGCGGAAGAGGAAGGCGAGGAGGAATAAGCGTTCACCCGAGCAAATCGGGATAATTTCGTTCCGCCATTTCGGTGCAGCGGGCGAGGACGGCCGCCGGCGTATCGAGTTTCAGCACTTCCTCCGCCAATTGCCGGCACTCGCTGATCATCAGGCGTTGCACGGCGCTCTTGACCCGCGGCACGACCGTTGCACCCGCGCTCAATTCATCCATCCCGAGACCGAGGAGGAGCGGGGTGAAGAGAACTTCGCCCGCCATCTCGCCGCAGACCCCGACCCAGATCTCACTCGCATGGGCCGCATCCGCCACCATCTTCAATAGCCTAACGACCGAGGGATGACTCGGCTCGTAGAGATGCGCCACGCGCTCGTTCGTGCGATCGATCGCGACCGCGTACTGAATCAGGTCGTTCGTGCCGACGCTGAAAAAATCGACCTCGCGCGCCAGGCGATCCGCCATGATGGCCGCAGTCGGCACCTCGATCATGACGCCGACTTCCAGTTGATCGTCAAAGGCGCGACCTTCTCGTCGCAGCTCCTCTTTGCATTCCGCGACGATGGCCTGCCCGCGACGCGCTTCATCCAGGCCCGAGATCATCGGGAACATGATCTTGAGGTTACCGGCCACGCTCGCCCGCAGAATGGCGCGCAACTGCGCCTTGAAAATGTCGAGGTTCTCGAGGCAAAACCGGATCGCGCGCCAGCCGAGAAATGGATTGAGCTCGTCGCCCGTCTCGATGTTATCGGCCAGTTTGTCGCCCCCCAGGTCGAGGGTGCGAATGATGAGCGGGTTGGGCGCGACCCCCTCGGCAACGGTGCGATAAATTTCGAATTGCTCCTCCTCCGTCGGCAAAGTCGTCTGGTTGAGGTAGAGAAATTCAGTCCGATAGAGGCCGACTCCTTCCGCGCCATTGGCCCGGACCGCTTCGACCTCATCGGGGAGCTCGATGTTGGCCGAGAGAACAATGTGGCGGCCGTCGCGCGTTGTGGACTTCGTTTCGCGCAGTCGGGTCAGGCGCTCCGCGATCGCGCCCTTCTCCCGCTCGAGGTCCTCGTATTGCCGGAGCGTTTCTTCCGAGGGATATAGGATGAGCAGACCGTGGTAGCCGTCGATCAGGGCGGGCGCGCCCGTCTCGAGCACCTCCGTCGCATCGTGCAGACCGACAACGGCGGGAATGCCTAACGACCGGGCCATGATCGCGGTGTGCGAGGTGCGGCTCCCGAGGTCGAGGGCGATCCCGCGCACCTGTTGGCGGTTCATGGTAGCGGTGTCGGAGGGGGTGAGGTTGTGCGCCACGAGAATGTGCGGCTGGTCGACGGAGAGGAAGGGGCGGGGCGATTTGCCCTGCAAATTGCGGATGACCCGGCGGGTCACATCCTGAATATCGAGGGCGCGCTCGCGCAGGTAGGGGTCGTCGATCTTGCTCAGCGACTCGACGTAACGGTTGGCCACTTCTTGGAAGGTGTATTCGACGTTGCAATGATCGGCCTCCAGTTTCCGCAGGACCTCGTCGATCAGGGTCTGGTCTTCCACCACGAGGAGGTGGGCGTCGAAAATGCCAGCGTCTTTGGCCCCGATCGCTTCCGCGATCTGTTGCTGCATCTCGAGGATCTGGGCGCGGGTCTGGATGAGCGCATTCTCGAAACGCGCGATCTCATCCGGGATGTGCGAGGGGTCGACCTGGTATTTGACCACGTCGTCGCTCTCGATCGAGAAAACGTGGATTGGGCCGCGCGCGATCCCGGGGGAGGCGGGCACGCCTTGACAACGTTTTTCCTGCTGGCCGCCGCGATCGCCCCTCATTCCGGTCTTAGAATACCCGGACCGTCAACTATTCTTCGTTGAAGCGCGACTGAATTAATTCCTCAATATCATGAAGGGCCTGGGTCGCATCCGGCCCCTCGGCGCGGACGCGCAGCTTCGAGCCCTGGCCGGCCGCCAGCATCATCAGGCCCATGATGCTTTTACCGTTGATCTCCTCGCCCTCTTTCGCGACCCAAATCTCGCAGCGATGCCGGCTCGCGACCCGCACAAACATGGCTGCGGGACGCGCGTGGAGACCGAGCCGATTCACAATCGTGAGCTCCTTCTCCACCTTCTCGCTGCTGTCTGATGATGAGCGTCGATTCAGTAATCCCATTTACCTGCGTTGCCCTTCCATGAGCCCGATCAATTTTGCATTAAAATCCACCGCGCTATTTACACCGAGGCCCTTTAACTTTTCGTCCATCGCCGCCACCTCGATTAATCGCGCGATATCCCGTCCCGGTCGCACCGGAATCGTGATGTGCGGGACTTGGATTTTGAGAATCTCGTAAAGCTCGCGGTCTAGACCGATTCTATCCACTTCTTCCAGCTCCTGCCAATCTTTTAACGTCACGACGAGATCGAGCCGCTTCTCGATTCGGATTGCGCCGATCCCGAAAACGGAAACGACGTTGATGATGCCGATGCCGCGCACCTCCATGTGGTAGCGGGTCAAATCCGGAGCCGTCGCCACCAGTTCGCGGCCTTCGAGCGATTTAATGCGCGTTACGTCGTCCGCCACCAGACTGTAACCGCGCTCGATCAGACCGAGGACGCATTCGCTTTTGCCGACCCCGCTCGAGCCCCGGATGAGAACCCCGATGCCGAGGATATCGACCATGCTTCCGGCCTCGGTCACCATCGGCGCAAAGTCGAGTTCGAGCGCGATCGTGGCGGCGTTGATGAACTTCATTGTGATCATCGGAGTGCGAAAAACCGCAATCCCCGCTTCCTCGGCGATCGCGAGCAGATCAGGCGCGAGATGGAATCCGCGCGAGGCGACGAGGCAGGGGATTTTCTGCTGGCAAAGGGCGCGAAACCGCCGGTGTCGCTGCGTCTTCGTGAGGCTTTTGAGATAGGATTGCTCGGCCGCGCCCAAGACCTGGACGCGCTTCTCCGCGAAATAAGTGTAGAACCCGGCCAAGGCCAGCCCGGGGCGATTGATCGTCGGCTCGCGGATGCGCCGCTCGAAGCCGATCCGCTCGCCTTCCAGTTTCAATTGCAGCGCCTTGGCGTGATTTTGGAAGAAGCTCTCGACCGTGATTATCGGGACGTTCATGCGCTGTTCGCTGCCCGAACTGATGGTCTGGACGGTCGGTTCCGAGCTCATGCCCTAGCCAGTTGTATCGTGAACCGGGAAGGCTGGCAACCGCCGCGCTTTTTGCCCGTCAGATGTCGTCTGATTTCAAAATTGGCTCGCCTTTTTGCGCGATTTCTGAAAAGGCAACGAGGCGGGATGCGCATTTTGGTTATCGAAGACGACCTGCGGCTCGCCCGACAGGTCACTCGCGAATTGCAACGCCTCAACCACGAGGCGAGTGCGCGGAACGATGGCGCAGAAGGATTGGAGGCGGCTTTGCTCAATCCGCCCGACCTCATCGTCCTCGATGTCAACCTCCCAAGCCTCGATGGGTTCTCCGTCCTCGCCCGGCTGCGAGCGGCCCATTCCACGGCGCGGATTCTCATTCTCACCGCCCATGGCGAAGTGAACGAGCGCGTCAAAGGGCTGAAGGCGGGCGCGGATGATTACCTCGCGAAGCCGTTCGCGATGAATGAGCTGATCGCGCGGATCGAAGCGGTCGGCCGCCGCGCCGCCACTCCGACCGCGGCTGATCTGCTCAAGGTGGGCGATCTGCAAATGGATGTGCAACATCGCCACGTCTCGCGGGCGGGAAAGGAGATCGCGCTTTCCCCGCGCGAATTTGACGTCCTGCAGGTCCTGATGCAGGAGCCGGGCCGGGTCTTTTCGCGCACCGAGTTGTGCGAAAGAATCTGGCAGCGCGAGCATGAATACGACACCCGGACGGTGGAAATCTTCATCGCGCGGCTGCGAAAAAAAATCGATGCGGGGTTTGACGTGCCGCTCATCCACACCCTGCGCTACGTCGGCTACATGATCCGGCCTCCGGACGAGGCGGAGATGGTTTCGAAGGGTTAGTCCGCACCAACAACCTGTTGAAATATCACCCGGGGCGCTCCGGTTGTGATGTGAGAACCCCGTTGCTACAATCGTGGGGTTATGCAAAACCGGTCGCGGCTGCGGATTTTGCTGCTCGGTGCGGTGGCTTTGCTCGGTGGCGCCAGTTGCACGGAATTGCCTGACGACATCGGCGTTCGGGCCCATCGTTCCATCGCCAGTCTCACCCGGGGCGCTTCGGGGTTTCCGCTTTTCCCCTCCTGGCGGGACCATCCTTCGATCAAGGGACGCCCCAAGATCCTCGTTAACCTCAGCACCCAGCAGGCATTTTTTTACCGCGGCAAAATCCTTATCGGCAAGACCAACATCTCCTCCGGGCGCCGCGAATTTGAGACGCCGCCCGGCAAGTACCGGGTCATACAAAAGGACGCAAATCACGTATCGAGCGAATACGGCGCCTACGTCTCGCGCCGTTCCGGTCGGATCGTGCAACGCGACGTCAACGCGCGAAAGGATCCGTGTCCCAAGGGCGCGGTTTTTGTCGGCGCGTCGATGCCCTATTTTATGCGCTTTACCGGCGGCTACGGGATGCATGCCGGTTACGTCCCGCGCTACCGCGCATCGCACGGCTGCATCCGCATGCCGGAGAAAATGGCCCGGCGCTTTTTCGAGGCGGCGAAAGTCGGGACGCGCGTGGAAGTGATCGAGCCACCGCTTATGGTCGAGCGATGAATCTCGCGGCCGAACTGCGCGCTCTCCTCGGCGACGAAATCGTCGCGGCCGACGACGCGACCCGCCTCGCCCACAGCGGCGACAAATGGTTCGCCACCCATCAGCCCGATGTCGTCGTCTTCCCGCACACCACCGAACAAGTGAGCCGGCTTCTGCATTTCGCTTCGGAAAACAAAATTCCCGTAACAGCGCGCGGCGCGGGCTATGGCTACGTCGGCGGTTGCGTCCCGGTGCAGGGCGGAATCGCGCTCTCCCTCGCGCGCATGAATCGGATCAAAGAGATCAGTTTCGATGACGCGATCGCGATCGCGGAGCCGGGGGTGATCACCGGCGAGCTGCAGGCCGCCGTCCGCGCGCAGAAGCTTTTTTATCCGCCCGATCCGGCGAGCCTGCATGATTGCAGCATCGGCGGAAACGTCGCGACCAACGCGGGCGGTCCGCGTTGTCTGAAGTACGGCGTCACCCGCCACTACATCATCGGCCTGGAAGTGGTGCTTGCGAGCGGCGAAGTGCTGCGCACCGGCGGCCGCGTGCACAAAAACAAAACCGGCTTCGACCTCATTGGCCTCTTTGTCGGTTCCGAAGGATTGTTAGGCGTCGTGACCGAAATCACCGTTCGCCTCCTCCCTTTGCCTCCGGCGCGCGCCACCCTCTCGGCGGCATTTGCCACGATGGAGCAGGCGGCCGCGGCGGTGCAGTCGATTTTTGCGGCCGGTTTTCTCCCTTCGTCACTCGAGATTGCCGATCACTTCACACTCGAAGCCGCGCGCCGCGACCGCGGCACCGTGATCGTCCCAGACGGCAATGCGCATCTCCTGATCGACGTCGATGGCCAACCCGAGAGCGTGGCGAGCGAAGCCGAGGCCTTGCGCATTTTGCTCGAGGGCAAGTCCCCGAACGCGCTCGCCATCGCGACGACGGAGGAAGGCTCGGAAAAATTATGGGCGCTCCGGCGCGAGTTCAGCAATTCGCTCCGCGCCACCGGCCTGACAAAATTGAACGAGGACATCGTGGTGCCGCGCGGTCGCCTCGTCGAGTTGATCGAGTTCGCCGGAAACCTGCAGGCGCGCCACGGATTCCCGATCGCCACCTTCGGGCACGCCGGCGACGGCAATCTTCACGTCAACCTGATGGCCGCCGGCTACGATGATCCGGCGGTGCGGGCCCGGGTCGAAAAGGCCCTCGACGAATTATTCGCGCAGGTGCTGGCGTGGGGTGGCGTAATCACGGGGGAGCATGGGATTGGTCTGGCAAAAAAACGCTGGTGGCCTGAAGCGACGAGCGAAGTGAATCGCGCGCTCCACACTCGCCTGAAGCGGGCGCTCGATCCCGCCGGCATCCTCAACCCGGGAAAATTTGTCTAGGCTTTGCGCCCCATGGGTGGACGTTTCGCTCTGCGAGACGCGAGTTTGGGGCGCGTTTTGCACGGCTTGGTCACGACAAGACCATTTCCAACCCTTGATCGGCTCGTCGCTTGTGCTACCTTGCGCGACTTCAACCTACGCGCATTTCCGGTCCGCTGACCGAATCTTAATTATGCGCTTTTTTCCGGCCCGTTTGCTGGAGTTTTGCTTCTCATGAAACCAGGAACATTGACCCACACTATTGCCGTTTTGCTCTCCTCGATCTCGGCCTTTTTCTCTCCCTCAGCCCCGGCGCAGACTCCCGCCACGAAATTTAAAGTGAGCAAGAAACAGAATCGCCTGAATGACGATGTCCTGCTCAAGGTCGATCCGATCGGCTACACCCCGCCGCTTTCGTTCGTCCCGAAAAAAGGCGAAGACCGGTTCCCGTGGAAAAACCAAATCGTCACAACCGTTTTTTGGATTGGGGAGGATCCGTCGCCCAACAATCCGGTGCCGAATCATGCCAGCAGTTGGGACAAATCGTGGGCCAAAAATTACGGTGGCTACGACGACCCCCATCCCGCCCGTCGCCAAAACTACACCCCGGTGAAATTTACCCCGCGCCAGAACCCGTTTTATTGCGCGCTGCCCTACAACGACAAGGCGCGCGAAGGTCATCGCGCCGAAGCGCCGCGGGTCGTGCCGTGGTTCAAGGAAGCCTATCGCGGGCCGGGCGTTTCGGTTTGCAAAGACCGCTGGGTCGCGATCCGCAAGGGCAACCGGACCGTTTACGCGCAATGGGAGGATGCCGGACCTTTCCGCACCGATCACTGGGAATACGTCTTCGGTAACGAACGTCCGAAGCCGAATCTCAATCATGGCGCCGGGCTCGATGTTTCCCCCGCGGTGCGCGATTATCTCGGCCTCGAGGATACGGATGTGACCGACTGGAAATTCGTCGAGTTCAGCGAAGTGCCTCCCGGCCCCTGGGCCAGGCTGGGAGACAACAACACCTTCGTCATCAACCAGCGCAAGTCGCAGCAGCAACTGGCGAAGGCGAAGGAAAGAAGCTCGACCGTCTTTCGTTAGGCGAGAGTCGTCCGCATGAGCCGTCTCCGGCTGCCGTTCTCGCTCGGCGCGATTGGCTCTCTGGCGCTCGCCAGCCTCGCCGCTCAGGACGACGGGAAACTGCTTACCGGCCAGGCGGCGATGGCCGATTGGAGAGGCGACGCACCTGGCGTGCGGCGCAAGATCACGGTCGCCGACCTGCCGCCGCCTAACGACACTCGTTCCGCCAACAACGGCCCCAACATTGTCGCGCGCCCGCCAGGCGCACAGCTTCACGTCCCCACCGGGTTCAGGATCCAGGAATACGCCCGCGGCTTTCGCGACCCGCGCCTCCTCCTGACGGCGCCGAACGGGGATATTTTCGTCGTCGAGAGCCAGGCCAATCAGATCACGGTGCTGCGCGACCGCGACGGCAACGGCCAGCTGGCCCTGAACGAGATCTTTGCCTCGGATGACCTGAACAAACCTTTCGGGATCGCCTTTTATCCGCCCGGACCCGAGCCGCAGTATCTCTACGTCGCAAACACGAACGGCGTCATCCGCTTTCCCTATCGCAATGGCGACCTGAAAGCGCGCGGACGGGCGGAGAAACTCGCCGCGCACCTTTCGCCCGGCGGCCTCCTGCGCGGTGGCGGTCATTGGACGCGCGGGCTCGCCTTTTCCCCCGGCGGTAAGAAAATGTATGTCTCGATCGGCTCGCTCTCCAACGTCTCCGATAACGCCGCCGAAGCCGATCGCGCCCGCATCTTTGAGTTCAACCCAGACGGCTCGGGACAAAAAGTTTATGCCTGGGGCATCCGCAACGCGGTCGGCATCGCGATCCGGCCTGGCAGCAGCGAACTTTGGATGAGCACGAATGAGCGCGACGGGCTGGGGGACAATCTCCCGCCCGATTACATCAGCCACGTCACGCCCGGCGGTTTTTATGGATGGCCCTGGTTTTACATCGGGAATCACCAGGATCCGCGGCACAAAGGCGAGAAAGCCGAGTGGGCCGACAAGGTCATCGTACCCGACGTGCTCGTGCAGGCGCATTCCGCGTCGCTCAATCTTTGCTTTTACGACGGGAAACAGTTTCCCGCAGAATATCGGGGCGACATCTTCGCCGCTTTCCACGGCTCCTGGAATCGCACCCGGCGCACCGGTTACAAGATCGTGCGGGTGCCGCTCGAAAACGGAAAAGCCCGCGGCGAATACGAAGATTTCGTGACCGGTTTCGTCACTTCGGATGGGAACGTCTGGGGCCGCCCGGTCGGAGTCGCGGTGGCGAAAGATGGCAGCCTGCTCTTCAGTGAAGATGCCCACGGCACCATCTGGCGGGTGAGCTACCTCCGTTAGGCGGACTTCCGCGGATGACCGGCTCCGCACTTGTGACGTGCACCCAGCGAAGCGTAACATGACCCGCTCCAATGGCGCGCGCGATTCACACTTTCGACAATGGCGTCCGCGTCTATGAAGACCAGCTGATCGAAGAACAGCGCGCGCGCTACCGACAACGCAACGTCCACGAAGCGGAAGAAGAAGAAATTTTCGTCGACCTCATTCGGCGGCTGCCGCCTGAAGGCTGTTTCGTCGATGTCGGGGCGGCCATTGGTTACTACCTCATCCTGGCGCGCAAGCTTTCTCCGCGTCTGACGATCCAGGGCGTCGAGCCGCTCGCGCGCCATCGTCAATTCCTGCGCGAAAATCTCGAGCTCAATGGCCTAACGAGTGCTGATTTTGTCATTCATCCCGAAGGCTTAACCTCATCCAAGGGCGAGTCCGCCTTCGACGACCGTGGCTACAGCAGCCGCCTCGCGCGCGACCCAGCCGGAGCGCGGCGGAAGGGTCTACTCGAAAAGCTGGGGCTGCGGCGCAACCAGGATCGTTTCTTGAGCATCCCCACGATCACGCTCGATACGCTCGTCAGCCGAATCGGCCGCTCAATCGACCTGGTCCAGATGGATGTGCAGGGGCTCGAGGTAGAAGTGCTAAAGGGCGCGACCGAGAGTATGAAGACCGCTGCGGTGAAAACCTTCCTTATCGGCACCCACGGCCGGGCGCGCGGCCTCACGTTGCACGAGGAGTGCCGCGAATTGTTGCGCCGAAATGGTTACGAGATCGAGATCGATCTGCCCGACACGAAAGAACAACCCGACGGCATTCTGGTCGCGACGAAGCGATGCGACCTGTAGACGTTTCGCTGTGCGAAACGCGTCCACGTCGGCCGCCGGGATGACAGGTCGGTGGGGCGCAATTAGATTCGCCTCGTGCCGAAGCCTTCGATCAAATCCTTCACGCTCGAGGAGCTGACCCAGCATTTCGCAGCCCATGGCGAACCGGCTTACCGCGCGAAACAGGTCGCCGACTGGCTCTACGAAAAGCGCGTCCCGTCCTTCGACGCCATGACCGACCTGCCGGCGGCCACGCGTGACCGGTTGGCCGGTGAGTTCAGTTTCGTTAGGCCGGAATTGGTCCGCGTGCTCGGGTCCAGGGATACCACCCGCAAGTTTCTCTTCCGGCTGACGGACGGAAATCTGATCGAATCCGTGCTCATTCCGGCCTCGCCCGCGCTCTATGGCGATACCTCCGACCGCCGGACGGCGTGTGTTTCGACCCAGGTCGGGTGCGCCTACGGATGCAAATTTTGCGCGAGCGGACTCGACGGCTTCACCCGCAACCTCGAGGCGGGCGAGATCGTCGACCAACTCCTCGCGATCGAGCAGGAGTGTGGGGAAACGATCGACAACATTGTTTTCATGGGGATGGGCGAACCGCTCGCCAACCTGACGAATCTCCTCCGCGCTATCCGGATCATTAACGCTCCCTGGGGCCTCGAGATCGGCGCCCGCCACATTACCATCTCAACCAGCGGCCTCGCCCCGCAGATTCGCAAGCTGGCTCACGAACCGACGCAGTTCCGCCTCGCCATTTCGCTCCACGGCGCGACCGACGAGGTGCGCAGCCAGATCATGCCGGTGAACCGCAAATATCCGCTCGCCGTTCTGCTCGAAGCCTGCGACGCCTACGTCGCGGAAAAAAAGCGGCTCATGTTTGAATACATCCTCATCGCAGGTGTGAACGACAGCGACGAGCAGGCGCACCAGCTTGCGCGGCATGCGCGGCGGCTCTCGGCCAAGACCAACCTCATCCCCTATAACACCGTCGAGGGCTTGGAGTGGTCGCGCCCGTCGCGCAATCGGCAGGAGAGTTTCCTTCGCATCTTGCGCGAGCATGGCGCCGTCGCCACGCTGCGGCGGGAAAAGGGCCACGACATCGCGGCCGCCTGCGGCCAGCTCCGCCTGCAGACCAAACGCGAGGGCGAAGCCGCCATTGCTCTCCAGCCCCGAGAATAGATCAGCCCGATTCGCCGAGGGCGACGTGGATGCCGGCGACCGCCATCCCGCCTTCGCCCACGGCCGCGGCACAGCGTTTGACGGAGCCGGAACGCACGTCACCAGCCGCGAAAATGCCGGGAACGCTGGTCTCGAGCGGCCCGGGCGGGCGCTGGGCCTTTTGCCAGAGCGGGGAAGCGGCCACGGCTGTTCCGGTTTTGATGAAGCCCTTAGGATCGCACTCGATCTCGGGCGGAAGCCAACCGGTGCAGGGCTTGGCACCGATCATGGAAAAGACGGCCGGCGTCTCGATGGTGCGGCGCTCGCCGGTGCGGGTGTTTTCAATCTCGACCGCCTCGAGCATCTTGCCGCCGGTCATTTTCCGAATCTCGGTCTGGTAAAGAATTTCGATGTTTTCCCTCGTCTCGACCCGGCGCGAAAGATAACTCGACATACTCTGGCTCAGGCCGGCGCCGCGAACGACGAGGAGCACTTTGGCCGCGCCTTCGGAGAGAAACATGGCGGCCTGCCCCGCGGAATTGCCCGCCCCTGCCACGACGACGGTGGCGCCGCGACAGAGCTGGCCCTCGAAGGCGGTGGCGGCGTAGTAAACACCGGAGCCTTCCAACTCTTCGCGCCCTTCCGCGTCGATCCGGCGATAATCGGCGCCGGTCGCGATGAGGAGCGCCCGGGTGTGCAGGCTGGCCATGCAGCCTTCGATCTGGAGGCAGGCGCGATATTCCCCGTCCGGATGCAAAGTGATGGAGAGGGCCTGCGACGGGGTCGAAAACCTGGCCCCGAAGCGATAAGCCTGGAGTTGCGCGAGGTAGGTGAGGTCGCCGCCGCTAATGCCGGTGGGAAACCCGAAGAAGTTTTCGATCAGCGAGGAAGAGCCTGCCTGACCACCGGGCGCGTAGCTTTCGAGGACGACGGTTTTGAGCCCTTCCGAGCCGGCATAAACTGCGGCGGCGAGGCCGGCCGGACCGGCACCCACGATCGTGAGGTCGGTGCGGATTTCTTCTTCCTCGGCGGTCGCGAGCGGGCGGAGCAGGCCGGCGATCTGCGCGACTTCGCGCAGGGACGGCTTGCGCAGCGGGGCGCCGGTGGCGGTGATGAGCGCGGGCAGATCGCGACTCGTGAGATTGAAGCGGCGGGCGAGCGTCGCACCCCCATCGTCTTCGAATTCGAGCAGGCGATGTGGGACGTGGTTCTTCGTCAGGAAATCGTGCAGGTGGCGGCCGTCTCGCGAATCGCGCCGGGCGATGACGCGGAAGCCAGCAAACTCGCGATCTCGCATTAGCCGTTTCCGACGCATGATGAAGGCGTTCACGACCGGCTCGGCCACGCCGGGCAATTCCGCCAGCGCGCGCCGCAACTGGACCGCAGGAACCTGCAAAATCTCGGCCTCCTCCGACTTGACCCGTGCGCTGGCGAGAGCGGAGGTGCCCTGCAACATCGCGACGTCGCCGGCAAAATCGCGCTCCCCGGGTGTCCCGAGGACTTGCTCGGTCTCTTCGCGTTTTTCGAAAATCTCAATCTCGCCCTGCAAGACAACGATGAGCGGAAGGTCGCGCTGCCCCGCTTTGAAGACCATCTCGCCGCGCCGCAGCCGGCGTCGTTCGCCTAACGGATCAAGGAGGGCAAGCTGACGGTCATCGATCTTCGGAAAGGCGATCGTTTCCGTGTCGCGATAGAATTGCTCGTCCTCCTCTTCGGTCGTGCGCATGGCGGAGTCTAGCGGTGGATGTTGAGGCCGGTCAAAACGGTGGCGCCGTCGAGGGGCAAAACTTTTTGCGCAGCTTCTGAAGCTGGCCTAAATAAGCCTATGGCCGAGCCCGACTCAGACCGCGCTTGGGATGAATACGATTGGGAGCGGTTTCTCCAGCAGCAAGATCAGAAGACGGAGAAATACATGGAGCTGCTCGAGAAATACATCGACGATCCGCGGCGCGATGAGATCGTCGCGCGCGAGATGGGTTGGGTGCATCTGAGCGAAGAGGAGACGGAAGATTGGAATGAAGAAGCGGAAAGCTTCCTTGATGAGGCGGGGGAAGGTGAGGAGGATGAAGACTCGGGCCTCAATCAGATCAACGCCTGCGCTGAGACCTTCGAGCAGCATGTCCTCTATCGGGCGGCTTTTGCCCTAACGATCTGGATCGATCAGCTTTTCGAGGCCAATCCCGCGCTCCAAAACGATCCGGCGGCCGTCAAACTAGCGACCCACACCGCCCTCGCGGCGGCCAAGCTGGCGGCCGCCCTGAGCGATGAAGAAGCTGAAGAACTTGGGATGACGATCGCTTATCTCAAGCGCGCACTCAAAGCCGTCACCGTCGCCCTCGATGCCGCCGGCCAGCTTCGAGCTGAGAAATCGATCACCGCCGAGCAGCACTCCGCCGTCGCGCAACGGATCTTCCAGGTCCGCGACGGCATCATCCTGCTCATGGGCGAATTTCGCGGCGAATGGCTGCGCCGTTACGGCAGCCTTTAGCCGTTGAATGAATCGCGGGCCGCACCCGTCTAAAATGGACCCGGAAGCGACTGCGGCTCAGGCCGATGTCCCCGACCTCGACCTCGTGAAAAAGGCCCAGGAAGGCGACAGCACAGCCTTTGACGAGTTGGTCGGCCGTTATCGCAACCGGATTTTCGGCATGATCTACAACATGGTGCATAACGAGCAGGATGCCTGGGACCTGGCGCAGGACAGCTTCCTCAAAGCCTGGAAGTCGATCGCCCGTTTCCGCGGGCAGTCCTCCTTTTACACCTGGCTCTATCGCATCGTCATGAACGTCACGATCGATTCTCTGCGCAAGAAACAGATCAAAGGCGCCGGGGCGGAATTCGACGACGCGATTCAGTGGCAGGAGATCGATCCGGCCTCGCGCACCGTGCCGCACGCCGACGCCCTCCCACACGAGCAAATGGAGCACAAGGAAATCCGTGGCCGGATCGACGCCGCCATCGCGCAGCTTTCGCCCGAGCACCGGGCGGTCATCTTGATGAAGGAAATCGAGGGGATGCAGTACAATGAAATCGCCGAGTCGTTAGGCTGCTCCATCGGCACCGTCATGTCGCGCTTGTTTTATGCCCGGAAAAAACTGCAGACTTTGTTGAGGGATGTTTATGAAAACGTTTGAGGAAAAATGGACCGCCTGGGTCGATGGCGAGATGAGCGAGGCGGAGCGGGTCGAATTTGAGGCTTCGCTCGAGGACCGTTCCGCGGCCGAAGCGGAGAAGCTCCAGGCGACCAAGCTGGGCGCGCTGCTGCGCGAGCAGTTGCAGCCGGGCCCGATGGCGAACGAAGAATTCTTTCACCACCAGTTGCGCGAGCGCATCGCTGCCGAAACGAAACCAGCCGCCCCGATCCCGGCGCCGCAGGCGCGCGAGAGCTGGTGGACGATTCGCCGCCTCATCTGGACCGGCGCGACCTCGCTTGCGATCTTCGCCGTCTGCACCTTTTTCGTGTTGCGCGAACAGCCCGCCCCGGACCAGTCGCAATATCTGACCCAGATTCTGAATGCGCAGGTTGATCCGAAGGTGAGTCCCTACGCGACGGTTTCGATATTCAAGACGAAACAGGACCGGGTCACGGTGCTCTGGGTGGACGGTCTCAAATCGCTCCCACCTGACTACGCAGCCAAGTAACTAATGTTCCGCAGCCTTTTCGCCGCCCTCACCGCGCTCGCGTTCTTGTCTGCCACGGTTGCGCCGGCGACGGCGGGCAAGCCACGGCGCGGGGGCGGCGGTCCGCATCGGAGAGGGGGCAAGCAGGTTTGGAGCGGCCTGGTCATGGCCACGAATGCACCCAAACCGCAGCCGGCGCCGGCGGAAGTGAAGCTGCTCGACGGCACGTTGCGCCGCACCTTTGGCTACAATCAGTTTGAGGTCATTGGTCAATCGCGCCGGGCGCTCCAGCGGGGCGAATCGAGTTGGCTCGCGGTGAGCAAACATTTCTCGCTCCGGGTCGATCCGCGCGGGATCTCGAAGGATGGTTACCGGGTGAATCTGCAGTTGTATCAGGATCGTCAGTTGCTGCTCGAAAGCGAGGCGACCCTGAGCCAGAGCAGCCCGCTCGTGGTCAAAGGCCCGCAGATCGGGGCAGGACAGTTGTTGCTCCTGCTCGTCGTGCAATAGCGAAGTGCGCTCTCGAAGTCGCCCCACCTCGTGCTCCTAATCGAATTGATCACGATTACGAGCAGGAGCACGAGGAAGGAAACTCGGAGGCCACGGCGGGCGTCCCTTCCACCTGTCGCTTCAATTGCGGTCCGTCATCGCTCGCGTTAAATGCCCTATGCGTTTTCGGGTTCTCACGATTTTCTCCCTGCTCGCTCTCTCTTATCGCGTGGATGCCCAAGAAAAATTCGATTTCGCCGCCACCCCGGGGAAGCTGCCGAAGAATGTTTTGCCGCTCGAATATGCCATCCGCATCGCGCCTGATCTCAATAAGCTCACCTTCACCGGTTCGGAGACGGTCAAGCTGAAGGTGGAAAAGCCGGTCACGAAGATCGTCCTCAACGCTCTCGAGATGGAGATCGCCTCGGGCTCGATCGACGGCCAGTCGTTGCCGAAGAAAGCGATCGAGCTGAACGAAAAAGAAGAGACACTGAGCCTGACTTTGGCTAACGAGCTGGCGGCGGGCGAGCACGAGCTGGCGCTCAAATTCAGCGGCAAGATCAACCCCCAGGGGCAGGGACTTTTTTATGCCCCCTATCGCGAGCGCGGCACGAACGAGAAAAAAATCATGCTCGGGACGCAGTTCGAGGCGGCGGACGCACGGCGCATGTTTCCCTGCTGGGACGAGCCCAGTTTCCGGGCGCGGTTTCAACTCACCGCCGTCGTGCCGGAAAAGTTCATGGCCGTGTCGAACATGCCGGTCGAGGAGGAAACGAAAGCTGACGAAGTCAAGGAAGTGCGCTTCGGCATGTCACCATCGATGTCGAGTTATCTTGTCGTCCTCTGCGCGGGCGAGCTCGATGCGATCGAGAGCGAACAGGACGGAGTAAAGCTGCGTGTTATCGCGACGAAGGGAAAAGCGGAGATGGGCCGTTATGCGCTCGAGAGCGAGGCGAAAATCCTGCATTACTACAACGAGTATTTCGGGATCAGGTATCCGCTTCCGAAGCTCGATCTCATCGCGCTGCCGGGCGGCTTCGGCGGCGCGATGGAGAACTGGGGCGGCATCACCTTTTACGAATCGGTTCTCCTCTTCGATCCGGAAAATTCCTCCAGCAGCACAAAGCAGGACATCTTCGCCGTCATCGCGCACGAGATGGCGCATCAGTGGTTTGGCGATTTGGTCACGATGGCGTGGTGGGACAACCTCTGGCTGAACGAAGGGTTCGCCTCCTGGATGGGCTCGAAGTGCACCGATCATTTCAACCCGTCATGGAATGAATGGCTGCGCCGCCGTGCGCCGCGCAACCCGACGCGCCGAATCGGTTTTCCGAAGGATACCGCGATGCAAATGGATGCGCGCTCTACCACCCATTCGATCCAGCAACCAATCGCGACCGAAGCCGAGGCCAACAGCGCCTTCGATGAAATTACCTATCTAAAAGGCCAGTCGATCATCCGGATGCTGGAGAGTTTCCTGAGCGAGAATGTCTTCCGCGACGGCATTCGTAAATACATCTCGGCTCACAAATATTCGAACACGACCACGGCCGATCTGTGGGAGGCGTTGACCGAAGTCTCGGGCAAGCCAGTGGGGGAAATCGCGACCGGTTGGACGGAGCAACCGGGTTTTCCGCTCGTCAAAGTAAGTCGCGACGCCAGCACGGTCACCCTCACCCAGGAGCGTTTCACGGTGCATTTCCCGAACCCGCCGGCGCAACGCTGGCAGGTCCCGCTGACCTACGTGACCGAGCTGCAGCCGGCGACGAACGGCTTCCTCCTGCGCGACAAGTCGGGCAATTTGCCTAACGAACTTCCGGCGGATCGCGCCCTGAAGTTGAACGTCGGGGACGCCGGCTACTACCGGGTCGAGTACGACGACGCCTCCTGGAAAATGCTCATCTCGCACTTGGGCCAGATCTCCGAGGCCGATCGGGTCAATCTGCTGACCGATGCTTGGGCGCTGGTCGAGGCGAATCGTGAGCCGCTTTCGCATTACCTCGGCCTCGTCACCCAGGTGTTGAAGGACGATCAGCTCACGGTCTACAACCAAATCATCGACACTTTCATCTTCATCAACCGCCTGCTGGCGGGCGATCCGGCGCGGCCGCATTTCCAGCAATACGCCCGGGTCCTTTTGCGCCCGGCGTTCGACCGCGTCGGCTGGGAGGCAAAAGAAGGTGAACCAGCCGAGCGCTCCTTCCTCCGCGCCGCGCTCATCCGCGGTCTCGGGTTCCTCGACGATTCCAATGTCGTAGCTGGATGCCGCGCACGCTTTGAGCGTTTCCTTTCCGATCGCGCAGCAGTCGCGCCTGATTTGCGGCCGGACATTTTCGCGGTCGTGGGTCGGTATGCCGATGCCGAGAGCTGGGAAAAACTGCACAAGCTCGGCCTCAAAACCACCAGTACGGAGGAGAAACAGACTTATTACGAAGCCCTCGCGAACGCGATCGAGCCCGCACTCGTTAGGCGCACCCTCCCGCTCGCACTGACGGACGAGCTGTCCACCAGTCGCGCCGCCTATCTGCTGCCTTTCGTTGCGCGCCAGGGCGAGCATCCGGGTCTGGTCTGGGATTTTGCCCGCGAACACATGAAGGAGCTGCTCGCAAAACAGGACGCGCTCGGGAGCGACGCATTCGCGCCCGGTCTTTTCACTTTTTTCTCCGATCTGCAAGAGGCCCGGGCCCTGGAGAAATACGCCGAGTCCGATCTCCCGCCCTCGGCCGCCGGGGCGGTGGCGAAGGCCGTCGATGAGATCGGCTTCCGGGCTGAGTTCAAGCAGCGCCTGCGTCCCCAGCTCAAGCGCTGGATGGAAAAGGATTCTCGTTAGGCATCTAGAGACGCCTTTCGTCGGGCGCGACGCGCACTTCCTCGGCGGCTGCCGTTTTCAGATATTGGGCCTGGCGCCAGCCGACGGCGGCTTGGCTGAGAAGGAAGAACGCCATGATTCCGAACCAGATCGACCGCACCCAAATCGCGAACAACACGAGCGCGGCGCCGCCTGCGAAGCCCACTGCCGTGGCGAGGAAGAGGCTGCGAATTTGTCCTAACGGGAACCAAAGGACCGCGCGCAGGATCTGCCCGCCATCGAGCGGGTAGATGGGAAGGAGATTGAAGAGCAGCAGCCCCCAATTGATTTTCCAAAGCCAATGCAGGACCTCGTAGCCGTCCGGATTGGTCTGTGCCAAGCCGGCCTGCCCGGCCGTGTGCAGGATGAAAGTCAGAATGGGCGCGAGGAGGACGTTGACGAGCGGCCCGGCGGCAATGCTCCATAGCATCGCGCCGGCGCGGGGTGGGGGACTAACGAAAGCGATTCCGCCCAGAGGCCAGAGAACGATCCGGTCCGCCCGGCCGCCGACCTGGCGACAGGCGAGGGCGTGACCGAATTCGTGCAGCGTGACGAGGACAAACAATCCGAGGTAAAGCAGCGCAGCCCAGACGGGCGAAGAAAAAATCGACCGCCAGACCTGCACTTCGTAAGCCGCGATCAAGAACCATGACCAGTGCAAAAAGACGTCGATGCCGGCAAAGCGAAAAAGTCGAAACGAACCTCCTTGAGTCGGCATCGAGGAAGATAGCGCGGGCCGGAGCCGGCCGCATCAGCCGATCCTTCGCGAAACCCGGAAGGCCCTATCCTACCTCGATGAGTCGATTGATGGTGGCGGCGGCGTAGGCGGCGCCAAAGCCATTGTCGATGTTCACAACGGTGACCCCGCTGCCACAACTGTTCAGCATCCCGAGCAAGGCGGCCAGACCGCCGAAGCTCGCGCCATAGCCTGTGCTCGTCGGCACGGCGATAATCGGTTTGTCGACCAAGCCCGCCACGACACTCGGCAACGCCCCTTCCATGCCCGCGACCACAACGACCGCAGCGCATTCCCGCAGTCGGTCGGTCTCGACCAGGAGGCGATGAAGTCCCGCCACGCCGGCATCGAAAATGCGCTCGACCCTGTTCCCGAAAACTTCCAGCGTGACCGCGGCTTCTTCCGCCACCGGAAGATCGGAAGTGCCCGCGGCCACGACCGCGATTGGGCATCTGCATTTCGGGAGTGGCTCTCGCTCGATCGTCAGGCAGCGAGCCTCTTCGTGAAAGGCGGCGCTCGGAAATTCCGCCGCCACCGACTCGAATTGTTCGCGGGAGATGCGCGTCGCGAGCAGGACGGGATCGTGCTCCAAAATCACGCGGGCGATCTGCGCCACCTGCGCCGGCGTTTTTCCCTGCCCGAAAATTACCTCCGGGAAACCGGTCCGCCGCCGCCGATCCACATCCACGCGAGCGAAGCCGAGATCGATAAATGTGGCGTCGTCCGACATGCCTGATTGTTAGCGGACTCTCGCCAAGTCCGCAAAGGAGGGACGGATTAGAGCGACGGCTCGCTCGTTTGGTGTTGTGATGGAATCAGCAAACGCATCGGCAGCATGGGCGATTCGTAGAAGCCGTGTTTGCGGAAAAAATTCTGCGAGCGCAGCTCGGGTCGATCGGTGAGGAGTGTAATGCGGCGAAAATTTTTCTGCTTCGCGAACTCGATCGCATAATCGAGCAGCATCGAGCCGTAGCCGTGGCCGCGATATTCCCTGTGGATAACGAGGTCCTCGAGCAGAATGACAAAACCACCTTCCGCCGTGCTGATGGTGAAGAGCAGGTTGATCATCCCGACGATCGACCGGTCGCGCCGCAGCACGAAAACCCGGCCGCGATTTGGCTGTTCGAAGATGAGGCGGAGCCCGCGGAGCTGCTTCTCCCGGTCGGGCCGGAAATCGCTTTCCTCGCTGAATAACTCGCCCAGCAGACTCGACAATTCGTCCAGGTCTTCCGCGATCGCTGGTTGGATGACGACCTCGCTCATCGCAGATGGTTATTCCATATTCGGCCCCCGGTGGCAATGCGCTTATCGCGCGGGGATGCGGTCGTTGACAAACCGGCTCTCGCCCCTAGAGTAGCGGCTCTCTTAACGCCCGGCAGCGGGATTTCCTCTATGAAACGCACCTTACAGCGATCGAAGCGGACCCGGAAGCAGCAGCACGGTTTCCGCGCCCGCATGAGCACCAAGGGCGGTCGCGCGACCCTCGCCCGCCGCCGTCAGCGCGGTCGTAAACGTCTCCTGCCGAAGGGCGCGGAAGTGCATTTCGCCCGCCACACCCAGGCCTAGAAGCCGCCCCTTAGCGGTTGAGTTCCTGCAGCGGCGAGGCGTATCCCGTCAGCTCGAGGTAACCTCGGCCGCCAATCGGTTGGCCGGCGCGCGTGCCGCTGACGTCGAACGCCCCTTCCCAATAAACCAGCGGTCCCAGGACCAGTTCCTGATTCGAAAGCACAGGCTTGATCCGAAAGTCGAGTTTCTCCTTTGGAATAACGATTCGCCAGCCAATCGGGTAGTCGGCTTTTGTCGCCGAATTCCGCCAGAACGATTGCGGGGTCATCTGAAAATCCGCGCTCGTGAGGGCGACGGAAGAGCCATCCGCGCGTACCACGGTTCCGCTCGAGACCGGATCAATCGCCCCGTTCGTCAGGCGCATTTGATAGAGCATCAATTCGCTGCCGTCGTCGAATTGGGCCGAGACCCAATTCCAGCCGGCCTGGTCACGCGCGAGTTGGTTGGTTGCCCATTCGTGATCGAACCAGCTCCCGCCGGTGATGTTGAACTTTTCCCTTTCCACCCGCACGGTGCCGGAGGTCGTTAGGCGCGTGATTGAGTAGTAATGCGACGCGTGCCCCGCGCCTTTCGCCTTTCGGCTGATCCCGTTCGGGCCATGAACCACCGGCGCTTTTTGCGGAGCCAAGTGCAGCGCGATTTCCGCATCCGCCGTTTTCGCCGCCAGTTCAAAAGAGCCATCTCCCTTCATGCGCAGAGTCCAGTGCTCGATCCAGGCCAGCCGATCACGATCATCGAACCCCGCGTCACCAAAGCTCCCCCGACTCACCTTGTCATGAAAAAGGAAGCGCCGTCCGGCCACGTCCGTGACGGTGAAATGCGCGAACTTCAAATCATTCACGATAAAGCGCGACCTTGTCTGCGCGCGCTCATCCGGCGGCCGGATTCCCTGCCGGAAAAAGGTCAGCTCATAACCGAACCGGCGTCCGCCCGCAGTCGTCAGGTTGCCGGTAAAATACCACCACTCGGTCTTGAAATCGGTGTGCGCATGATGATCCCGCGGAAAACGATATTCCCATCCCGGCTCCGCTACCTTCCAGCCCGCCCCAAGGGAAAACATGCCGAGGGCTGCCGCGGCCCAATTGAAAACTCGTCCCTTCATTCGCTCCGGACCGCCTCCGCAATATCGAGCCGTCCCGCTCGCCAGGCCGGGATCCATCCCGCGATCATGGCGGCGGCAATAATCCAGAGGGGCGTCCAGGCGAGCGACCACCAGGGAAAGGCAAGCCGGATGGTCCAACCGAAAAAAGCGCGATTAATCACTCCCGTGAGCACGAGCGAAAGACAAAGCCCCGAGGCCAGTCCCAGCAGGCTGGCGAGGAGCCCGATCATCCCGCTTTCCCAGAGGAGCAAACGTCGAATCTGTCCGGCCGACGCCCCAATCGAACGCAACACTCCGAGCTCGCGCGAGCGTTCCGTCACGAGCGTCGTTAGGCCGAGAAAAATTCCGATGACCGCCACCAGCACCGCGATCGTGCGCAGGACGTAGGTGACAGCAAAGGTCCGATCGAAAATCTCGAAAATGCGGGTCCGAAGGAGGCGATTCGAGTAGATCGAAAATTCCCCGCTCCGCCCAAACTGGTCGCGGAAGGCTTTCGCCACCGAGTCGGGGTTCGCATTTGGTTTGAGGAAGAGGGCGACGCTGTGGACCCGGGGATCATGCCAGAATTTCTCGAAGGTCTTCCGGCTGAGGAAGACGGTGCCCTGATCGCGCGTGTAGTCGTAGAAAACGCCCACGATTGGGAAATTTCTGCGACCCGCGGGTGTTGGCAGCTCGAGCGAGTCGCCTTCCGCGAGATGGAAACGCCGGGCAAAGCTTTCCGAGATCAGGACACACTCCTCGCGATAAAACCACGGAATGATCTCCTTGTTGCGGCCTTGGCGAAGCCGCAGGTTGCGCCGGTTTCGTCCGGTAATGACAGCGATGGCGATCGTCTCATTCCGGAAAGGGAGTTCGATCCCGCGGTAGGTGTCGAGTTCTTCGACTTCCGGCCGGCGCTTTAGGAATTTAATCGCAGCCGGGGGCATGAACGAATTCGGCCCGGCAATCTCATTCGCCGCCGGGCCGATGAAGAGATCAGCGACCAAGGTTTGCCCGATCCAATCGCTCACCGTCTGGCGAAAAGAAAAAACCATCACCGCCACCCCGACCGTCATCGCCACCGCGGCGGCGAGCGAAGCGATCGTGACCGAGTTGCGCAACAGGGTGCGGCCGAGATTTTGCGCGGCCAGCGCCGGCTCGATTCCCCCTCTTCGCGGCCGGCGCGCAAAGCGACTGAATCGAGCGGTCACAACCGGTGTGATCGAAGAAAAAGCGGCGAGGACGAAAAAAGCCGCCCCGAATCCGAGCCAGGGCGGGCCAGTGCCCAGAGCGAGGACGGAGCACGCTATCGCGCCGAGGAAAAAGAGCACGCCGCCCAGAAGCCAGCCGGGTGAAAGTTTGACCGCTTTTTCGATCCGGGCGCCGTGATGCAGGGTTTCGACCGGTTTCATCGCGGCCGCGGTTCGGGCCGGCCACCACGCGGCCGCCATGACCGAAGCAAAACCGAGGAGCACCGCGCTCGCCCAGACCCAAGGCGCGGCCACAATTTCCTGCACACTGAGGAGGACGTAGAGCGACGAAATTGTTTCTGCCACCGTGCCGACCAGGGCGCGGGCGAGGAAATATCCGCCGGCGAGGCCGAGCGCGATCCCGACCGCGCCGAGCAATGCCGCTTCCCCGAGGAAGAGGGCCCGAATCTCGGAGCGGCTCACGCCTAACGAACGCAGAATGCCGATCTCGGGGCGGCGGCGAATGACCGAGGCTTCAACCGTGTTGTAAATCAGAAACATGCCGACGAGAAGCGAGACGAGACTCATCGCCTCGAGGTTGAGCTGAAAGCCGGCCAGCATCTTGCCGACCTCTGCGCTACGCTGGGCGGGCGGCGCGACCGTTACATCCGGCGGTACCTTTTCTCGCAGGGCCGCGGCGACCTTTTCCAAGTCGTTTCCTTTCGTCAGCCGAAGCGAGATCGAATCGAGCGTGCCGCGGCGTCCAAGTAATTCCTGCGCCCATCCGATGTCCATCGCGGCGAAATGCGGGTTGGCATTGGCCGTCGTCCCACCTGTCCGCAAAAGAAACCCGATCGTTAGGCGAGTGGTCCGGCCGTTGATTTGGGCCGCGATTTCGTCGCCCGGCCGGAGCTGATGCTGGCGGGCCAGCTCTTCGCTCACTGCGATCGCGCGCGGGCCGCGCAGCCACTGTTGAAGGTCGAATTGATTCGCTTTGAAATCAGTCAACTCGAAGGTCCGAAAAGGCGCGTTCGTCAGAATATCGATCCCGAGCAGATCGAGATATTCACCCGGATATTTCGGCAAAGTGACAAAGCCCCGCACAATCGGCGTCGCGGCGCTCACGCCTGCCTGGCGCGCGACCTGCGGGAGAATCTCGTCGCGCAGATTGGCGGCGGGGGCGTTCACTTCCAGTTGGGCTTTTCCCGCCACCACGTCGACGCTTGCCTCAAAAGCGCGATTCGCACTTTGGTTGGCGATCTGAATCGCGAGATAAAGGGCGATCCCGAGCGCGACGGTGAGGATGTTGAGCACCGCGAGCAAAGGATGCCGGGCCAGGTAACGGAGCACGTGCCAGCGGAAGATACGGGAATATTGCGCGATCAATTTGGTGTCTACGAAAGATGCCGAGAAATTCAGTCCCGGCGAATCGCGCCAGACCATCGGGGCTGGCACCGCTCCTGCTTTTGTAAATCATCATGCACGCCACGTTTATGCAGAAGGTGATCATCTGTATGGTGGCGGCTTTCCTCACCGCCTGCTTCATCCAGTGGGGTAAAGTCTTTGTCGAAGGTGCCGACGACGCACTCAACGCCGGCTACAAAAAAGACGAACCAGCCCTCTTCGGGCACTGAGCAAGGGGCCGAAAGCCGTTGCCCACGGCCGACCTGCGGCTAACCTGCAGGAGGAGCCATGAGGATCGGCATCGCCCAGATCAATCCCACCGTCGGCGATCTGCGCGGCAATTTTGATAAAATCCTCGCCGCCTATGAGCGGCTGGCGGCCGCCGGGGCCGAGTTGATCCTCGCGCCGGAACTCGCCACCACGGGCTACCCGCCGCAGGATATTGTCTTTAAGTCGCGTTTCGTTCCGCAAAATCTCGAAGCGATCGAGCGCCTGCACGGCTGCATCGGCGCGGTGCCGCTGCTCGTCGGTTACGTCGATCGCAACGACGGCCCTGGAAAACCGTTCTACAACGCTGCCGCTGTCCTCGAGCGCGGACAGCCGATCTGCAAGAGCTTCAAGACGCTCCTCCCGACTTACGATGTTTTCGACGAAGACCGCTACTTCGAGCCGGGGCGGGGAGGGGAGATCTTCTCCATCGCCGGCCGTCAGGTCGGAATCACCATTTGCGAGGACATCTGGACGCAGGATTATCTGCCCCGGCCGCTCTACGACCGCGAGTTGGTGCGCGGTCTGGTCGAGAAAGGCGCGGAGCTGATCGTGAATCTGAGCGCGTCTCCCTTTGGGCTCCGCAAACTGGGCACGCGCCGCGAGATGGTGGGGGCGCTGGCACGGCGGCATGAGCGGCCGATTGTTTACTGCAATGTCGTCGGGGGCAACGACCAGTTGGTTTTCGATGGCAGCTCAATTGCGTTCAACCGCGCCGGTGAGCTGATCGCGCAGCTGCCTTCGTTTCAGAGCGCGGAAGCGATTGTCGAGACCGATGCGACCGGGGCGATCGCACTCGAGCCGTTCGAGCCGATGGCCGAGCTCTACGGGGCCCTGTCGTTAGGCGTGCGCGATTATCTGGCGAAGTGCAAATTCAAGTCCGCCGTCCTCGGTCTGAGCGGCGGGATCGATTCCGCGGTCGTGGCCGCCGTCGCCGTCGAATCGTTAGGCAAGGAAAACGTCGTCGGCGTCTCGATGCCGAGCCCCTACTCGTCGCGCGGGAGCATCGACGACGCGCTCGCCCTCGCGCAGAACCTCGGCATCCGCTGCCTCCAGATTCCGATTGGCGATGCTTTCGCCGCCTTTAAGGCGCAGTTCAAGGAAATCTTCGCCGGTTTGCCTGAGGATACGACGGAGGAAAACATGCAGTCGCGTCTCCGCGGCATGATTCTGATGGCCCTTTCGAACAAGTTCGGCCACATCCTGCTCACCACCGGCAACAAGAGCGAGCTGGCCGTCGGCTATTGCACGATCTACGGCGACATGGCCGGCGGCTTGGCCGTCATCAGCGACGTCCCCAAAACCCTCGTCTACCAGTTGGCGCGCTGGATCAACCGGGAGCACGAGATCATTCCGCGCTCGACCATCGACAAACCGCCGAGCGCCGAACTTAAACCCGGCCAGGTCGATCAGGATTCGCTTCCTCCTTACGACGTCCTCGACGCCATCCTCCAGCTCTACGTCGAGGAAAACGCGAGCGCGCGCGACATCATTGCGCGCGGCTTCGAGGAGAAAACGGTCCGCTGGGTGCAACGGCGGGTCGACCTAAACGAATACAAACGCGCTCAGGCCGCGCCCGGTCTCAAGGTCACCTCCCGCGCCTTCGGTGTCGGCCGGCGGATGCCAATCGCACAGCAATATCTCGATCTCGAGCCGATCTCGGAGGGCGGCTGCGAGGTTTCAGCCTAACGACTGGCAGACGGCGACGGGGCGGGCGAATTGGATTCGCTCGAGCCGGTGCCGCCGCCCGGGGTTCCGAGTGTCTGCTTCAAGAAATCGAGCGCCTGCTCCCTCACATCCGGCCAGTTGGCGAAGGCGTGCCGCTGGCTGTTCGTTCGCAGCAATTCCTTGAAGTTCGTCGCGCCAACTTCCTTCAGTTTGCGGACCAGAGCAGGCAACTGGTTGGGCGGCATGGATTCGTTGTCCGAGGCAATGACATAGAGCGGCGAAACGCTCGCGTCGACAGAGTTGATGGGGGACGCTTTGCGCGCCGCCTCGATGCTGCCTGAGCCGGTGTAATTCTCCACCAGTCGCTGCTGATGGCGCCGCGGAAGCAAGGTCAGATCGTAAACGCCGGAGAGCCCGACCGCGGCATCGAGTCGATCGTCGCCTTTCGTCCCCGTGGCCGCGAGATAGACCGCGTGCGAAGCGCCCGCCGACCCGCCGATCGCGCCGACTTTGCCATTGCCCCCGGGATACGCTCGTGCCGCCTGCACCGCCCTTTTGAGATCGTTCGTCTGGTCCGGAAACTGGCCGAGCGATTTTTGGCCCGGCAACCTGCCGGGAGGCGCCAATCGATAGCGGGTGAGAAAGACATTGAATCCCGCGGCCGCCGCGTCCCGTGCCGCTCGGACGCTATTCGGGCTCGTCGGTTCAGCTTTGAAATCGCCGCCGTGGATCACGAGCACGGCCGGATGCGGAGCCGGCCCCGCTCCGGGGAAAACGTTCCATTTCAGCGGCGTGCCGTCGTCGGCTGTGGCATAACGGGTCGCCTTGTCATCGAGTTTCTGTCGCTGTGGGCCCGCCCCACGCTCGCCACCAGGCTGCTGCCGTTGTGCTTCACTCTGCGACGCGCCCTGGGAAAGGAGCAGGACGATGAATAACAGGAGTCGATTCGTTTGCATTTCGTTTTGCCTAACAGAAGCCCAAACGACGAAGGGCCAACGGAAATTGACATCATCTCCGGGTCGAAGACAACCGCGAGGCCATCAAGCCAAAGATGTGCACCGCTCAGGAATCGAACCTGAAACCCAGTGATTAAGAGTCACTTGCTCTGCCAATTGAGCTAGCGGTGCGT
>DATBDG010000191.1:0-6029 GCA_036270055.1 Chthoniobacterales bacterium
GAGCGGGCCCCGCCGCGGCCACCACGTGTCCCAAAGGGTGCGCAGATATTCTCGCGTTCCGGGATCGAATGCCCCCAGGTCCGGGGTGGCGAGAAAACTGGCCAGGCCGAAGAGGATCGCTTCGATATCGTTAGGCCGAGCCCGCAGGATGGCGAGCGGGAGCCGCTGCGCAAGAAGAAGGAAAGGAAGTTTGTTCTCCTTGTAGCCCAGCGCCGCCGCCAGTTCCTGGTAGAGCGCTTCCTCTGCCCCGTGCAGCTCGGAAAGACGCTGCAGGCGGAGCGATTTTCGCTGGAGCCGGAACTCAGCCGCCGCATCCAGGATGCTCCCGATTTTTTCCTCCGGCAGATTCCGAAACGGTGCGTGACAACGACCGGGCCGGGCCAGCGGCAGGTTGCTGGAGAATCCGGGGGGCAACGTTGTCGGGTCGACCCGCACCTGCGGCACCTGCCGGTTCGTTGTGGTGCGGGTGAAGAAATCTTTTCCACCCGATTCGACAAAGACGTGCAGGATGGTTTGCTCGAAAGCCAAATTGGTCGCATGCCCGTGCGTCTCCCAGTTGGAATCGGCGAGATCAAACTCGATGCTCCCGCGCAAGACCGCGCCGCGGTCAATCCGGATCGCAGCATCGGAAAAGTCGGGCCCGGCTTCGCGGTTCCAAGTGCCGAATTGCACGACCTCAATCTCCTCCTCCGCCGTGCCAGTAAACAATTTTCCAAAGTCGCCGGCAAACCAGCGCGCCTGCAGCTCAAGTTCGCTGTAGCGTCGCGGCAAGGGAAAGAGCGGGCGCTCGCGAATTCTCGCGGAGGACAGGAGCTGTGCATAACGCGCAGCAGAGGCCATCGGGGACGGCAGGCTAAAACGCCGCCGAGCCAGCCGGCAAGCGGAAAACGGCGCGCAGAATTGTTTTGCATCCTGCATTGCGGCCCGTTACACCCGCTCCGAATCAACAAGAAAGATCAAATGAAAATTAAACTCCCAATCCCCGCTCTGCTCTGCGCAGCAGCCCTCATCCTCGGCGCGCCCGCGACCGCGCCGGCGAAGGAAAAGAAACCCGCCGCCGCCACGCCGGAAGCGAGCGCTTCGCCTATGGCGAGCGCCAGGGCGATTCCGTATCGCGGAAAAGTCGCTTCGGTCGATCTGAGCGCGAAAACGTTCATGGTCGGCAAGCGCACCTTTAAAGTGACCGACCAAACCCAGATCACCAAGGAAGGTGCGGCTGCGATGATGTCCGATGTCGTGACGGGTGAAAAAGTGAGCGGTTCTTATTGGAAGAAAGAGGACGGCACGCTGGAGGCGAAGACGGTGAAAGTCGGCGTCGCCAAGGCGGAAGCTGCGCGCGCGACGAGCGCTTCGGAAAAGAAAGAGGGCAAAGCCAAGGCCGCGGAAGCTGCCCCCAGTCCGTAGTTCGTTAGGCCGAACCTCTGGCGGTTTCCCTGTCGGAGACGCGGGCATCGGTTCGGTTTGGCTCGCGCTTCGCACCGCGAAGGGTCTAAAGACCTGCCGCCACCCGAAGGTCCGCAACGAAATGGGCGTATTCGCGCGCTCGCGATTCTTCATCCGGCTGGCGCAGGAGCGAGGAGGGATGGACGGTCGCCACGACGCGCGGCGCCAGCTCGGACGCGAGCAGTTTGCCCCGCTCGCGCGTGACACGGAAGGACGAGCCAAAAAACGCCTGGGCCGCAGTCGAGCCGAGGCAGACCAAGACATTCGGCCTAACGGTACGCAATTCCGCTTCCAGCCAGGGACGGCAGGCGGCGATATCGCGCGAACTGGGCTTTTGGTGGATGCGCCGTTTGCCGCGCGGCTCCCACTTGAAGTGCTTGACCGTGTTTGTTACGTAAACCGAGTTGCGATCGATCCCCGCTTCTTCGAGGGCGCGATTGAGAATCTGGCCGGCGGGACCAATGAAGGGCTTTCCGCTCAGGTCTTCCTGGTCGCCCGGTTGCTCGCCCAGAAGCATGATGCCGGCCCGCTTCGGCCCCTCGCCGAAAACCGTCTGGGTCGCATTTTTGTAAAGCGGACAGGCCGTGCACCGCAGCGCGGCTTCGCGCAATTTCGTCAGGCTCCTCGTTTCCGGCACGGGCGCGGGGTGCCATTCGTCGGTGGTTTTTTTGGCGGCGCTCTTTTCCTTCATCGTTTCGACCCGTTGGGGCGCCTCGCGCAGAAGCGTTGGGATAAGCTCGGCTTCCAGCAGGTTGTCCCCTTATTTCTTCGATATCTCTGCCTCCATCACGTGCACTTTTACGAATTATTGCTGGCGTTCCCCGACAGCCGGGACTCATGCGCGGCTCGCACTCGGAAAGCGCCACGCTAAGTTAGCGCTCGTGTGCCAACCGCAGGTCATTATCGAAACGCCACGTCTCCGGCTTCGGCACTTCGCGGAAAAGGATTTGGACGCCCTCGCTGCCCTGATGGCGAATCCTGATTTCATGCGCTTTTCGAGCGGCGTTCTTAGCCGCGCCGAAGCGGAGTGGTTCCTCATCGATCGAGTGATCGCGCCCGCCCGGGCGGGATTGCCGAGCCAGTTTGCCGTCATCGAGCGCGAGGGAAACCGCCTCATTGGGTACTGCGGGTTCTTTCGTCAGCTGGTCGACGAGGTCGACGAGATCGAGATCGGTTACCGGCTCGACCCCGCATATTGGAATCCCGGTTTGGCGACCGAAGCGGCGCGCGCGGTGCGCGACTACGCGTTCGAGAAACTAGAGCTGGAGCGGCTGATCTCGCTCATCCACCCCGACAATCACGCTTCGCGCCGAGTGACGGAAAAGAATGGGATGACGGTTGAAAAGAAAACAATTTTTCGCGGCTACCCGACTCTGGTTTTTTCGTGCCGGCGCAAAAATTCCCCAGCCAGCGCGCGGTAGGCTTTGGCGCCGTTGCCGTGCGGGTCATGTTCGAGAATGCACTTCCCGAAACTCGGCGCCTCGCTCAGGCGCACGGTGCGCGGGATGACCGTCTCGTAGACGCGGGGGCCAAAATGTTCGCGCACTTCCGCCACCACCTGCGCGCTCAGGTTAGTGCGACTGTCGAACATCGTCATAAGAATGCCGCCCAGCTCGAGCTTCCCGTTCGCTCCAGAATCGCGCACCTGCTCGATCAGCCGGATGATCTTGACTAGGCCCTCGAGGGCGAAATATTCGCACTGGATCGGGGTCAGGAGCTCGTCGGCGGCGGCGAGGGCGTTGCTCATGAGAATGCCTAACGAGGGGGGGCAATCGAGGAGGACGTAATCGAAGGTGTTGTCCTCGCGCAGGACGCGGAGCGCTTGGGCGAGCCGGGTGAGATGATCGTCCATCCGTGCGATTTCGATTTCGGCGCCGGCGAGGTCGATGTCGGCCGGGATGATGAAAAGCTGCTCGAGCCGGGTGGGCAGAACTTTCTCCGTCAGGGGATCATCGCCTAACAATGCCCCGTAGATACTCTGGCCCTCGAGCCCCTGAAGTCCGAAGGAGCTGGTGGCGTTGCCCTGCGGGTCCAGGTCGATGAGCAGGACGCGGATCTGTTGTTCGGCGAGCGCGGCGGAAAGGTTGACCGCGGTCGTGGTTTTGCCCACGCCACCCTTCTGATTCGCGATCGCGACGACTTTCATCGCGGGATGATCTGGGTGCGAAGCTCGAAGGTGCGGCGGCCGTCCGGCTCGCGCCAGAGGAGCTGATCGGGAGCGGGCAGCATTTCAGTGACTTCGAGTTCGCCAGCTTTGGTCAGCCAGCGATGGAAAATCTCCAGGAAAAGGTAACTCTCGAAGTCGATGTAGACCGGTTTCGTATCCTTGTCGCGGCCTTCGACGCCGCTTCGGCGGAGCGCCTGCTCAGTTGGGCGAATGTAGACATGGCGGGGCAGCTCCCGGGCGGCGCGTAGTTTTTCCACTGCGACAACGAGATCGCGCGAGACGCCGGTGAAATCGCCCGGGCCGAGCTCCTCAAGCGTGACCGTCCAACTGCGGCGTTGCACGACAACGTTGCCGCAGGTCAGACGCGGGGTGTGTTTGCCTAACGAGAAGGAAAAGGGGTGAAAGCCGAGCGGGATGACCCACCCGCGGGCAAACGACCCAAGATATTGGCCCGAGCCCCGGGTGCGCACGCCGACGTCGCCCGTTTCTTCGTCGATGAAGACTTCGGTCTCGGCCGGATGGAAGGTTTGCCAGTTTCCAAGGGAGCGCTGGGTGGCGACGAAATTGGTCGCCCGCGGGAGAGCGTCGAACCGGACGGTGGTGGTGGCGGTGAAGTCGGCCGCGAAATAGCCGTAGAATAGATTCGACTGCCCAAAGAGGGTTTGCTCGAGGGCTTGGGCCAGAGCGGGCTGGTCGGGACAGGCCCAGTAAAAGCCATGGTGGAGGAGGGCGACGGAGGGGTGGAGTTCGGCCAGGATCCATTGATATTCGCCGCGGGCGACGGCTTCGAGGGAGGCCGAGGCCAGTTGCAGATCGGCCGACGGATAAGTGAACTCGTCGAATTTCGGATAGGAGAATTCCTGTCTAACGAAGTGGCAATCGTCCGCGCGCAACTTCACCTCCGGCATTTCCGCTCGTCCCGCCAGCCGCCGGCGAAAAGCCTCCTTTACTTCCGCGAAAGCGAGATGGGCGAAGGCGACCATGCCCGGGCCGGTGAGCGCCATTTTCGAGTCCGCGCAGTGCCGAAGGAAGGCGGGCAGGGAAAGGGCACCGTTGGTGAGCGCCGCTTGTTCGAGCAGGCCGCGCAAGCCGGCGGCGACCCGGCTGGCAACGAAGGCGTAGTTGTCACGCCAGAGATCGATCCAGGGAGCCGCTTCGGTCGCGACTTCGTCGATCAGCCGCTCGGTAATCGAGAAGTTGCACTCCCGGAAGCATTCTTCGCCGATCGGGTTGCTCGCCGAGTAGAGAAAGCGGGTGGCGGATTTGTGTGCCCCGAGTTTTTCCAGACCTTTGGTTGCCTGCGTGACGATGGCGAGCCGATCGGCCGGCTCCGTCGCGCGGGCAAACTGGTCCGGCAGCCCGGCCAGCGCCCGCAGTTGCTCGAGCCAGCGGCTCCGGACTGGCCCCTCGCGCCAGCGCGAGACATCGCAAAGAAGGACTTCGAAGGCGTGGGCTTCGAGCGCCGGAACTTCCATCTCCCAGCGGATCAGGTCTTGCAGCGCGAGTTTGTGCAGCGTTTCAAGTTCTACCCCTAACGAATGAGCCGGGGTGTTCCCATCGCAGCGCGCGAGGAGGTCGAGCGTCTCGGGATCGAGGGGAAGCAGCTCCCCGCTTTCGGCAAAAACGAAGTGGTCCTGCTCGATCCGGCCGTTGGGGTGGAGGCGGGGCGAGAGCTCGGCGGCCGCCTCCGGGTCGGCACTAATCGCGGCCGCGGCGCCGTGGGCCGCCCAGCGTTCGAGGAAGGTCTCACGTTTCGCAATACCTGGCTGAGGAGCGAAATTGAGCAGACTGCGGGCGGAGTCAATCCGGCCCCACCCTTGTGGCCCAAACTGACTGAGGGAATCGTTCTTTCCCGCAATTCGCTGCAGATAAAGGATCAGGTGACGCTCATCGGCCCGTGCCTGCTTGTTGCGGGGTGGAAGCGACACGTCGCAGGAAGAGAGTTGGTCGATAACGCGATCACGCACTCCGGCGGCCGCAAAGACCAGGTAGGCCGGTAGATATTTTCGAGCAGCGGCGAAGAGCAATCTGCGAGCGCCGATCAGGTCCTGCGCGAGCCTCTCCGCCAGCGCGGCTTCCGCGGCCGCGACCTTTTCTGCGCTCTGCCAGCAGCTGGAAAAAGTGCTCGAGAGCGGATCAGCTGCCTCGGGCATCACGCCGGAACGAATCGCTTTTCGCCAGGATCGGAATTGCTCTTTCGAAACCTGGTTCCGCCGCGCTGCGATGAGTTGCTCCACGGCCAGTTTCGTCTGTGAAAATTTGCTTTCGAAGGCGAGGAGCTCGCGCGCCGCGGCGGATGTCCCAGGCGTAGACATTTTTTCGAGGATATCGAAAGGAACCCCGGCCATGCGGATCAAAAAAATCGGTGCATTGCGATAACTGGCCTCCGCCACGCCTGAAGAAAACAGAAGAGAGGGCG
>DATBDG010000192.1:0-7080 GCA_036270055.1 Chthoniobacterales bacterium
AGTGGCGCAGATCTGTCTCACTAGGCACGCCGGCCAAGCGCCATGCACCACGCCGAACCCGTCGTGCTTCTGCTCGTCCTGATGGCGGTCCTGGTCATCGTCGCGCAAAAGTCGGCCATTCCTTATCCCGTCCTGCTTGTCCTCGGCGGCTTGTCGCTCAGCTTCGTGCCGGTTCTTCCCGTTATCCGGCTCGACCCAAATCTGGTGCTCTTTTTCTTTCTCCCGCCGCTCCTTTATCCGGCCGCGCTTTTCACTTCCTGGCGGGATTTTCGGCGCAACCTCCGCTCGATTTTATTCCTCGCCATCGGGCTCGTCCTCATGACGACCACGGTCGTAGCCTGGGTCGCCCACACTTTTGTCGCAGGGCTGCCTTGGGCGGCCGCCTTCGCGCTCGGCGCGATCGTTTCGCCGCCCGACGCGGTCGCGGCCGAAGCGATCTTGAAACGGCTGCGCGTTCCGAGCCGAATCCAGACAGTTCTCGGTGGCGAGAGTCTGGTCAACGATGCCACGGCTCTCGTTGCCTACCAGTTTGCCGTCATCGCGATGGTGACCGGCTCCTTTTCGTTAGGCGAAGCCAGTCTCCGTTTTGTTTTTGTCGGCTTGGGCGGGGTCGGTCTCGGTTTGCTCGTCGGTCTCATCATGCGCTGGGTGCAGGGACGACTGGATGATCCCCCGGTCCAGATCACGATCTCGCTCCTGACGCCTTTCACCGCCTATCTCGTGGCCGAACGGCTCGAGGTCTCGGGTGTGCTCGCGGTCGTCGCGGCTGGGATGTACCTCGGGTGGCATTCAACCGCGCTCTCCGCCCGCACCCGGCTGCAAGCGCTCGCCTTTTGGGAGATTGTCGCCTTCTTCCTGAACGGTTTCATCTTCATCATGATCGGGCTGCAATTGCCCGACATCCTGCAAAAGCTGCATCACGAGCCGCTCTCGCGCCTAACGACATACGGGCTTCTGATCAGCGCCACCGTCATCCTCGTGCGCATCTTCTGGGTCTTCCCGGCGACCTATCTGCCGCGCTGGCTCAACCCGAAAATGCGGGCGCGCGATCCCCTCCCGCCCTGGCAGCACAGCGTCCTCATCGCCTGGGCCGGGATGCGCGGCGTCGTCTCGCTCGCGGCCGCCTTCGCCCTCCCCATCGTGCTGGCTAATCGCGAGCCGTTTCCCGGGCGCAGCTACATTTTGTTCCTCACCTTTTGCGTCATCCTCGCCACCCTTGTCTTCCAGGGCCTGACCCTTCCGATTCTCATCCGCAAATTGGGCCTGAAAGACGACGGTCTGATCGACAACGAGGAACGCGAAGCGCGCCTCAAAGCGAACGAAGCCGCGGTCGATTACGTCGAACAAAAAGCGCTCGAGGAAAATTTCCCGGAAGAGGTCATGGCGCGGGTCCGGGCCGAATATTGCGATCGGATCGAGCAGCTGCACGCTTGCTGTCAGGAAAGCGGGAATCCCGGGGGCGAGATCGCGACGCCGATCTACCAGCGCCTCCAGCACGGCGCCCTCCAAGTCGAGCGCAAGACCATCATTGCGCTGCGAAATTCACAGGCGATCAACGACGAAGCACTCCGCCGCATCCAGCGCGATCTGGATTTGGCCGAAGCGCGGCTCACAGGCGACTGAAGCAAACAAATTCCGGCCAGCCGCTTGAGATTTGCTTGCCACCACGGCTGACCCTCATTAACTGAACTTTCGATCTCGATGACTTCCGCGGAAAGCACTTTACCGGTACGCTCGTTTGGCCAAACGATGCGGCCCGACGCGTGGTGGACCCAGCCACTCCTGGTTTTTCTCGGCCTCGGGGCGTTTGTTGTTTATTCCACCTGGGCGGCGTTCCAAGGGAAGAATTATTACTTCGGTCCCTATCTTTCGCCCTTTTATTCGCCCGAGCTTTTTGGCGCGTCACCGCATGCCTGGTTCGGACCGAAGCCGGGTTGGTGGCCGGCCTGGCTCATCTTTTCACCCGCCCTGCTCGTGCTTTGGGCACCGGGCGGTTTTCGGCTCACCTGTTATTATTACCGTGGCGCATATTACAAAGCGTTCTGGGCCGACCCACCAGCCTGCACGGTCGGCGAACCGCGCAGCACCTACCTCGGTGAACGCTCCTTCCCGCTCATCATGCAGAATGTGCATCGCTATTTCCTTTATCTTGCGCTCCTCTTCATTCTCGTCCTTCTCCACGACGTATGGAGCGCGCTTTGGTTTTACGATCCGGCGACGAGCACGACTTCCTTCGGCCTGGGGGTCGGCACTCTCGTGCTGGCGTTGAATGTCGTCCTCTTGGGCGGCTACACCTTTGGCTGCCATTCCCTTCGTCATCTCGTCGGCGGATTTCTCGATCAGTTTTCCAAATCGCCCACCTCCTACCGCGCCTACGCCTGCGTTGGCTGCCTTAATCGCCGCCACATGCTCTGGGCCTGGATGAGCTTGTTCTGGGTCGGGTTCTCCGATGTTTACGTCCGTCTGTGCGCGCTCGGCGTCTGGCGCGATCTCCGATTTTTTTAGACGCTGCGCCGCATGCCCGATTACGAAACATTCGAGCACGACGTTCTGGTTATTGGGACGGGCGGCGCCGGTTTGCGCGCCGCGATCGAAGCATCGGCGGCGGGCGTTTCCGTCGGGATGGTTTCAAAATGTCTGCTCGGGAAAGCCCACACTGTGATGGCGGAAGGCGGGATCGCGGCCGCCCTCGCCAACGTCGACGATCGCGATAACTGGCAGGTCCATTTCGCCGACACGATGCGCGGCGGACAGTACGTCAACAATTGGCGGATGGCGGAACTGCACGCGCGGGAGGCGCCGGCGCGGGTGCGCGAGCTCGAGGCCTGGGGCGCCGTTTTCGATCGGACGAAAGACGGCCGGATTCTGCAGCGAAATTTTGGCGGCCATAAATATCCCCGTCTCGCGCACGTCGGCGATCGCACCGGGCTCGAGATGATCCGGACTTTGCAGGACCACGGAATTCATCAGGGAATCGACGTCCACATGGAAGTATGTGTCCTCGGATTGGTGAAGGACGGCGGTCGGATCAGCGCCGCGTTTGGTTACGATCGCGAACGCGGGCGGTTCAGAATTTTTCGCACCAAAGCCGTCATTCTCGCCACTGGCGGGATCGGCAAAGCATACAAAATCACGAGCAACAGCTGGGATTGCACCGGCGACGGTCATTCCCTCGCCTACCACGCGGGCGCGGAGTTGATCGACATGGAATACATCCAATTTCATCCCACCGGGATGGTCTGGCCACCGAGTGTGCGCGGGATGCTCGTGACCGAGGGAGTGCGCGGCGAAGGCGGCATCCTGACGAACAACGAAGGCCAGCGTTTCATGTTCGATTTCATCCCGGAAAACTACAAAGCCCAGACCGCCGACAACGAGGAAGAGGGCTGGCGCTACACCCAGGGCGACAAGAACTCGCGCCGCCCGCCGGAGTTACTGACCCGCGATCACGTCGCGCGCTGCATCGTGCGCGAAATCAAGGAGGGCCGCGGCACTCCGCACGGCGGCGTTTTTCTCGATATTTCCTGGATCAAGAAACGACTGCCGAACGCGGAGGAACACATCAGGCGCAAGCTGCCGAGCATGTATCACCAGTTCAAACAACTGGGCGACGTCGACATCACGAAGGAAGCGATGGAGGTCGGTCCGACGACCCATTACATCATGGGTGGGGTGCGGGTCGACGCCGATACCCAGATGTCGAGCGTGCCCGGACTCTTCGCGGCGGGCGAATGCGCGGCCGGGATCAACGGCGCCAATCGCCTGGGCGGCAATTCGCTCTCCGACCTTTTGGTTTTCGGGAAACGGGCGGGCGAGTTCGCCGCCAAATACGCCCAGGACCAGTCGTTAGGGCCAATCGACGGAGCGACGGTCAGGAATCTGGCGGAAGAAGCGCTTCGATCTTTCGAACATGACGACGGCGAAAATCCCTACACCGTGCAGCGCGAGTTGCAGGAGGTGATGCAACACAACGTCGGGATCGTGCGCGACGAGAGCGAGATGAACGCCGCCCTCGAACATTTGAAAATGTTCTGGGATCGCACCCGCCACGTCGGGGTGACCGGCACCCGCGATTTTAATCCCGGCTGGCACACTGCGCTCGATCTGAAGAACCTGCTGACTGTCTCCGAAGCGATCACCCGCGCGGCGCTGGAACGGAAGGAAAGTCGCGGCGCACAATTCCGCGAAGATTACCCCGAGAAAAGCGAGGAGTTTGCGAAAGTGAACACCATCGTCTGGAAAGGTGACGATGGTGCGATGCAGATTAGGCGCGAGCCGATTCCGCAAATGCGCGATGATCTTCAGAAGGTAATCGAGGAGATGAAATGAAAACAGCGCGACCCGACGTAACCGCAGCGATGGACCGGCGTCGCTTTCTTTTCGGAACTGGCCTGACCGTCGCCGGCATGGCTCTGGCCTGCCGGTCGTACGCGGAGTCGAGCAGCACCCCCGCGGTCGTTTCCCCTAACGATCTGGACGATTGGCAGAAGGTGCGTGCGCAATTCGCGCTTGCTTCCGACTACATCAATATGAGCGGATTCTTTCTCGCTTCTCATCCGCGGCCGGTGCGCGAGGCGATCGAAAACTACCGTCGCGCGCTCGACGCGGACCCTTTTGCCGTCGTCGAGAAAGAGGAATTCGGCAGTCGATTGCGAGTCGAAGGGCTGGTCGCGGAATATCTCGGCGGGAAACCGGAAGAAGTGGCGCTGACCGACAGCACGACGATGGGACTCGCCCTCGTCTATCACGGCCTGACCTTCAAGAAAGGCCAGGAGATCCTCACCACCGCGCACGATCATTACGCGCAACACGAGTCGATCCGGCTCGCAACCGCGCGTTCGGGAGCGTCCGTGCGCAAGATCAGGCTGTTCGACGATTACAACTCGATCTCGAGCGACGAGATCGTAGGCCGGATTCACAAGGGAATCAGCCCCGCCACGAGAGTCGTCGGACTGACGTGGGTTCATTCGAGCAGCGGGCTGCGCCTGCCGATCCGGCGGATCGCGGACGCGATCGCAGAGGTCAATCGCCAGCGCGGCGAAGCGGATCGGGTTCTGCTCGTGGTCGATGGTGTGCACGGGCTTGGGGCGGTCGACGAAACAGTCGCGCAACTTGGGGCCGATTTTTTTGCCGCCGGGACTCACAAATGGATGTTCGGTCCGCGCGGCACCGGGATCATCTGGGCGAAACGCGAGAACTGGAAACTCTTGCAGCCGGTCATCCCCTCCTTTTCCGAGGGACCCTACGGCGCCTGGATGGAAGGTCGCTCGTTAGGCGCAACCGAGGCGCAATGGGTCTCGCCCGGCGGCTTTCACTCCTTCGAACATCGCTGGGCTTTGCCGGCGGCTTTTGCCTTCCATCGCCAGATCGGTCGGGCGCGCGTGGCGGAACGGATCAGCAGCCTGAACCAAATGACCAAAGAAGAGCTCGGGAAGATCCCGGGCGTCCAGGTGCACACTCCACGCGACCCTGAACTTTCGGCCGGTCTGATCTGCTTCGATGTCGACGGAATGAAACCGGCCGCGGTGGTGGCGAAGCTGCTCGAGAAGCGCGTCATTGCCTCGGAATCTCCCTATGGCCTTTCCCACGCTCGCCTTTCACCGAGTCTCTTGAACGACGAAAAGCAAATCGAGCAGACGCTCGGATACATCCGCGCGCTTTCATGAACGCGACGTTCCGAATCTGGCGCGGCGACGCGAAGGGCGGCGAATTTCGCGATTACACCTCAGGCGTCTCCGAAGGCATGGTCGTGCTCGACGCCGTGCACGACATCCAGGCGACCCAGGCGAACGACCTCGCCTGCCGCTGGAATTGCAAAGCCGGCAAATGCGGTTCCTGCTCCGCCGAAGTCAACGGCATGCCCAAGCTCATGTGCATGACGCGTCTGAGCGATCTGCCCCTCGATCGCCCGATTACGATCGAACCGATGAAAGCCTTCCCGCGCCTGAAAGATTTGATCACGGATGTCTCCTGGAATTTCGCGGTCAAGAAGCGGATCAAGAAGTTCAAACCGCGCCCGCCCGACGCAGCCGACGGGACCTGGCGAATGGCGCAGGAAGACATCGATCGAGTGCAGGAATTCCGGAAATGCATCGAGTGCTTCCTGTGTCAGGACGTCTGCCACGTGCTGCGTGATCATCACAAGCACGACCAATTCATCGGGCCGCGTTTCCTCGTTTACACCGCCGCGCTCGAGATGCACCCGCTCGACACGGAGGACCGCACCACGGAATTGCGCGAGGCGCAGGGGATCGGGTTTTGCAATATCACCAAGTGCTGCACGAAAGTCTGCCCGGAAGACATTCATATCACGGACAACGCCATCATCCCCTTGAAGGAGCGGGTGGTGGACGATTATTATGATCCGTTCGGCTGGCTCTGGAAAAAGATCCGGCAGAGGAACGAGCGCGCTCCGGAGGCGCCGCTGGCCTAACGAATATGCCTCAGTTCAAATCATTGTCGCGCGAAGCCATCCCGGCCGCCCTGGAAAAAGCGGAGCGTTATCGGCTCCTCAATGAACCGGGCGAAGCGGAAAGCATCTGCCTCGATATCCTCGCGACGGACCCGGACAATCAGTCGGCCGTCATTACCCTGCTTCTTGCTCTGACCGATCGCTTCAGCAAAAGCTACGGAGTGAGCGACACCCCGGCGAACCAATTGCTGGCACGCATCAAAGGCGAGTACGAGCGCGCCTATTACGCCGGCATCCTGGCCGAGCGGCGGGCGAAAGCGAAACTGGCGCAGGGCAGCCCGGGCGCGGCCCATTATGCCTACCACGAGCTCTGTCTGGCGATGGAGCAATTTGAGAAAGCTGAAAAGATTCGCCCCCACGGCAACGACGACGCCCTGCTGCGCTGGAACACCTGCGCCCGCATGATGGAGAAAAACAAACTGGCCGCGCGCGAAGAAGACCGGAGTGAGCCGGTCCTGGAATAGAGGAGTTCGGGGCAGGGAGTTTTTGTCATCCCGATCCGGCGTAGCACGGAGAGAGTCCCACAGTTGCATTCACGCGTTCCTTTCCCTGGAGAAACACCGATTGCAGATGAGAGGTCCCTCTCCGTCCTGCGGCGGATCGGGATG
>DATBDG010000193.1:0-3880 GCA_036270055.1 Chthoniobacterales bacterium
GACGTCACGATCCGCATCAGCACCGTTAGCGGCCAGCACGACTTCAAAACCGAAGGCAAAGTATTGACCGCAGCCGGCTGGCTCGCGGTCTACGGCAAAACGACGGTCGACGATTCGGCCGACGCCAGGGCGCTGCCCGCCCTAACGAGCGAAGACAATTCGCAGGCCAAGACCATTTCCGCCGAGCTGCACGCCGAGACGACGAAGCCGCCTCCGCGCTACACGGAAGCGACCCTCCTCTCCGCCATGGAGCGGGCCGGGAAGATGGTGGACGACGAAGAGCTGGCCGAGGCAATGAAAGAGCGCGGTCTCGGCACGCCGGCGACGCGCGCCGACACAATCGACGGCCTCCTCAACCAAAAGTATCTCGAGCGCCAGCAGCGCGAACTGGTTCCGACGACCAAAGCCGAATCGCTACTCGAGTTTCTCTCCGCCGTGCACGCCGATTCTCTCACCAAACCGGACATGACCGGCGAATGGGAATTCAAACTGCGCCAGATGGAGCACGGCCATTTTTCGCGTCGCGAATTCATGTCCGAGATCACCGAGGCGACGAAGCGCCTGGTTCAGCGGACCAAGAATTTCGAGGAAGACGAGAGCAGCTCGCGCGTAACCGACATCATCTCGCCGACCGACGGACAGCCAATGATCGAGACCCTGCGGACCTTTAAATCACAAGACGGCCTGCTCGCGATTTACAAGGTAATGAGCGGTCGCAAGCTGGAAGAGGATGAAGTGCGCGAGTTGGTTGAAAAGAGCGCCGTCGGTCCGCTCGATGGATTTGTTTCCGCCAAAACCGGCAACCGTTTTCCGTCCAAGATCAAAATTGTCGACGACGAAAAGAATCCGGGCCGCAAAAAGGCGGAGCTGGATTTTGGCAACAAGGTGGATGTGAATGCGCTCGAGCCGTTTTGGACCGACCCGGCGACCGGCGCGCAATTGTGCGAAGCGCCGACCAATTTTGTCCTGCGCGAGCGCGCGGACGGTGGCTGGAAGGAAGCCTTCAAGGTCGGCCGGCTGATGTGCCAGAAGGAGATCACGCGCGAGCAGGCGATCCAGCTCGTGACGCGGGGCAAGACCGACCTGATTGAGAAGTTCACCTCGAAGAAGGGGCGGCCCTTCGACGCCTATCTCGTTAGGCAAGGGGGACGCATCTCGTGGGAATTTCCGCCCCGTAAACCGCGCGAGGCCGCGGCCAAAAACGGCAAGGGCGCGCCGCGCAAAGCGAAGCCGCCAGTTGACCTTTCGAACGCGGTCAAGCTGAGCGAAAGCAAACTGCACGACGGCGATCTTTATCAAACCGAGGATGCCTTTATCGTGGCAAAGCCGCAGGCGAATGGAATCCCGCGGATCGTTTTCCAGTTGAAACGCAACCTGTGCGGGAAAGAAATTTCCGCGGAGGACGCGGAGCGTTTGGTCGAGCTAGGCAAGACGGGATTGATCGAAGGTTTCGTCTCAAAACGCGGCTCACACTTCAGCGCCTATCTCACCCTTTCGAAGGACAAGAAGAAAGCGGAGTTCGAATTCCCGCCGCGCTGACCGCCGAAGCGTAAATCACCTCCGCGACGCGGACCGCCACCGCCACTCCCTCCGGGTCGCCAGTCTTCGCCTCTCCCCTCGGAAGAGAGAGGGTAGGGCGAGGGGTGAACGTTGCGGTAGGGAGCGCGTTCAATTCGGCGTCTCTCCTGCCCTAACGACTGATATTTTCAAACGCACTGTCCAGGGTAAAAAGTGCAGCCATATTTGCCGGAGAAATCTTCGTGCATGAAATTTTTTCGACCAGGGCGTCGAAATTTCTTGCCATGCATCGCGCTACAACGTGTAGTGGAGGGAGTTCCTTCCAACCACATTATGCGCTGTCCAAAGTGCGGCAATCGCGATGATAAGGTCATTGATTCCAGACAATCGCGCGACAGCTCCAGCATCCGGCGCCGCCGCGTTTGTCTCGCCTGTGCTTTCCGCTTTACCACTTACGAAGAAATCGAACGGAGCGATCTGCGCGTGATCAAGCGCGACCGTCGGCATGAAGTTTTCGATCGGCGCAAGCTCGCCAACAGCATCGCGAAAGCGTGCGAGAAACGATCGATCAGTCTCATGACGCTCGAGCAGACGGTCGACGACATCGTGCACGAAATCGAAACCGGCGGGCGCGAAGTGACCTCGGCGGCGATTGGCGACAAGGTGCTCGCGAAGCTGCGCGAGATCGATGAAGTCGCCTATCTGCGCTACGCCTCCGTCCATCGGCATTTCGAGGATGTCGATCAATTCGTCGACGAGATCCAGGCCCTCGGCCGGCGGATCAAGCCCAATGCCCAACAACCCGAACTCTTCAACGAACAGGTAAACAATGGTCGCCTTTAAAGAAGAATTTCCCTACCTCCGTTCCGAATCCGGACAGCTTTTCGAATTCAATCGCGACTGGTTGCAAGCCGCGATCAGGCAGGCGGCGGATCGGGCCGGTTATCCGAGCTGGTGGCTGACCGAGCACGTGACGGAGAGCATCGCCTTTTATCTGCGCCTGCGGACGGACGAATCGGTCGTCGCCTTCAGCCAGCTCAACCAGACGGTGCGCTACGTTTTGAAAGTCATCGGCTACAAGGAAATCGTGCCCCATTTCAAACCGGCGCCACCGCCGCTTTCCGTTTCGCTTTACGAAGTGGCGGAAGCGGCCGGCGACGGTTACGAGCTGGCGTTTTTCGATCTGCTCGAGAAACGCGTCGCCGCCATCCTCGAGACCGGGGCGACGGAGTTGAATTTTTTTGGTCTGCAACCGGCGATCAAACATCTGCGCGGAGTGAAAATCTGGACCCGCTCCTGCGACGCGCTCCGCGAGGAAGTGACCTGTTTCATCCGCGAGAAAATCTGCAGCGGCGCCGGGATGAAAGAATTGAGCTGCTCGATTCGATGACAATTTTCGAGAAGATCGCCGCGCGCGAAATCCCGGCCAAAATCGCTTTCGAAGATGACGACCTGATCGCGTTTCACGACGTCAATCCGCAGGCGCCCGTGCATGTGTTGATTGTGCCGAAGCGGGTCATCCCGCGGCTGGCGGAAGCGCAGGAATCGGATCAGCCCATTCTCGGGAAACTGCTACTGACCGCGGCCCAGGTGGCGCGCGGTCTCGGGGTGAGCGAGAGCGGTTATCGCGTGGTCGTCAACAGCGGACCGGACGCGGGCGAGAGCGTTCCGCATCTTCACGTCCACTTGTTAGGCAAACGTTCCCTCGCCTGGCCGCCCGGTTAGGCCAACGCTGTTTCCCGTCGGATGAATTTGAAATCGCTGCCGGGCGCGGCGCTCGCCTGGCTCCGGCGCACCCGCTGCAAATGTCTTCTCGTTATGCTCCTGCTCGGGCTCGTCCTGCGCGAGAATTATCCATTCTCGCATTTCCCGATGTTCTCCAGTTTCAGCCGGAAGACTTATTTCATTCATCTCGCCGATGCCCACGGCAGCGCACTCAAGACACGGCAGTTCGGCCTTTCCAATTCCACCCTGAAGAAAATCTTCGATCGCGCGCGGCGGAAGGAATTGAAGCGCTTTGCCGATGCCGGAGAAAAGCGGGTCCCGCTCGCCGAGGCGGCCGCGGCCGAGTCACTCCTTCGCTATCTTGATGGTCTGACGAAGGCGCGGCCAGCCGCAAAGAAACTGCTGCCCGGGCTGGAGGTAGAACACGTCCGGGTCCGGCAGAAAGATGATTCGATCGTGCTCGAAACAAAGACCCTGGCCCAACACCGATGAGGCAGCATCAGACGATCCCGGTTTTTGCATTTTACGAGCGCCTGGTGATGCGTCTCCTCTTCGCCTGGCTCGTCTGGCGGGCGACGCCGCACGCTCTGATCGTGAACGGGATTCCATCGCCTAACGGAATCACGCGGCTCTTCCA
>DATBDG010000194.1:0-19081 GCA_036270055.1 Chthoniobacterales bacterium
AAATAACCGCCGTCGTCTGCCGGCCCCAGAACTAGTTGTCTGCCCGGGCGCGCCAGGATTTTCGCCGCCTCCGCGAAAGACGATGTCGGGACAGTCGGACTGTCGGAATTGATCAGGCAAACCGATTCGAAACCCAGGGAGAAAATGTCCTGCGTAGCACCAATTAAACGCCCGCTCAGGTGCCCGGGCCGCTGTGCAATGAGCTGAAATTCCGGAGGAAGGATGTCGCTGTAGATCGCCTCCGCTCCCACGGGCGTGTAGCAGGCGATGCCCTGCGTGCCGGCACCGCCCTGGGAAACGGTCCAGGCGAGATCGCGCAGAAAGCAGGCGTTGAGCGCCGCGCCTTCTTCGGGCGTAAGCGGTGGAGTCAGACGCGTTTTTACCGTCCCCGCTTGTGGGGCTTTCGTCATGATCGCGAGTGCGCATTTGCCTCGCGCTGCCAGCTCGGGAGCAGCTGGCGAAAGAATACGGTGTGGGATTAGATCAGGGCGCTGAGAGTTTTTCACAGGGGTTGATAAGCTTTTTTCTAATCCAAGAGTCGGTTTCTTAATCTTCTGCTTTTGAATAACTGCTCGCGGCACGCCCTCCTTCCCGTGGAGAGTGTGCGGTGAGTGCTTGTTGATAACAACCCCATCGCCTCCTCCGAAGGCGAAGATGATCGCACCTGGTGCGGAAGTATTGACCTTTATTCAAAGTTGTTGGCCCTTTCTGCTCGATCCTTTTCGCCCCGTCCGGGCAAAGAGGAAGGCCGGCCGGAGCACGCTTTACTTGTCGTTAGGCCTGTATGGTGTGAGCGGCCGGCCGGATGATGATTGACCGGAGTGCAGGGCAAGGCTAAGCGCTTAGCCAGTGGATCTCCTCGACGAACTGCAAAGCCGACTGGTCTGCGGCGACGGCGCAATGGGCACGATGCTGCTGGAAAGCGGGGTGCCGCTGGAGCGGTGCTTGGAGGAGCTTTGCGTGAGCGAACCGGATCGTGTCAGCCGAGTGCACGAGGCCTATGTCGCCGTCGGTGCGCGAGTGATTGAGACGAACACTTTCGGCGCGAATGCGGTGCGACTCGATCGCTTTGGACTGCGGGAACGGACGGGCGAAATCAATCGCGCAGCGGCGCAGCTTGCTCAGAAGGCGGCCCAGGGAAAGGATGTCGTTGTTGCCGGTAGTGTCGGCCCGCTTGGAATCACGGCTGATGAAGCGCAGGAACGTGGGATCGATCGCGCGGCTGTCTTTGGCGAACAGATCTCTGGGCTTTTGGATGGTGGAGCCGATCTCATCTTCCTGGAGACGTTTCTCGACAGCGAGGAACTAGAGGTAGCGCTCAGCGCCAAAATGCAATTGTCGAAGACGCCAGTAGTTTGTTCGCTTGCCTGCGAACAGGAAGGTCGGCTCCCTTCCGGGCTGACGTTGACGGAGGCGTTTCGGAAACTGACGGCGCTGGGCGCGGATATCGTTGGGGTAAATTGCCTTAATGGTCCGCAGTCGACGGTGCATCTCCTGGAGCGGATTCCGCTCGAATTCCTGGTCTCGGCTTATCCGAACGCCGGTTATCCTCAATATTACGAGGGCCGCTTCATCTATTACACCTCGCCCGACTATTTCGCGAAGATGGCGCGGGAAATGGCGGCCCAGGGCGCGCGGCTGATCGGTGGATGCTGCGGCACAACGCCGCGGACGATCGCAGCCATCGCAGCAACGTTAGCGGAATTGGAGCCGGTACGGACCAAGACCATCCGGCCGGCCGCAGAACCGGTGCGAGCCGTTGCGCCGAAAGTCGTCCCAGCGGAAGAGAGCCTGCTCGATCGGATCGCGGCGGGGCATCGCGTCATCATATGTGAACTGGATCCGCCGAAGACGCTGGCGTTAGAGAAATATTTCGCCGGTGCGCGGGCTCTCGTGGAGGCGGGTTGCGATGCCATAACCCTGGCGGACAACTCCCTCGCCATCTTGCGGGTGAGCAACCTCGCGATCGGAGCGATGTTGAAGGAGCGATTTGGGATTACGCCACTGCTGCACATGAGTTGTCGCGATCGCAATGTGCTTGGCTTGCAGAGCGAACTACTCGGAATGGCCGCGCTCGGGATGCGACATGTGTTGCCGTTGACCGGCGATCCGGCCCGCGTTGGCGATCATCCTGGGGCAGCCTCGGTCTACGATGTCAATTCTGTGCAGTTGATCGGGATCATACGGCGGATGAATGAAGGATTTAATCACGCGGGCAAATCACTTAGCTCGGCGACTCATTTTGTCATCGGTTGCACCTTTAATCCGAACTCGAAAAACCTCGATACGCAGCTCTCGCGCCTCGAGCGGAAGGTGGCAGCTGGCGCGCAGTACGTGATGACGCAGCCGGTTTTCGATCTTCGCGTTCTGGACGAGATGGCGGAACGAACAAGAGCGTTCGGCGTTCCGATTTTCACCGGCGTTTGGCCGCTCCTGAGCTCTCGCCAGGCGGAGTTTCTGCACAACGAGGTGCCGGGAATCGTAGTGCCCGAAGAAGTGCGGACGAAGATGGCAGCGGCGGAGGGCGCCGAGGGCGGTGCGCGAGGACTGGAAATCGCTCGTGGGATTGCAAAAGCGGCGTTGGAGCGCTTCGCCGGAGTCTATCTTATCACACCTTTCTTGAGATACTCTGCGACGGTTGAGCTGGCGGCGTTTGCGCGTGGCCTCTGAAGTAGGCAAGTTCCGCTCATGTCTAAGGTCCGGAGCGCCCTAATTGTTCAGATCGGCGGACTCGTCCTGGTGGTGGCGATTTTCGCCGTGGCCACCCGTTATTTTCCGGTCGCCGATTCGATCGCACAGGTGCAGCAAAAAGTGATGCATCTCGGCGCGTGGAGCGCGATTTGGTATCCGCTGCTTTACGCCTGTTGCAATGTGCTGCTTTTACCCGGTGGAGTGCTCAGCGTGGGTGGAGGTTTTTTCTTTGGCCTTTGGTGGGGTTTTCTTATTGTCTTGATCGGCAACCTGACCGGCGCGGCGATCGCTTTTTTCATTAGTCGGTGGGTGGGACGTCGCTGGCTTCGAGGAAAACTACTCCGCCACCCGACTTTGGAGGCTCTTGAGCCGGCGGTGGAGCGGGAGGGTTGGAAAATCATCTTGTTCAGCCAACTCCATCCCCTCTTTCCAAGCAGCCTTCTGAACTACCTTTACGGCCTAACAGCCATCCGATTCAGGACTTGCATCCTTTGGGTGGCGGTCGGACAGGCGCCCGGCTTGTTTTTGTATGCTTACATTGGAACGCTGGGGCAGCTCGGATTAAATTTGCTACGCGGCAAGAGCCACCCCCGGTTGGTCGAATATTGGGTATGGGGCGGCGGACTTCTTTTATCGGTAGCCATTTTAGTGCTGCTCGGCCGCATCTCGCTCCGTCTGCTTCAAGAAGCGGAGAAAACACCTTCCTCGACGGAGGGAGCGATGACACAAGAGTCCACAGAGGAAGTGATTAAGGTTGGAAAAGCATGGGCCAACAAGTAGAAGATTGGGACGTTCTGATTGAGCGCGCTCGGCCAGCGCGAAAGTATGCCTACGCTACCTATTCACAGTTTGCGGTTGGAGAAGCTTTGGTCACGGCGTCGGGAGAGATATTTACTGGTTGTAACGTTGAAAATGTTTCGCTCGGGTTGACCGTCTGCGCAGGAAGGGTCGCCGTATTCGGAGCGGCTTCGACCGGTTTTCGTGAATTCGTCGGGATCGCTTTGGCTGCCGGAGTCTGCCGACAAGTATTGGCGGAGGATCCGTCATTACCCCTCTGTTGCATCGGCGCGGCGGACGCTCGCGATACCTGGGGTCTTTCCACGCTCTTGCCAAGTCCTTTTCTCAGCATTCCTAAGGCGCAGACCTAATTCCACGTGGAACAATTTTTTCTCAAGAAAACGTACGACGTCGTCGTGGTGGGAGCAGGGCACGCCGGCATCGAAGCCGCTTTGGCAGCTGCTCGGCTCGGTGCTGGGACACTTCTGCTTAGCCAGAATCTCGACACCATCGGGCAGATGTCCTGCAATCCCGCGATTGGGGGGCTGGCCAAGGGACACATCGTTCGAGAAATTGACGCGATGGGCGGGGCGATGGGAATTAATGCGGACGCGACCGGCGTGCAATTTCGCCTCCTGAACCGGACGAAGGGGGCAAGCGTTCGCGCTCCCCGCGCCCAGTGTGACAAAAAAGCATATCAATTTCGGATCAAAGCGGTACTTGAACGGCAGCGGGGGCTCGATGTTAAGCAAGGCGGGGTCGTAGAGGTAATCGTTGAAGGCGGTCGCGCAGCAGGGGTGCGCTCGGATTTTGGTCTCAGCGTACGTGCGCATAGCGTTGTCATTACGGCTGGAACATTTCTCCGAGGGCTCCTTCATCTTGGCGATCGGAGCCGGCCGGGAGGGCGGATGGCAGATGTTTCCTCGCCATTAAGCGATAACCTTCGAGATCTGGGCTTTCAAGTCGGCCGCTTCAAGACGGGTACACCGTGTCGCATCAACGCGCGATCGATTGATTTCTCTGTTTGCGCCAAACAACTGGGGGACGATCCACCGATTCGCTTCAGCTATCTCAAAGCTTCGGAGGCGTTCGGCGAGGAGGAGGATTTTTTTACCCTTAACAAGATCTGCAGTGGAATCTTCCACGTGGAACAGTTGCCGTGCTGGATTACCTCCACCACCGAAGAGACTCACAGGATTATTCGCCACAACCTGCATCGCTCGCCTCTGTTTAGTGGCCGGATTGATGGAACCGGGCCTCGGTATTGCCCATCGATTGAAGACAAGGTGGTGAAGTTCTCGGACAAGCCGCACCACCAGGTTTTTTTGGAGCCAGAGGGCCGGCAGACGGAAGAGTTTTACCTCAATGGGGTCTCAACCAGCCTCCCCTATGACGTCCAGCTAGAATTTATCCGCTCGATTCCGGGATTGGAAAACGCAGAAATAATGCGGCCCGGATACGCCGTAGAATACGACTATTTTCCTCCAACGCAGCTCCAAGCCACGCTTGAGACCAAACTGATCTCGGGTCTTTATTTTGCCGGCCAGATTAATGGAACATCCGGTTACGAGGAAGCGGCTGCACAGGGATTGATGGCGGGCGCAAACGCCGCCCTGAAGCTTGCCGGACGTGATCCATTCATTCTCCGCCGAGATGAAGGCTATATCGGAGTCCTGGTGGACGACCTCGTCACCCAAGGAACGCAGGAGCCCTATCGGATGTTCACGAGCCGTGCCGAGCACCGGCTCCTCCTGCGGCACGATAACGCCGACCAACGATTGACCCAAAGAGCGGCCGCCGCGGGCCTCGTTGGCGACCGACGGGTGCGCCTTTTGCGAGAAAAGTTTCTCCGGTTAAAGGCAGCTCGTGGTATCGCGATCTCCACACGCCTGAATGGTCAGTCTCTATTGCGGGCGATGAGAAAGCCCGAATTCACCGTGCGATCACTTTCGGATTCGGTTCGCGGGGGGATCGACATTGAAATCTGGGAACTTTTGGAAACAGAACTCAAATATGAGGGCTACATCTGCCGCCACAACGATCAACTCCGCGCGGTGCAGGCAGCGGAGGCCATGCGCATTCCACCTGAGCTGGATTACACTGTTGTTCCTGGGTTGCGCAACGAAGCGCGCCAGAAGCTGCTGGGAGTTCGCCCCGGAAACATCGGGCAGGCCGGGCGAATCAGCGGCGTGACACCGAGTGATTTGGGCGTGCTGACGATCTGGCTGAAAAAGAATAGCTTAAGTGTGTGAAGTAAAGGGAATACATCTGGTAACTTCGCCTATCGTCTACTATCTGATCGTCTCGGCAACCGGGTATTTGTTCGGTTCCTGCCCGAACGGGTACTTGGTTTCGCGCAGCCGCGGGGTGGACATACGGAAGCACGGCAGCGGGAACATTGGTGCGACAAACGTCCTTCGGGTACTGGGAAAGAGGTGGGGTTATCTCGTTTTCGCTCTTGATGCGTTGAAGGGATTCGCTGCCGTTCGGATCGGCTTCGCTGTCGGCGATGCAGCAATGACGCCAGGCGCCTCTCATCCTGAGATGCTCGGTATTGCGGCCGGCTTGTCCTGCATTCTCGGGCACACTTTCCCGGTCTGGCTTCACTTTCGCGGCGGCAAAGGCGTCGCGACTTCGGCCGGGGTTTTGTTGGGCCTGATGCCCCTCGCAGTCATATCTGTCTTCGCCGTCTGGCTAATCCTCTTTCAGACGACGCGCTACGTGTCTGTGGCCTCCATCGGAGCAGCGGTCGCATTGCCGCTTTTCGTGGCTTTCTACTTGCGCTTGGGAATGTTGGCCGGTGCGAGTGCGCTTCCATTTTCGATACTTATCGCAGCCGTCGTTGTGTGGCGGCATCGCTCAAATATGAAGCGACTTATCCACGGCGAAGAGCAGCGCTTCGGCCAAGACCGATGACGCGGCGAACAGCCATCCTTGGAACCGGCGGCTGGGGGACCGCGCTCGCCCTCCTCTGGGCCAAAGCGGGTCATGAAATCATCCTGTGGGGCCACACCCCGGAACGTGTTTCTCAAATTGGCCGCACCCGAAAAAACTCGGACTATCTTCCGGGGGCGGAATTACCGGCCAATGTCTGCCTAACGAGTAAACTAGCCGATTGCGCGGCAGCGGAACTGATTGTCTTCGTCACCCCTTCGGTCGCGCTCCGGGAGGTCGCCTCGGCTTTGAACCAAGCCTCCGTCGGCCCAAGCGCCATCCTGATGAGTTGCACGAAAGGTATCGAGCACGGCAGCGGGATGCGCATGAGCGAAATCCTGCACGAAAAGTTTCCCACGAATCCGGTCGCAGTTCTTTCTGGGCCGAACCTGGCGGTGGAAGTGGCGCGCGGTTTGCCTGGGGCGACCGTCCTGGGCTGCCGGGATCGAGCCTTGGCCGAGGAGCTGCAGGCGATGCTCGGCAGCTCCCGTTTTCGCGTTTATACGAGCGATGAAATCGTCGGGATCGAACTCGGCGGCGCATTGAAAAATATTTTTGCGATCCCGGCCGGCGTGAGTGACGGCTTTGGCTTCGGAGACAATTCCAAAGCCGCTCTGGTCACGCGGTCCCTCGCAGAGTTGTTTCGCCTTGGCGTTGCCATGGGAGGCGATGCGCGCACCTTCCAGGGATTAAGCGGCGCCGGAGATTTGATCGCGACCTGCTTCAGCCAACACAGCCGCAACCGGCGTCTAGGTGAGCAACTCGGCCAGGGAAGGACGCTGGAAGAGATCACTCGCGGAATGAAGACCGTCGCGGAGGGAATTCCGACAGCGCGCAGCGCTTTCGAGTGCGCACGCAAACTCGGCGTCGAAACCCCGATCATCGACCAGGTCTATGCCGTTTTGCACGAGGGGAAGTCTCCGTCCCAGGCGATGATGGAATTGTTAGGCCGGGATCAAAAATCCGAGCGCGCCTGACTTTCGGTCGCTGCCAGTCGGCTGATGACAGCAGGAAAAAGTTCGCGCTCGGCCATCTGGATCCGTGCATGCAGGCTGGCCGGGGTATCGTTAGGCGAAATCGGAACTTCCCGCTGCGCGATGATTTCGCCGCTGTCGACTCCGGCATCGACGTAATGAACCGTGCAACCGGTGACCGTTTCGCCGGCCGCCAAAGCCTGCGTCCAGGCTTCGCGCCCGGGAAAGTTGGGGAGAAGCGAGGGATGCAGATTGATGATGCGCCGCGGAAACGCCTGCAGAAGCGGCGCCTTGAGGACACGCATGAACCCGGCCAGGACCACCAGTTCCACGCCCGCGTCGCGCAGCAGCCTAACGAGTTGTTCCTCTCTCTCTGGTTCGAGTTTGGTCCGGAACTTTCCAGGCGGCAAATAGACCTCCGGCACGCCAAATTCGCGCGCGATCGCGAGGATGCCAGCGTCGGCCACATCTGAGACAACGATGCGGCACTCCGCGTCCAGTTTGCCGGAGCGGATTTGCTCGAGGATGGCGCGGCAATTTGAGCCTTTGCCTGATCCAAGGATACCGAGAGCGATTCGGTGCATCCGACTACTGCCGCATGCGCTCGATCAGGCGCGAAGTCGATTTTTCAGGGACCAAAGGCAGCGTCCTAATCTCGGCGCCCGCCTTCTTCAGCGCGGCCACTTCTTCCGGATCAAGGCTTTCCAGCGTATAATCGCCGCCTTTGACGTATATCGCCGGCCGCACCGCCTCGATTACCTGTGTCGCCCGCAACGCTGGAAAGAGGGTGACAAAGTCTACAGATTCCAACGCGGCCAAAACTTCCGCTCGATCCTCGGCACAGTTGAGCGGTCGCCCCGGCCCTTTGAGCGCCTCGACCGACTCATCTCCGTTTACCGCCACCGCAAGGAAATCACCCAATGCCGCAGCTTCTTCCAAATAACGGACGTGTCCGACGTGGAGCAGATCGAAGCAACCATTGGTCAGCACGAGCCGGCGATCTTTGGCGCGGATTTCTGCCGCCCGCCGGGCCAGTTCTGCCAGAGTCAAAATTTTCGTGTTCATCGTGGCGTCGAGCCGTCTCATTGTCGCCCCCTCGCTTGCCCGGTCAATCAAATGGAATTCGTTAGGCGAAAGACGCAGACCTCTGCCTGCGCAAAAGCCGGGCCGCCCTCGCCGCCGAAACGTTTCTCATTACTTGATAGCACCAACTGCCACACCTGGTCGTTTTCGGACAACGGCGTGCTGTGAGCGCCGATCAAATCCGCAAGGATCAGCCATTGTTCGCCATCCGACCTGCCAAAACTGATCGGCAGGATGCCGTCAGCCGGCTTTAGGACACGAAAGTTTGCCCGCGAACGGTCCCGCAAGACCGGCTCATCGCGACGCAGGCGCAGAAACTCTTGATAGAGCCGCAAGATGTCCGCGTGCCTTCCTTCGTCAATCTCCTCCCATTTGAGTTTGGAACGAAGGAATGTTTCCTCCACCTGCGGATCCGGAATTCCTGTCTGCGACGCCGGATCGCGAAACGCGGAAAAGCTGCGGAATTCGTCGCGTCGCCCCTCCGTCACCTTCCGACCCAGTTGAGGATTGTGATCGGTGAAATAAAGGAATGGGGTCGAGGCCGCCCATTCCTGTCCCATCAGGATCAGCGGGGTGTATGGTACGAGACAGAGGAGCGCGGAAGCGGCCCGGTACGCCGCTGGCGAGATCAACTGGTTAAGGCGCAGGCCGAATGCCTGATTTCCGACCTGATCATGATTCGCGATGCAAACGACAAACTTTTCCGGCTCCAAGGACATCGCTGCGCCAGGCCTACCCAATAGCTGAGGGGCGCGCTCCTCGCCCTCCAGAAGCCATCCGTGATCAATAGTCGCAGCCAGTTCGTCGACCGTACCGCGATAGAATTTGTAGTAACCGTCGCGCGCGCCGGTTAGCATTACGCGCACGACATGATGAAAATCGTCCGACCAGATCGCGTCCAGGCCCAGTCCGCCATGATCGCGCGCCCGCAGAAGCTGAGCCTCGTTCCGTTCGTCCTCCGCAATGACAAAGCCGCCTAACGACTGAACTCGCTCCGCGATTTCCGCCACAACGTGTTTCTCCGAGGCGTCGGCGATGGCATGTGTCGCGTCGAGCCGGAAACCGTCGATGTGAAATTCCCGTCGCCAGTAGATCGCATTCTCGACGAAGAAATTCCGCACCGGCTCGAGCTCAAAATTGAACCCGTCACCCCAAGGAGTTTTGTGGTTCGCATTGAAATACTCGCGGCTGTAACTGCCGAGATAATTTCCGTCCGGGCCGAGATGGTTGTAGACCACGTCGAGGATAACGGTGAGACCGTGGCTATGAGCGCGTCGACCAGCGCCCGCAGATCGTTAGGCGAACCGTAGACCCGGGCCGGCGCAGACAACGAAACACCGTCGTAACCCCAATTGCGACTTCCGGGGAAATCCGCCACCGGCATGATCTCGATCGCGGTCACTCCGAGCGCGACGACATGATTCAGCTTCTCGATCGCCGCCCGGAAGGTGCCCGACGCTGTGAACGTCCCGATGTGCAGCTCGTAGATGACCAGTTCGGAAAGCGGCGGCGCGCTCCAACCGGCATCCTGCCGATGGTAGTCGCGCGGATCAATCACCTGGGGGGCACCATGCACTCCGTCCGGGTTGAAACGTGAAGCGGGATCCGGCCAAACGTTGCCCTCGAACTGGTATTTGTATCGGTCGCCCGGGCGCCCGCGCTCATCGATCGCGCTCCGGTAACCGCCCGGCTCCGTGCCTAACGAAAGTTCGCGCCGGGCCCGGCCGCCGGCCTCCACCACCACCGTCACCTCCTTCTCCGGCGCCCAGATGCGATAGCGCACTCCACCTTCCGGCAAAACCTCGGCGCCTTGCGATCGAAAAGTGGGATTCGTTTGCTCTGCCCAGACAATCATGGGATGCCATCAGGAAACGACCGTTGCCCGCTTTCCAGCCGTAACGGAAAAGAAGTCGTTCTCATTTTGTCATGAAAAAACCTGAAGCACGCGGGCCGAGTCCGTCCGAAAAAGCGCGTAAATCGCTCGGCCAAAAATTGAACCGTCCGCCCAAGCCACCGCCGACACCGAACGATCTGCCTCCACCGCGGCGCCGCCCGCCAACTCGCCCGATCAAAGGGGATTGATCATTCCATGAATGAGGAGCCGCGCACTTTACTCGAACCCATGGCCCGCGTGATCGCGCAACAACTGGCGCACCGGCCTGAACACTTTATCACGCATCCGGCCGAGCTGAAACTCTTCCACTCCATCAACGATGAGAGTTTGCGGCGCTTCGCGCACGAACACGGCTGGCGCGTCGTTAGGCGCATCGGGGGGCGCCAGATTGAATTTTACAACGACGCGGGAATGCGCCCGGTGAATCGTTAGTCGTTCGGCTGAGAGAAAAACGCCGTCAGCGGGCTTGTGGCCGAGGCCGTCGTGCGCGCTTCTGCCAGACCGATCTCGCGCGCTTCACGCCCGGCTTCCACCGCCTTGCGGAAAGCATGCGCCATCCGCACCGGATCGGATGCGATCGCGATCGCGGTGTTGACGAGCACCGCGTCGGCCCCCATTTCGAGCGCTTCCGCCGCCTGACTCGGCGTCCCCAGCCCGGCATCGACCACCACCGGGACGGTCGCCTGTTCGATAATAATTGCGATCTGCGCCCGCGTCTCGATCCCGCGATTGCTCCCGATGGGCGAGCCGAGCGGCATGACCGTCGCGGTGCCGACATCCTGCAGTCGTTTTGCCAGAACCGGGTCGGCATTGATGTAGGGCAGCACGGTGAAACCTTCCCTAACGAGCGTCTCCGCCGCCGCCAGTGTTTCGACAGGATCGGGGAGCAGATAGCGCGGGTCGGGGTGAATCTCGAGTTTCACCCAGGAGGGCAAGCCGGCGCTGACCGCCAGCCGCGCCAGCCGGACCGCCTCCTCGGCGTTCCGCGCCCCGCTCGTATTCGGCAAAAGGAGAAACCGTTTCGGATCGATAAAATCGAGGATGTTGGCAAAGGGATCGCCGCGGCCGGAGAGATCGGCCCGCCGCAGCGCGACGGTGACCAGCTCCGTCCCACTCGCTTCGAGGGCGTCACGCATCAGTTCGTTGGAAGCGAACTTGCCCGTGCCGACGAGGAGTCGCGACGAGAATTCGCGTTCGGCGATCTTCAGTTTCGAGGGTTTGTCCGACATCGGGATTAACCTACAGCCTGCCGTGGCGCTGTCATGCGCGAGCGACTTGTACTTTGGCGTTCCACGCCTAGTTTTTGGCGTGGTGGGATTCGATTTACGACTGGGCGATTGCGTTCCAGGGATGGCGAGCCTGCCGCCGCAATCGATCGATGTGGTCGTGACTTCTCCGCCCTACAACCTCGGGATTCGCTACGGGAAATTTGCCGACAACGTCAGCCGCCACTCCTATCTCGACTGGTGCGAAGAATGGGCCGCGCAAGTCCGGCGCCTGCTTCGGCCTAACGGCTCGCTCTTTCTCAACCTCGGCGCCGCCCCGTCCAACCCCATGCTGCCGCACGAGCTCGTCCTGCGCCTGCGCCGTTTTTTCGTTCTGCAAAACACGATCCACTGGGTCAAGGCGATCTCCCTGCCTAACGACGAGGGCGCGGGTGAGATTTCGCGCGGGCATTTCAAGCCGATCAGCTCGCCGCGCTTTCTCAACGATTGCCACGAATACGTCTTTCACCTTACGCCGGAGGGGAAGACGCCGCTCGATCGACTCGCGCTCGGCGTGCCCTATGCGGATAAGTCGAACATCGCACGCTGGGGTCACACCGGCGGGCGCGACCGGCGTTGTCGTGGCAACACCTGGTTTGTGCCCTACGAAACCATCCAGCGCCGGGCAAAGGAGCGGCCGCATCCCGCCACCTTCCCGGTGCAACTGGCGGTGAATTGCATCCGGTTGCATGGCCTAACAAGAGTGAAGCGGATGCTGGATCCCTTTCTCGGAATTGGAAATTCGGCCGTCGCGGCGAAGCAATCCGGCCTGACGAGTTTCATCGGCTTCGAGATCGACGAAGAATATTTGGGCGAGGCGCAGCGGCGGGTGTAGGCACTTCGCTCTGCCAAGCGCAGGTCCGGCATCGCAGCTCTTTTGTCCGATCCCAGCCAAAACCCGCGTTTCGCATCGCGAGACGTCTACATGAACTTGTCGAGCGCCTTGACCAGGTTGCCCGGCAGCGGACGCACCCGCTCGAAAATTCGCGCGGCGAGCGGCTTTGCGATCGGATACCCGGCGAAGATCATCTCGAGACGCGCGTCGAGGTTGTCGATGTAATTGAGCGCGAGCGCTTCCGGTGTCTTCGGATAGACGGGCGAACCGAATTGCGGTTCGCCGTGATGCGAGGCGATGAGGTGGAGCAAATGCAGGCGGCAATCCTCCATCGGCGGCGAAAGCTTGTGCCATTCGCTCGCGCGCTCGTGGGCCTCCAATCTGCGCCAGAGTGAATTGACCAGCTCCATCCCGATGCCGATGTGGCCGACCATTTCTCCCAGTTCGTCGAAGGGCATGCTGAAGCCGGTCTCAGGCAGATGATTTTCCCAGAGTTTGCCCGCGTCGTGGAAGAGAATGCCGGCGACCAAAAGATCGAGATTCAGGCCCGGATAGAGTGGCGCGATCTGAGTCGCGACTCGCATCATTTGCGCGGTGTGCTCGACGAGGCCGCCGCGCCGCGCGTGATGATAAGTGCGCGCCCCGGCGGTGTTGCGGAAGCGCGTTCCGTATTGCGCGATAAATTCAGCGCAGAGCGCGTAGAGCCGCGGATCGCGAATCGCCGCGGTCGTGGCGACGATGTAGTCCCAATCGGCCGCCTGTCGCGCCCGCAGCTCGGGCGGCCCCTGGAGAAGGTCAGCCTGTTCGTTGGCCGTTAGGCGGCGGGTCGTCCAGCGCCGGACGTCGAGACCGTATTGCTGATGCTGATAAAACTCGCCGGTGATCTCGACGAACTGGCCGCTCTCCATCGAGTCGCAGGCCTTGTAATTCGGATGATCGCTCCAGACCCGCAGCGTCATGTGATCGAGAGCATCGGCCAGGGTCAGCTCGCAGTACGGTTTTTGTTCGCGGGTTAGCCTGGCCGCGACGGTTTCGAGTTGCACATGGACCCGCGCCTCGAGCGGGCCCTGGGTCACGGCCTGGCGGACTTCCTTGAGCGTCATCAAATCCATCGCGGGAGGAAATTCGCACAGATCAGCCGTGCTTGGACAGGCGAAAACTCTTCCAACAATTTGGACTGCGACAATGTGGGAGGGGCCTTTGCGCCCCGGATCACCACGTGGCCGATTGTCGCACAAAGGCGGGTGCGCTTCGCCGCGCGCGTGCGGACCACGCTCATCGCCGCGCAAAGGCGGCTCCCACATTTGCGCTGGAGAAAACAAGGCTTGGCGATGCCGATCACGCCACAGGCCACTCGCCCACCGGCGTTGCCGACCGGCTGTGATTTTAGGTCGTCGGCTTTCTCGTGCACGATAATGCCCCGGCCGATAATCGATTTCTCGCCGCTCATCGTCATCATGTTATTGGTTAGCTCGAGATGGGCCTTGCCGGCGCCGTCGGCCTCGAGATTCCCCATGTCGCCCTCGTGCCGCTGCGCGGCATCATGCCCGGGGTGCGGATTATTCGTCGGATTGAAATGGCCGCCGGACCGCTTTGCCATCGGACGACGAGCAATCGCCATATTTATGAATGTGGAAACCATGTTTACCGGGTGTGAGACCGGTCACCTCAGCCACGATTTTCATTTCTTCGCCTGACTTGGTGAAGGTGACCGTGCCTTGCACGTTGCTACCCTTGAGCGGGTGCAGGACGGCGATCGCCTAGGTCGGTTCCTGGCGAAAGCCGACGACCCAATGAAGGCGACGGCCCCGGCCGCAATGAGACCGACTCCGGTTCGGTATAATGCGTTTTTCTTCATCCGTTACCCTACTCCCTCACGCGAAAGCCCAACTCAATCGAGCTTGCAAATTCGACCAGGCCCGACCTTGGCGGGAGTCATTGCCCCGCGTCCGCCCGCGCGCCTCAGCCGTGAAATTTGGTAGGAAAACGGAGTTGTGCCGAACCAGGCCGAGGCCTGGCTAAAGAACGTAGTAACGGGAGCTGACGGCGGTGAAGCGAGCGGTGACCGCGGCGCGATATTCCTCCAGGCGACTGGGGTCCATTCCCAGTCGTTCCGCGACATCGGGCATGATGGTTAGGGGACGCCAGCATCCCTCGAGCTCGGCTTCGACTCGCTTGGCGGCTTCATTGGCCAAATAGGTGAAGTCGCAGATGACATTGCGGCCCTCCGCGGGGTCGTGGTGATGGATGGTGCCGCTGACGATCCCGGCCGGAAGTTGCCAATGTTGAATCATGAGACCTCCCAACTCCCCATGGTGCATGCCTAACACACGTCTTTCGGCTTCCAACTGTGTCAGCCGATCCGCCTGCTTCGCCTCCGCGATGAGGCGCAGCATTTCGGCGTCCAGGAAGCGCCCCATTATCACCTTGCCGACGTCGTGCAGGAGCGCAGCGGTGACGGCTTCCGCCGGTATCTTCCGGGTGCAGAAGCGCGGGGCAACCTCGGCCGCGACCGCCGCCGCGACGGAGTGGTGCCAGAGAGCCCCCTCATTCAGGTTGTAGCCGGGAAGCTTGATCTGCAAATGGAATCGCGCCCCCATCGCTGCGGCGAGCGCGAGCACCTGCGCGGTCCCGAGACGGGCGACCGCCGCCTGGGCGGTGGCGATCGGGCTCAGGTTGGCGAAGGCCGCGCTGTTCGCTATCTGTAGCAGCTTCACGGTCATGGCTTGGTCATATGCGACGAGATCGGCGACCTCCGAGATGTCGCAATCGGGGCTGGCCACCATTTGGGCGAGGCGGACGGTGGTGGCCCGGAAGGGGGCCAATTCGCGCGCCTGCTCGATCAATCGCTCGAGGTCAATCTGGGGTGTCATCAGGGTCAGATGTGGTGTCGGCGCCTCCCAGCAAGGGAGACCATTGCAGGCCGCGGGGCTGTGCGCACTTTGCCAAGAATCGCTTTTTCGTCTCCACGTCGAGCTGTTGCCGCTCCTGGCTGGCCACTGTTCGCTGAGCAGAGGGTGTGCCAGCGGCGGCAAGCCGGTTGTTTCGCTGCGCATCGCCGACGAGCAGACGCGGTTCAGACGCGCAGTGAATCCTCGAAGCAATAGGCCGCTCAGGCCGCCTACTCAATGAAGCGGCTCGTCATCGGGCGGCGGTAGAATTTTCCATCGGTCGCCGGGACGGCAGTGATGATAATGAAGAGCGCATTCAGCGACCCGAGGATGGCGAGGAAGACGAAGTCGACCAGGATGAGGCAAAAGACGGCCGCGACGCAGTTGTAGATGAGCATCGAGATTTGAAAGTTGAGCGCTTCCACTCACCTCTGTGCGCTGAAGTTTCTACCGCCTTCAGTGGCCGTTTTCCGCCACCGGCAGCAGGACGCTGACTGAGGTGCCCTGCGGATTGGAATCGATGTCGACCCGGCCGTTGTGATCGAAGACGGTCCGCTTGACGATCGGCAGGCCGAGCCCCATTCCGCGTGGCTTGGTCGTGCAGAATGGGGAAAAGATTTTGTCTTTCAAATCCGCCGCGATGCCTTTGCCATTGTCGTGCACCGTCACGACCACACCGCTGGTATGATCGCCTTCGCGGATTGGTTTTGCGGAAAGGGTGATCCTTCCTTTGAGGAGGCCGCGGGTGGCTTCGGCCGCATTGGCGACAAGATGGGCGAACGCTTCGGCCAATGCCGTTTCGTCGCCGACGATCCGAGGAAGATCATCCGGCACGGCCGTGTCGACCGCGAAGCCATTCTTTGCCGTCCGCGCGCGGACGAGCTCGATCGCCTTCTTCATTGGCGCGCGCAGATCGATCGGCTTGAAGTTCAGTTCTGGGGGATGAGCGAAATTGTTGATCTGGGTGATGATGAGGTCGAGCCGATCGATTTCCTGCACCACGATCTCGTTGAAATCGCGCCGGAAATCGGGGTCGTCGAACCGCTCGGGCAAGAGCTGCGCGAAAGTTTTGATCGCGACGAGCGGGTTGCGGACCTCGTGCGACATGCTGGCCGCGAGATCAGTCCAGAAAGAGGCTCGGTCGAGCAGCTCCTGCTTCTGGCGGAGCGATTCCTCCGGGGTCATGTCCTGGATGACGGCGACCGCGCCTAAGGGTTTCTGCTGGTGGATGAGGCGCCGGGTTTGGACGGAAAGGGAGCGCCGGGTATTGGGATCGACCCACTGCCGGGAGGGCGGCTGGACCGTGCTCTCGAGCGTTTCGCGCAGGAGCGAGGCGATGCGGCTGCCGGCACATTCCACCGGTTTGTTCAGGACCTCGGCGACGGTGAGGCCGAGAATCGACTCGGCGGTCGGGTTGCACCAGCGGATGATCGCCTCTTCGTCGCTCGCGATGATGCCGGGCGGAATCGCGGTTAAAAGCGTTTCGGCGAGCGTTTTTTGCAGAGTTACTTCCTCGTGCAGCGCGGCGTTTTCCAGGACGGTCGAGACGTGTTCGCCCAGCGTCATGAGCGTCTCGAGGCTCTGGTAATCGAATGGTTGACCCGTTAGGCGATGACCAAAAAAGAGCCAGCCGCTGATCCGGCCGCTCGAGTGCAGCGGCACGATCACTTCCGCGCCGAGCGTATCGAGAGCGCGCCGGAGCAGTTCGCGCTGGGCATGGTCCTCAGTCTGCGGCAGATGATGGCGGCAGATAAGGTGGGCGTGCAATTCGAACCAGCGCACGAGCGGATCGCGCTCGCGATATTCGAGCTCATGGGTTTCGGGCAAACAGCGCAGGCCAGCCCGCAGCCGGTAGCCCTCGCCCGCGCGACCTCGCGAAAAAATCCCAACCCGCGTCACCCTGGCGGCTTCGGCCAGACCTTCCACCATGTCGTGGAGGATCATCTCCGCCGGTTCGCGACGTTGAAAAACGCGAGGCAAACGGAGCATCGGGAGGACAGGCTCGGCCCCAGCGTGGGCTGACTCGAGGCCGCGGCCGCCGGCGAGGACGGGCCCGCGAGGCGATCCGGCGCGCAGGAGCCGGTTTTCTTCCAAGAGGCGAAGATGATCGAGCGCGCGGCCGACCAGAGCTTGAAAGTGATGCCGCTCCAAATTCACGTCCTCCGTCGCGTAAACCCCGGCCTCTTCTGCCTCGCGCAAGGGCTCCGAACTCGGCGTGCCGAAAGCGATGATCAAAACCTCCGGCCATTCCATCTGGATCTGCTCGATGAGGCCGCGACTTTCCCTGCCCCGGAGGTCGAGGAGGAGAACGGCCGGCTGTTGCTGTCGCAGGACGGGATCGAGCCGGCTGGCATTGTTGACATGGCGGACCTCGACCAGGCTGCGGAGGTAGGCGCGCGCCCGCCTAACGAAATCAGGATCCTCGGTGTAAAGAAGGCAGGCGGCGGGGAGTGTCATGCCGCCGCAACCTCCTCCTGAAAACGAACAAGCGGGAGGAGAATGTGAAAACTGGTGCCGCGATTGAGTTCACTCTCAACCTCAATCTGCCCGCCATGCTCCTGGACAATGCCGTGCACGACCGATAATCCCAGGCCGGTGCCGTAATCCTTGGTCGTAAAAAAGGGATCGAAGACATGCCCCACATCTTCCGGCTTGATGCCGATGCCGTCGTCAGCCACCGAGATGCGCAGGATTTCGCGCACCTCGCTCCCGGCATCGGGCAAGGCCGTCGGCCAAGTCTCGGTCGATCCAATTTCCGTCCCGACGGTGAGGGATCCTCCCGGTCTCATGGCATCGAGGGCGTTGATGAAGAAGTTGAGAAATACTTGTTCGATCTGATCGGCATCGGCCCGGATAGTATCCACTTCGGCCTCCCAGGAACGAGTTAATTTAATATCTTTTTGATAGAGGCGATGACCGACGAGAAGGAGCGCCTTTTCCAGGACCTCGTGGACGTGCATCGGCTTGAGGAGCGGCTTGGCCGGGCGGGCAAAGCGGAGGAGCTGGTTGACTAACGAATCAATGCGATCGACTTCGTGCCCGATGAGAGAGAAGAAGGTCTCGCGAAAATCTGAATCGTGATAGCGTTCGGGCAGCAGTTGGGCAAAGGTTTTGATCGAGACAAGCGGGTTCTTGATCTCATGCGCCATGCCGGCGGAAAGCGTGCCCAGACTGGCGAGACGGTCACTGCGGCGGATTTGCATTTCGAGACGTTTCAAGGTCGTGATATCGGTCAGCACCATCAGAGCGCCGAGCGGGGCGCCGTCCTGTCCGTGGAAAATCGAGCTGCTGGCGCGCAGGATGGTGGTCTTGTCCCCGGCCCGGAGCACGATCTCGCGATCCTCCTGCCGCTCGCCCGCGCCTAACGTTTCGCCGAGAATATCGCGCAGCGCTTCCGGGAGATTGCTGATCTTGCGCGCCAGAAGCTCGGAAGCGGTCAGGCCAGTGATCTGTTCGACCTCGCGGTTGAAGACGGTGATGAAGCCGTTGCGATCCGCCGCCACGACTCCGGTGGTCAGGTTTTGCAGCAAGGTTTCATTATAAATTTTCGCGTTCTGTACCTCGGTAAAGAGCTGGGCGTTCTCAATCGCCACCGCCAGTTGGCCGCAAAGCACGCGCAACGCGCTCTGCTCGACCGTGCCGTAAATTCGGCCGGAGCGGCGTGCGCCCAGAAGCATCACGCCGGCCAGTTGTTCGCGGGAGAAAATTCCCATCGCAACCCCGATCTGAAGCGACTT
>DATBDG010000195.1:0-2534 GCA_036270055.1 Chthoniobacterales bacterium
CGCAATATCCCGATACCAACACCAATCGCGGCGTGTTCGTCAGGCCATTGCTCGAAGATATCGTCGGCAATGTGCGACCGGCGCTTTTCATCTTGTCAGGCGCAGTCGTGCTCGTCCTCCTCATCGCGTGTGCGAATGTCGCCAATCTTCTCCTGGCACGGGCGGCGGCCCGGAGCCGCGAGATCGGGATTCGCGCCGCTCTCGGAGCGAGCCGCTTGCTTATCGTCCGGCAACTGCTCGCCGAGAGTTTGCTCCTGGCGCTGATTGGCGGTGCCGCCGGTTTGGTTCTGGCCTGGTGGGTAGCGGACCTGCTCGCTACCTTCGGACCGCGCGATGTGCCGCGGCTCGCTGATGTTCGGGTAAATCTCGGCGTTTGCGCCTTTACTTTTGGCCTGACGATTCTGAGCACTTTCATTTTCGGGCTCGTCCCCGCCCTGCAGGTCTCGCGCCCGAACGTGAACGAGTCGCTGCAACAAGGCGCGAAAGGTTCCACCGGCGGGTTGCACGGGACCCGCACTCGCGCCCTCCTCGTCGTATCGCAGGTGTCGCTCTCGCTCCTCCTCCTCGCGGGCGCGGGCCTGCTGATCAAGAGCTTCTTCAATCTGCGCGCGACCAATCCCGGCTTCGAGCCGCGCCGTCTCCTCGTGCTCAATTTCGCCCTGCCGCGAACCACTTATTCGGAACCGGATCGGCAACGGCGTTTCCTTGACCTCCTCATGCCCAGACTCGCCGCGCTCCCGGGGGTCGAAGCCGCCAGCGGCGCGAATCCGTTTCCTTTCAGCGGCAACGACAGCAACAACTCTTTCACCATTGCCGGGCAGCCGCCGATCGCGCCCGGCAATCATCCCGACGCCTCGCATCTGGTCGTCCTCCCCGGCTATTTTCGCACGATGAAAATCCCGCTGCGCAACGGACGCGCCTTCGATCAACGGGACGATGAAACCGTCCATCACGTCGCCATGATCAACGAGACTTTCGCGCAGCGTTTTTTGCCTAACGAGAACCCAATCGGCCAGCACATTCTTCTCGATCTAGGCGATAACAAATCCGACACGCTCGAGGTCGTCGGCGTGGTGGCCGATTCCAAACTAACCGATCTCGGCGCGGCGCCCGCGCCGCAGATGTATCAGCCGCTCGCGCAAACGCCGACGCGCCGGCTCTGGCTCGTTTTGCGCACCGCCAGCGAGTCGCTTTCCGGAATCGACGCCGCGGTCCGGCGCGTCGTTCATGCGCAGGATCCGGAGGTTTTCGTGCCCAGCCTGGTGCCGATGCAAACGATGATCGGCCAGGGCCTGGCGCAACCGCGCTTTAACATGGTCTTGCTCGCGGTCTTCGCGGCCGTGGCCATGCTGCTCGCAGCGATTGGAATTTACGGCGTCATTGCTTACAGCGTCGCGCAGCGCACGCGCGAGATCGGCATCCGCATGGCGCTCGGCGCGCAGCGACGCGATATGCTGCGAATGGTTTTGCGGCAAAGCCTGAGCGTGGTGGTGGTCGGGCTCGTCATCGGACTGGCGGCCGCATTCGCCGCGACGCGGTTGCTCGCCAGTCTGCTCTACGGCGTGGACGCGAACGACCTGCTCACCTACGCCAGCGTCGTCTTTTTGTTAGGCGGAACCGCCCTCTTCGCCAGCTACATCCCGGCGCGTCGCGCCATGAACGTCAATCCAATCATCGCACTCCGCCAGGAGTGAATCACCGCAGGAAAAATCATGAACGATCTCCGCTTCGCATTTCGCCAGCTCCGCAAATCACCGGGCTTCGCCTTCGTCGCCGTCTTAACGCTTGCGCTCGGGATCGGCGCCAACTCCGCCATCTTCAGCGTGATCAATGCGGTCCTGTTGCGGCCCCTTCCCTATCCGGAAGCAAATCGCATCGTCACACTTTCGGAAGCGACTCCGCAGCAGCCCGAAATTTCGGTTTCCTGGCCTAACTATCTCGATTGGAAAACCGAGAGCACCGTTTTCGAATCGCTTGCCATTGGGCGCCGTGAATCATTCAATCTCAGCGGCCTCGAAAATCGCGGGCCGGAGCGCGTCTCCGGCTTTGTCGTCACGGCCGCGTTTTTCAAAGTCATCGGCCTCCAACCGCAAATCGGGCGCGTTTTTTCTGAGGACGAAGATAAGCCGGGCGGCCAACGCCTGGCGGTCATCAGCGACGCCTTGTGGCAGCGGGCTTTTCATCGCGACCCTGCCGTCCTTGGCCGTTCCATCAACCTGCATGATCAGTTTTACACCGTGCTCGGTGTCATGCCGCCGGAGATGACCTCGCCGGGCGGCGTCGATGTCTGGCTGCCGCTGCTCCGCCGCGTGCCCGACGGCTGGCTACGCTCGATGCATCCCAACCTTTTCGCCTGGGGCCGACTCAAAAAAGGCGTCAGCGTCACGCAGGCGCAGGCGCAGATGAAGTCGATCGCGGCCGGTCTCGAGAAAAGATATTACGCGGACGACGCCGGGATTAGCGTCGTGGTCAAGTCGCTCCTCGAAAACCAGGTCGGCCCGTATCGCAAAAACCTCGGCCTCTTGCTCGGCGCG
>DATBDG010000196.1:0-41567 GCA_036270055.1 Chthoniobacterales bacterium
CAAAATGGGCGCGGCCGCGGTCCCGACCGTTCTCCTCGCCAGTCGACCGCGCCAAAGCCGGCGAATTCTTCTCGTGGAAGATCACGAGGACACCAACAAATCGCTCACGAAATTGCTCCGTCTGCGGGGCTACGAGGTGGAATCAGCCAGCAACATCGAATCCGCTCTCGCTTTAGCTGCGGCGGCGGAATTTGACGTGCTCGTGAGCGATATCGGATTGCCGGACGGCACCGGCATCGACTTGATCCGCCAGCTGCGCTCCAACCGGCCCCCGCTCGCCATCGCGCTCACCGGTTTCGGGATGGAAGACGACCTGCGAAAAACGCACGAGGCCGGCTTCGGTCATCATCTCGTCAAACCAATTGACGTCAACAAGCTGGATTTGTTGATTCAGGAAGGCTCGTCTGTCGCACTCAAATAACCGCGATTTGGACTGACCTGGGCATCATCAAGACCGTGGATGAAAACCATTTCCCTGGCTGACGGTACCCGCGTTCCCGTCCTTGGCCAGGGGACCTGGCAGATGGGCGAAAAGAAAAGCGCCCGCGCTGAGGAAGTCGCCGCCCTGCGACTCGGAATCGACCTCCGCCTCACGCTCATCGACACTGCGGAGATGTATGCCCAGGGCGGCGCCGAAGAAGTCGTGGCAGACGCGATCGCGGGCCGGCGCGAACGAGTCTTCGTCGTCAGCAAAGTTTACCCGCACCACGCCTCACGCAGCGAGTTGCGCAAAGCCTGCAAGCGCAGTCTCGGTCGGCTACGCCTCGACGCGATTGACCTTTATCTGCTCCATTGGCCCTCGGGCGACACCCCGATCGCCGAAACGGTCGAAGCTTTCGAAAAGCTCCGCGCCGCCGGGAAAATCCATCACTGGGGCGTCTCCAATTTCGACCTCGCAGACATGGAGGAGTTATTCGCCGCACCAGCCGGTGCCAATTGCGCGGCCAACCAGGTCCTTTACCATCTCGGCGAGCGCGGGATCGAGTTCGACCTGCTTCCGTGGTGCCAGGAGCGCCAGGTCCCAATCATGGCCTACTCCCCGATCGGGCGCGGCAAAGATCTCGACCACGACGCGCTCAAAAAGATTGCGCAAGAGCATGACGCCACGTCGGCTCAGATCGCCCTCGCCTGGGTCCTGCGCCAGCCCGGTGTCATTGCAATTCCCAAAGCGAGCCGCCCCGCCCACGTCCGCGACAACGCCGCCTCGCTCGAGATCAAATTGACGGATCAAGATTTGGCCGATCTGAACGAAGCTTTCCCACCTCCGCGATCCAAAGTTTCGCTAGCGATCTTGTAATGCTGGAAACCGTTTTCGTCGTTAGCCGATTAATCCCGTTTGCTTACCTGGTCGAGAAACCGATCGATTCCTTCGTTGACGCCTTCAGGCCGACGCCGGAAATAGCAGAATGCTCGAAGAACGGATGCAAAAAATCGAGGCGCGGATTCAGGAGGCGCCCGGGCTGCCTGAGACCGAGCGGGAAAAACTCCTCCAATTGGTCGCGACCTTGCGCGAGGAAGTCGATGGCCTCGCCCGCAGCCACGCAGAGGACGCGCGCAGCATCGCGCATTTCCTCGATGCCTCGACCCATGAAGCGAGCCGGACGCAGAAACAGCCGAAGCTGCTCGAAGCCGCGCGTAATGGCCTGACGGCATCAGTCGAGAATTTCGAGCGCTCGCATCCGAAGCTCTTCGAGACCGTTCAGCAAGCCGCCGTCGTCCTCGCCAACATGGGACTCTAGCGCTCGGCGGCGCGCGCCCGACACCCTGACCTGTCCCCCTCCGCTCCAATGTCAACCGATGAGCCGAAAGAAAACCTCGCGCCCGAAGACGCCCGAAATCTGTCTGGTTTGCGGCGAGGAGATCTCGCCCCGCGCGGTCGCCTGCCCGGAATGCGGCGCGGATCACAATTCCGGCTGGCGCGAAGACGCCGAAAGTTACGATGCGACCGGATTGCCGGAGGAGGATTTCGACTACAAAGAATTCGTTAGGCGAGAATTCGGCACGGGGCCAAAACCGGCCACAATCAGGACCGTCTGGTGGGTCACGGCCATCCTCGTCCTCGCCGTTCTCGCCGCCTTCTACCTTTATGCGGCGCTTCGCTGAGAACATCCGATGACGCGCCGAGCTTCGTAATTTTCTGAAATGTTTCCGTTGTCGGGCAAGAATTTTCCAACCGATGCCGAGGCGCTGCGGGCCGCCCTAGAGGAGAGTCTGCGCCGGGTCGTTAGGCCAGCCGGGCCGATGGTGACGGTGGAGGAAAAAAGTTATCCGGAGCTGGCGGCGATCCGCGTCTCGCTCGATGGCGCGAACGCGGGCGAAGGGCCGCCGCCCCGACCCGCGCCGCCTGTCGGACCGGTCGAGCCATGGTTGCGCGTGGCCGATTTCGAGATCAGCGGGCAGCCGATTCTCGTGAAACGCGCGAGGGTGAATCTCTCCTGCAAGGCGCGCGCGGTGCAGCTCGGCCAGGGGCGCGACCGCGATGGCCAGCCGCTCCTGCTCCTGCAGGATGCGGCCGAGGGCAAGATAGAAGTTGGCATCGCCCTGGCCGATCTCGAGACGCTTGTGCTCGCGGGAGCGAAAGCCGAGGCTGCGCGGCAGGGCGTGACGGTGGAAGAGGTGCGGATCGAGTTGGGAGCGCGGGGCGAGCGGGCCCTCGATGTCGTCGTGCACCTGCGGGCGAAGAAGCTTTTTCTCCGCGCGGCGGTCCGAATCAGCGGGAGCGTGACAATCGATAAGCGATTGAACGCGCGGTTCTCCGGGCTGGGGTGCGGCGGCGAAGGGACTCTCGGGACCTTGGCCTGTGGTTTCATCGCCCCGCACCTGCAACGCTTCAACGAGCGCGATTTTTCGCTCCTGGCCTTGCCGTTAGGCGAAGTGACGTTGCGCGACGTCCGGGTCGCGACTGGTCAGGAGCTTCGTGTGACGGCCGACTTCGGCCGCGCCTGACTCTGCTCGCGACCTCCCCCTGGTGGACGCTTCGCTCCGCGCAGCGCGAGAGTGATCTCAACCCTGCGAAGAGATCGCGCCGCTCTTGCGCTTCGCTCAGCGAAGCGTCCACATCCAAATTCGCACCGCGCCGTCTCGATACAGGAAAGGACGGACACGCTTTGGGGAAAGCGCATCCGCCCTTCTGTCGTCCTGAGGCGCGGAGGCGCTCAGGAAATTTGTTTAACTATCAGACGCCGGTCCAGTAATAGGGACTGACGGCGTAGTGATCGTAGACCTGCTTGTTCCACGTCAGATCGTGCATGTCCGGCCATTCGTTAGGCGCGAAGAAGGTCGCGTTCTCGAGTTTGACCTTGTTCGCGTGGAGAACATAACCAGCGGTCTCTTTCTGACTCTGGCGGACCAGTTTCCACCGCACCATCGTCAGCTTGTGCCCTTGTTGATAAAGCTGTCATCAAACGAGACGACCGCGTAGGCGATTTGCCGGATTTGGCATCCATCACGACATCCTCGGTTCCACCAATATCGTGACCGTCCTGATCGAAGAGCTTCGCGTCATCGACGCTGCTCATGCGAACGAGCTTTTTGCCCTGGGTATTGGGGAGCTGCTGCATCCAGGTATTCGCCGTCTGGTCGCTTCAACTGCTCTTATCGAAACTCTTCTCCTGAGTGAGCCGCGCCTTGTCCAGGATGGTCATGAAGCTGAGTTGTTTGTCGCCCTTCTTCTTCACCTGAATCGCGTCCCATTTCACCGGAGTAAGCTTGTCGCGTGAATCTCTTCCGCAGTGGAAGAGTGTTGCCGGCTCGAACCGCTCCCTGTTTTCGAGTTTCTTTTTGCAGCCAGCGGGGAGTCCCGCGGCCGTCCAACAATATATCACCGAGGTCTTTTTTTTCCAGTCGATGATCCAGATTTCTCCCTCTAATCTGAGGGAAAAATGGAGGCAAAAAGTGATTCTCCGGCCCGACCGCCGCCCGCGCTCGCGCTCCTCATGACTTTGGGGCTGATCCGGCTGGCCCTGCATTGCCTAACGAACTGGCAGTACGGCTTCCATCGTGACGAGCTCGGGGTGCTGGACGATGCGCGCCATCTCGACTGGGGTTTCGTTTCGTACCCGCCGTTCACGCCCTTCCTCGGGCGGATCGCGCTCATTTTGTTCGGCCCCTCGCTCGTCGGGCTGCGCTTTTTCTCCGCCCTCGCGCAAAGCATCGGGATGGTCGTGACCGGCCTGATGGCGCGCGAGCTGGGCGGGCGGCAGTGGGCGCAGGTGATCGCAGCGTTGGCCGCGGCCATCTCGCCGATGTCGGTCTGCATGGGAACGATGTTTCAGTATATCGCCTTCGATTATCTCTGGTGGGTGTTGGCCGCCTGGTTCGTTCTCCGCCTCTTGAGCTCGGAAAATCCGCGCTGGTGGCTGGCAATCGGCGCCGTGCTTGGTCTCGGCATGATGACGAAGTACACCATGATCTTTTTCATCGCGGGCATCGTCGCAGGCGTGCTGCTGACACCGGCGCGACGTTATCTGAAGAGTCGATGGCTCTGGGCCGGCGCGGCGCTCTCGGTCGTGATTTTCCTGCCGAATATCATCTGGCAGATGCAGCACGATTTCGTCTCGATCGCTTTCCTGAATCACATCCATGCGCGCGACGTCGAGATCGGGCGAACGGATGGCTATCTCGTGCAGCAGCTCTTCGTGAGCGCAAACTTGTTTACGCTCCCGCTCTGGCTGGCCGGTCTTTACTTCTACTTTTTCCCAAGCGCTAATCTGGTGGGGCGAGACTCTGTCGAGTCGGGGGGAACGGTGGCCACTCTGCAGCCAGGCGCAGACCCCGGCTCGACGAAGTCTCGCCCCACCACCAGAGATCGGGGGCGCTATCAGACGCTCGGCTGGATGTTCGTCGTCCCGCTCCTCCTCTTCTTTCTCGCGCGCGGGCGATTTTACTATATGGCGCCAGCTTACCCGATGCTCTTCGCGGCCGGCGCCACCCTCTGGGAGAGCTGGCTGGAAACTCGCGGCCTAACGAACCGCCGCGTCGGCCGAATCGCGACCTGGATGGCGCTCGGCGCCGGGGCGGCCTTCAGCGCGGTCACGATGATGCCGATCGCGCCGATCAATTCCGCGGGCTGGCGCCTAACGAGCAAGATTCACGACAACTTCGCGGAACAAATCGGCTGGCCCGAGCTGGCGAAAACCGTCGCCGAGATCTACACCGCGCTCCCCGCGGAGGAGCAACGCCAGGCCGCGATTCTCGTGAGCAATTACGGCGAAGCCGGCGCAATCAATCTCTACGGTCGCGCCTCGCACCTCCCGGAAGTGATCAGCGGGATCAACACCTATTGGTGGCGCGGCTACGGACCGCAGCCGCCCAAGGTCGTGATCCTGGTTGGCTTTTCGCGCAAATCCGCCGAGCGCTTCGCCGATCAGGTCGAGTTGGCCGGTCAGATCAAGAATCCATACGGTGTCCTGAACGAGGAGACACGTGATCATCCCGATATTTTTGTCTGCCGCGCTTTCAAAAAATCGTGGCCGGAATTCTGGAAAAGCTTTCAGCGTTTCGGCTGATTGCGGACAAAAATAGTGCGAGGGCGCCGGAGCAGAGTGAAAGTGAAACCCGAATAAGAAATGGCGGCTTTGCCCCCGCCTAACGACATGCTGATCAGGATTGGTTTCGATATTGAGTTTGAGCTGCGCGGGCCCACCCCCATGGTCCTGATGCTCTTCGTCCATCCTTCGCGGCAGGGCGATCTGCGCGCGCCGGAGGAATTGCGGGTCGAGCCGGAAGTGCCCGTTTCCTATTACACCGATCTCTTCGGCAATCGCTGCGCACGCCTCCTCGGACCGCCCGGCAACATTCGCCTCACTCTCGAGACACTGATCGAGGACAGCGGCGAACCCGATCCGCAATCGCCCGACGCGGTCCAACACAAGATCGAGGATTTGCCTGACGAGACGCTCGCTTTTCTCATGCCGAGCCGTTACTGCGAGGTGGACAAGCTTTCCGACGTCGCCTGGAAACTTTTCCGTGAGACGCCGCCCGGTTGGCCGCGGGTGAAGGCGATCTGCGACTGGGTGCACAATCACATCACCTTTGGCTATCACTTTGCCGATCCTTTCAAATCGGCCTTCGACATTTATGAGAGCGGCGAGGGTGTCTGCCGGGATTTCAGCCATCTGGCGCTGACCTTTTGTCGCTGCATGAATATCCCGGCGCGCTACGTGACCGGCTACATGGGAGACATCGGCGTGCCGGAGGTGTTGCCAATGGATTTCAGCGGATGGTTCGAGGTTTACCTAGGGGATCGCTGGCACACCTTCGATGCCCGGCACAACGTCCCGCGGATCGGACGCATTGTCATGGCGGTCGGTCGCGACGCGGCGGATGTGGCCCTCACGACCAACTTCGGCAGCGCGACCCTGAAAAAGTTTTTCGTCATCAGCGACGAGGTTCCCGCGGAACAAGCGCAGGTCCGGTAGGAAATCGGGCGTGCCCGGCGTTCCTACTGTTTGCTCAGGCGATAAAAAAGGTAGCCGCCGATCCCGATGAAGAGAACGTTCGGGAACCAGACGAGCAGCTCGGGATGAATCCTCGCGTTCCCCCGCATCGTGTCTGCGATGATGATGAAAAGAAAATAAAAGATCGCCACGATCAGCCCGCTGGCGAAGCCAACCGAAGTCTCGCGCCGATGGGTCGTGATGCCTAACGGCACTCCGATGAGAGCAAAGGCGATGCAGGCAAAGGGAAACGAGAAGCGCTTGTTGATCTCAGTCCGGGTCGCGCTCTGATCGCGCCGCGCGCCCGATTTGAGCTGCTCCATCAACTGCGAGAGCGAAAGCGCAGAGCGGCTCGGCCGTTTTTTCTCCCTCTCGTAAAGCTCCTCCAGGCTGATCGGCAGGGTCCCTTCCTGCAGGCTGATCCCGTCCCGGATCTTGCGCAGGTCGTAGGGATCCTTCGCGTCACGCTCCTGGTAGCGCGCATCGTAAAGGTGGAGCAGGAGGCGTTTGTTCGGCAGGTCGGTTTCGAGCAGCCCGGTGCGGGCGTGGGTCACCCGGAACGGCAAATCGTGCTCGTCCATCTGGAAGACGAGGATGTTCTCCAGTTTGTTTCCCTCTTTTTTGCCGACGTAAATTTTGCGCCCGGGAAATTGATCGATCACCTGATCGCCGCCGAAAAGCGCGATCGGATTCTGGGTCGCAAGATCGAAGATGCTGCTGCGCAATTTCTCCTGTGCGGCGGGCGCGACGCTGACGTTGAGCCAGAGACAGATCGCGGTGCAGACCACGGCCAGAAAAGCAAGCGGCACGCAGACGCGCGTTACGCTCACGCCGTTGGAGCGGAGCGCGATTAATTCGTTGTCGGCCGAGAGCCGTCCGAAGACGAGGAGAATGGCCGTAAGCAGACCCCACGGAATCGTAAAGATGAGGGAGAACGGCAGGACATAGGCGATGAAAGTGAGGAGAAACTCCAGCGGCACATCGTGATTCACGAGTAGCGGCAGGAGCTTGCGAAAGATGTTGCCGACCACGAGCACGAGGCTGAGGACGACGATCGCGAAAAGGACATTCACGATCAGCTCGCGGCCGACGAAGCGATCGATCAATTTCATGGCGGTAAATGCATCCTTCGGAAATTTTCTGTCGTCGGTCGGCGCGATCGGCTGGGCCAATATTCCGCGCTGCCCCGTTGACCCGCAACCACGACTCGGCCGCGGCGGCTCCGCGTCATCCATCCTGAAGCCACACTGGCTTAACAAACCCGCTGAGAGGGCCGGCCCGAAACATTATTCCAACCGAAACGACGAAAAAGATTGCTTTTTCTGGAGCAACTCCCTACACGGGGCAGCCAACTCAACCAAGAAGCTGGTAGTTCCAGCAAAAAAACATGAAAAACGAGACTGACGACATCGAATCTCGTTCGCCCCAGCGATCGACCGACAAATTACCGAGTCGGCGCAGATTTTTGAGCCAGGTAAGTGCGGCTCTCGCCACCGGCGCGGTGCTGGGGAAAATCCCGCGGGCCGCGGGACAAACAGCTCTTTTGGGCGACGGTCTGGCCGCTCCGGCCGGCGTCACGGATAAACGGGTCGCACAATCTTTCGCCATCCGGCTCAGCACGGCGACGAACGAGGCGCTCATCCCGGTGCCGCCGCACACCACCAATGGAGATGAGCAACGTTACCCCGACAAGTCGGGCACCTATACCAAGGGCCTCCTGCAGGATGGAATCGGCCTGGTGAATTTGCAGGCCTACAGCAGTTTCCGGAAGGCTATTAACAGTGGAAATTTTTCCGACTGGGAAAATATCATCACCGGCGGCCCCCGTACTCAGAATGGTCCGCTCGGCGGCCGCGCCTTCGCGCTTGAAGGGACGGATGACGTGCAATTCGGCAACGCCCCTTCGCCACGCAATCAGGTCAACCAAATTGTCGTGCCGCCGGCACCTGAGATCGCGAGCGAAACCTACGCCACCGAGCTGGTGGAGATGTATTGGGCGTCGCTCTGTCGCGACGTCGCCTTCAGCGACTATCCGACAAATCCATTAACGATCGCGGCTGCGGCCGAGCTCGACGGTTTGCCGACCTATCTTGGGCCTCGGAATTCCTCCGGGCACGTGACGCCACGGAACCTCTTCCGCGGGATTTATCCGGGCGACACGGTGGGGCCCTACGGTTCGCAGTTTCAGATCATCCCGACTTTCTTCGGGGCGCAGGCCCTCACTCAGCAGCTCAATTCCTATCTTCCAGGCCAGGACTTCATGATCAACGACACCACTTTCTTTGCCGTCCAAAACGGCATCGACAGTGGTGAAGTTGTCGCTACCGATCCGGTCCCGCGCTACATCACTTCTGGCCGCGACCTCGGCACCTTCACCCGCCAGGACGTCCTTTATCAGGCCTACTTCGTCGCCGCATTGGTGCTGAGCGGCATCCATGTGCCGTTGAACCCTGGTAATCCGTACGTCGGTTCGGCAAAGCAAAACGGCTTCGGCACTTTCGGTGGACCCGATATCGCCGCCAGCCTCGGCACCGTGGCGCGGGCCGCACTAAACAGCGTGTGGTATCAGAAATGGTGGGTTCACCTGCGTCATCGTCCGGAGTCGGGCGGAGCAGTGCTGCGCCAGATTCTCCAAGGATTTGGCAACACGATCGACGCCACGATTCATCCGGTCGCGCTCAACTCGCAGGCGGTAGCGACGAGTTTCAATAAGTTTGGCGATTATTTCCTTTGCCAAGCTTTCCCTGAAGGTTCACCGACCCATCCGTCGGATCCTACCGGTCACGGCGCGGTCGCGGGTGCCTGCATCACCATGCTCAAATTCTTCTACGACGGAAACTTCGTCATTCCGAACCCGGTCATGCCCACGAACGACGGCCAATCGCTCGTGCCTTACACCGGCTCCGACGCAGGACGGATTACCGTGAATGGCGAACTCAATAAGCTCGCCAACAATGTCTCCTTCGGCCACGGCATTCACGCCGGCATTCACTGGCGCACTGACACAACTTCCTCAGTCCAACTCGGCGAGGCTGTCGCGCTCAGCATCCTCCAAGACCGTGCCGTTACTTATGCCGAGCCGTTCAGCATCAACATCCAGAAAATCGACGGCTCGATCGCGACTATTTCCAACCAATAACGAACACGGAGCGCCCTCTTCCCGGAGGGCGCTCCGTGTTTTGCTTCCGGCGCAAGTTTGCTAACTTGAACGCCGCATGCCGGACGCAATCTACGACGTGGCCATCATTGGTGGCGGGCCCGCGGGAAGCACCGCGGCCACCCTCCTCGCCCGCGCCGGCCGACGCGTCCTGGTGTGCGAGCGGGAGAAATTCCCGCGTTTTCACATCGGCGAATCGCTTCTTCCGATCAGCATGAAAACGTTCACCCGGCTTGGGGTGCACGAGAAGTTCGAGCAGGCCGGGTTCCTCCGAAAATACGGCGGCGAAATGGCCAGCGCCTGTTCGGAGGAGGGAGTGAAGTTTTATTTCAAGGACGGCTACCGCTCTCAGACTGAGACCTCCTACCAGGTCCCGCGGGCGGAGTTCGATAAGGTGTTGCTCGATCATGCGGCGGAAAACGGCGCGGAGGTGCGCGAGGAAACTTCAGTCAAAGGAATCGGATTTTTCGACGACCGGGTGGAGCTGGAAGTGCAGGGCAAAACTTCCGGCCTGGAAAAGCTCGGCGCCCGCTATGTGATCGACGCGAGCGGCCGCCATTCCGTTCTCGGCAATCATTTCAAACTCAAGCAAACTTACCCGCATCTGCAAAAGATCTCGATCTTCGCCCACTACGAAGGGGTGGAGACCGACGAAGGCCGCGATGGCACACTCACTCGCCAACTGCGCGCGGCCGATCGCTGGTTTTGGTATGTGCCTTTGCCTAACGGCCGGGCGAGTATCGGGGTCGTGCTCGACACTGCGCTCTACCGGCAGAAGAAGAAGTCGCCCGAGCAGTTCCTCGAGGAATCACTCGCCGAGCAGCCCTTTCTCGCCCGGCGCATGGTCCACGCCAGGCGCATTACCCCGGCCTACGCGAGCGCCGATTTTTCCTATCGCCAGACCCGCCTGACGGGTAACCGCTGGATGCTGGCGGGCGATGCCGCCGGTTTTATCGACCCGGTTTTCAGCAGCGGCGTTTTCCTCGCCTTGCTGGCGGGCGAACAATGCGCCGACATCCTCGATGTCGTGCTAGATCATCCACGGAAAGCTCGGCGGCTCTTTGCGAAATATGAACGCCTCCTCCGTCGGGTCATGAAGGGTTACCTGCGTTTCGTCGATGCCTGGTATTCGAAGGAATTCATCGAGGTCTTTCTTTACCCACAGGACGTGCTCCAGATTCCGCCGGCCGTGAACGCTGTCCTCGGCGGCAACATCAGCGGCAGCTTCGCCATTCGCTGGCGGATGTCGGCCTTCTATTTCATCGTCTGGCTGCAACGCTACCTCCCGCTCTGCCCGCGCCGCACGCTCGTGGCCCCCAAACCGGCGCAACAACCGGCCCTGCGCTCGGCGGCCTAACGATTCATGCGCCTCACCTCATTCTCGTCGTTTTCCTCGTCCTCCTCCTCGATCTCCCGGGCAGAACACAATCGAGGACGAGGGACGAGAACGAGTCTGGTCGTCCTTTTGCTCACTCTTCTCTGCCTGACGAGCTGCCAGACTCTGCGCCATCAGTTCGTTTCCCCCGAGCCCGATTGGCAATCGAAGATCGGCCAGCTCCAATACCGTGGACCGAAAACCTCCCTCATCGGCGACGTTTTGGTTCGTTATTCCAACGCGGGCGACTTCGAGCTCACCTTCAGCAAAGGGCCGGGTGTCATCCTCCTCACCGTGCGGCAGGACGACAAATTCGTCCGGGTCAGCGGTCCCCTCGCCCGCGGTTCGTGGTCCGGTCCGCCTAACGAGGCCCCGGCCCGCTTGCGCGGCTGGGTTTCGCTCCGCGAACTCCTCCTCCGCTCCCAAACCGAACCGCTTGTCCGTCAAACCATCGGCCCCGACCGCTTCACTTTCGCGTTCTGACCGCTGCGGTCGCCGATGTCGTACTCGCATTTCATCGCCCGCCTCGTCACCCAGCGTCGCGGCCTCGTCTGGCTCGTCGTCGCTCTCCTCGCGGCGCTCAGCCTCTACATTCTCGTGACCCGCCTGACGCTCGACACCGAGGTGCTCAACCTTCTCCCGGCAAAATTCGAATCGGTTCAGGGCCTCAAGATTTACAATAACGACTTCGCCCAGACTCGCGAGCTGACCTTCGCCCTCGCCTGTCAGCCTAACGACGTCGAGCGCCTCGAGGAATTCGCTCCAATCTTTGCCGAACGGCTCCGCGCTCAGCCATGGACGACCCGCGTCCTCGCCGGCTCGCCGATGGAATCACCGGAAGCGGTCGCGGATTTGCAGCGCATCGCCGTCCCGCTCCTCCTCAACCTCGAGCCGCCGGCTTTCTCCGAGACTGTCGCCGTCCTGCAACCGGAGAAAATTCAGGCGCGCCTCGCCCGGCTTCACCAGGAAATTGAGGCCGGCTCGCCCCGGCCCGAATTTGAGCTCCAGCTCGATCCGTTAGGCGTCGTCGCGCCGGCCCTGAAACCGTTCGCGGGCAACGCCGCTCTCGAGCAGGGGCAGCCGCTCACTTCGCCCGATCGCACGATGCGCATCTTCCTCGCGGTCACCAACCAACCGACCATCGGCGCCTTCGATTGCCAGGCTTTGATGGTGAAAGTGAATGCCTTTCGCGCCCAGGCGAGCAAGGGTTGGGAAGGCGAAGGGCCACTCCAGGTTTTGGTCACCGGGCGCTCGGCTTACGTCGCGGAAATTTCGCTCAGCATGCGGCACGACATCGTCGTCACGCTCTTCGGTTCAATCCTTCTGGTCGGCGGGGTTTTTTACGTCGGCTTTCGTCGCTGGCTCCCACTCGTCGGAATGGGATTCTCCCTCCTCCTCTGCTGCCTCGTCGCGCTCGCCGCCGGCCTCCTCATTTTTGGCGAGCTCAACATGGTCACGATCGGGATGTGCGCCATCCTCATCGGCCTCGGCGTCGATTTCGCCATCCTGATTTTCGGTCGCTACCAACAGGCGCGAAACGAAGGCCGGGCGCACGCTCCGGCGATCGAAGAAGCGGTCGCCAAGCTCGGCCGCGCCGTTTTCTTCGGCGCTCTCACGACGGCGGTCGGGTTCATGGCCCTGCTTCTCGCTAACTCCGGCGGCTTCACTCAGCTTGGGGTCCTGATCGCGATCGGCATCCTTGTGGCCGGTCTTTTCATGACGAGCATTTTCTTTCTTTTCACCCGCGAACGTTCGCTCCCGCCGCGGAGTGACTGGATTCTCTCCCTCGTCAGGCTCTATGTCCGCCGCACCCTCGCCACGCCGGGGCTGATCCTCTGGATCGCCCTCCCAATTCTGCTCGTTCTTTTCGCTCTCGCCCTTCTCCCGCAACTGCCTTTGATCTTCGACGCCAGCACCCGCTCGATGGAACCGAAATCGAGCGCGGCCGGCCACGCCCTCGCCGCCATCATGGCCAAAATGCCAACCCGCTGGGAACCGGTCCTCGGGATCGTGCGCGCGCCTAACGAGGAACAATTGCACGACGACTGGCAAAAGATCGAAGTCCGATGGCGCGGCCTGGAACGGACCGGCCAGATCAAAAGTTTCTCGACTCCGGCCGCGCTCGCCCTTTCGCCGCGGCTCATGGAACAAAATCGCCAACGCCTCGGCGCGCTCGACTTCGCCGCCGCCCGGCAGGCGCTGCAAGCCGCGATCGCGCGCGAAGGTTTCAGTCGCGACACTTTCAGCGCCGGCTTTCAGCTTCTCGAGCAGCTCGAAGCCGTCGCCCGTGGCACGACGCCAATCCCCGATTGGCGCAAGGCGCTGCCCGCGACCTCAAGCTGGTGGTTCCTCGTCGACCGCTATTTCGCGGCCGACCCGCTACTCACTGTCGGTTTCGTGACGACGAATAAGCCGGTTGAAACCCACGCCCAAAAAGAAATGCTGATCCGGGAACTGCCAGTCAACGGCGTGCCGATAACACTTTCGGGCTGGAGTTTTACCCTCACCGACCTGATCCCATGGTCGCATCGCCAGTTGATTTTGATCAGCACCCTCATGGCCTTCTTCGACGCCTTTCTCCTCGCTCTGCTCTATCGCGATTGGCGGCTCTGGCTTATCCAGATCATCACTCTCGCCCTCGCCATCGGGGCCATGATCGCGACCATGAAACTGGCTCATATCCCGCTCAATCTGCTCAACGTCCTCGCCTTTCGCCTCGTCCTCGCCATCGGGGTCGATTACGGCATTTATGTCTTGCTGGTCTGGCAACGGGCGCGCGAAATCGAGCACGACGTGGCCGGCGTCCTCAAGCCGGTCGCCCTCGCCGGCCTGACCGCCATCGCGGGTTTTGGCTCGTTAGGGCTGGCCAATAATCCCACCCTGAGCGGACTCGGCATCGCCTGCGCGATCGGACTTGCCTGGAGCCTTTTCGCGACCATTTTCTTCACCCTGCCCGCAGCGGCTCTCGCAGAACCGATGTCTATTGAGGCGCGCAAACTTCTCGCCGGCACATGAAACTCTCTCTGCTCTCCACTTCACTCCTGCTGCTTGCTTTCGCCACCGCCCAGGCAGAGCCGCTCGGGCCGCCCGAAGTCAAAGCCCTCCTCGATCGGATTCGCGCCAAACGCGCCGGCGCGCCCCAGGTCCAGGCCGATTTCCAGGAAGAGAAAACGGTTCACCTCATGAACAAGCCGATCAGCAGCAGTGGCAAAGTCTGGTTCCAGAAGCCGGATAAATTCCGCCGCGAAGTAACGGGCAACTCCCCCAGCCTCACCGTCAGCGACGGGCAGCAGCTCTGGATCTATTACCCGAAATTCCACTCTGCCGAGCACTACTCGTTGGGCAGACATTCTCGCCTCGACGCCGGGATCGCCGCTCTCACCGCCGCCCTTAATCTCGAGAATGTCGAGAACAGCTATCACATTACTGGAAACAAACTCGATTCCGGCTATGAGCTCCAGCTCGTCCCGCGCAACCCCTCGCTCAAGCGTCTCCTCACAAGATTCGACATCCGGATGAATCCCGATCTCCAGGTCGAGCGGACGGAAATGTCCCAGCCTAACGGCGACCACATCGTGACCCTCTACTCCAACGAATCGCGCGCCCCCATTCCTCCTTCCACTTTCGAATTCACACCGCCGGCCGGCACGGACGTCACGACTCCACTGGGTCGTTAGGCGGCCGGCCCCGCCTCGCGGCTTTCAGCGCCACTTTGACCGGCTGGAAAAAAGAAGCCGCACGGTTTTCGGCACCCGGAAAAATCCAGCCACGACTCCGCGCCAGCCCACCGTTGGGCCGACTGTCCGTTGAAACCGTTCGTGATCCGATAACCGCGCCAGCGCGGGGCATTGCTGCGCCAGATCGAGATTCAGAATCGTCCCGATGAGGCCAAGGTGCGAAAAAGCTTGGGGAAAATTCCCCAGAAAATCTCCGGTCCGAGGATCGATCTCTTCCGCCAAAAGCCCCAGCGGGCTGAGCCGGCCGCATAACTCGTCGAGTAAGTCCGCCGCCCGCGCGATCTCGCCCTCCTTGATCAGGTGATTGATCAGCCAAAAACTGCAAAGCAAAAACGCTCCTTCGCCGTTGGCCCGATATTTTTCGCCTCGAAAAAGGAGCGCCCCGTGCCCGAGCCGGCGCTCGATTTCTTCCCGCGTCGCCTGGGCCAGGTGCGACGGGAGAAAATCACTCGTGAAAGCGAGCAAACTCGCAGCATCTACTTCGCTTCCCTGGTACTCGGCGGCCAGAAACATGCGCTCCTTCTCCCGGTGCAACCCCGCCGCCAGCACATCGTCGCGGATCTCAGCGCAGATTTTCTCCAGCTCCACCCGCCGCTCATTAATCAACTCGCCCGCGGCGGCGAGCCCGGTCCAGGCCATCACTTTCCCATAGGTGTATTGCCGACGCTCAACCGTTTCCCAGATCCCATTGTCCGGTTCGCGCCAGCGCCGGACGAGAGTTTCAATCGCGTCTTCGGCAAGTTTGCGCGTCCCTCGATCGAGAGAGCCGCCGGTGTGCCGGAAGTAAAAAATGGCTTCGAGGACATGAGCGAAGATGTCGAGCTGGAGCTGATCGCGCGCGCGATTCCCTCTCCGGACCGGACGCGCTCCTCCGTAGCCGCTGAGCTGCGGCAGCTCGTTCTCGGCCGGCGCCTCGCCGCCGCCGATGGCGTAGAGCGGCGGCAGCGGGTGGCTTTTTTGCCTAACGAGAAACTGGAGGAAAGCTTTGGCCTCACCGGAATAGCCGATGCGAAAAAGAGTGTCGATAAAAAGCCCGGTGTCGCGCAGCCAGGTGTAGCGGTAATCCCAGTTCGAGCCGCCGCCGGGAATTTCGGGAAGCGAAGTGGTGGGAGCGGCCACAAACGCGCCGGTGGGAGCGTAGGTCAGCAGCTTGAGCGTGAGAGCGCTCCGCCGCACAATCTCAGAACGCGGGCCTTCGTAGTAATTGAAGAGATTCCATTCCCGCCAAAAGGCCTCCGTCGTCCGTTGCCAGCGGGCGATTTCGTCGAGATCAGGAGCTCGTCTCTCGTCGCTGAAATCGAGAACCGCGAAATGCATGACGCCGGATTCGAGCTCAAACTCGGCCCCCAGATCGCCATCTTTGTTCGTCAGGGGCATACTCGTGAAGAGCGCCGCTTCCAACATCTCGTAACCGCCTTTAATCTCGCGCCAGGCGGGCCCGCGCCGCGCGTAGTCCGGTCGCGCCCGGAGGGACAACTGCATTGCAATCCCGGCGCCGCTTTCCAGGCGGATGGTGCGCACCAGTCGGCGGGTCGGGTGGAGCGAAGTGAAGTCGTAGAAACGGGCTTTTTTTGTCCGCGCCGTGACGAAGAAATCCGTCAGCACGACAACGCCCTCCGCGGTCACAAAACGCGTTTCCAGGATGGCCGAGTCGCCTGCATAGCGGCCTTCCACCTCATATCGCTCGCGCGGGCGGATGCTGAATTCGCCGCCCTTTTCGCGATCGAGAATCGCGCCGAAAACTGACGGGCCATCGAAGGCCGGCAGACAAAGCCAGTCGATTCCGCCGTCGGGATTGACAAGCGCTACCGTCTCGCAGTTGCCAATCAGGCCGAAGTCCTGGATGCGATAGTTTTTCAAAGGATGTCGAGTTGTCGTTAGGGAATGTTGGAGTTCGGGCGCGGGAATTTATTCGCTCTTTCCGCTCTCTAAAAACAAGGCCCGCGCCGTGGGCAGGAGCGAAACTTAAGAGTCATGACACCAAAGCAATTGAGCCGGCAACTGCGCGAAGACGATGATGATTTTCTCGCGAGGCGCCGCGGGATCGTTGCCTGCGGCCTGGCCGCGGCCGGCGCGATGGGCTTGATCGCGCTTTACCAGATTGGGATCATGAAACATCTCCCGGAGCCGCCGCTTTCCGGCTTTGACGCCGATAAAGTCGATGCTTCGGAGGAAGCCTATTCCTATCTGCAAACACCGGATGCCTTCATCGGCCTTGGCAGCTACGCCGCCACCATGGGGCTGGCGGCGATGGGACCGAAAAACCGCGCCCAAACTCAACCTTGGATCCCGCTCGCGCTTCTCGCCAAAACGACCGCCGATGCCGCGCAGGCGGCGAAGCTGACGGTCGATCAGTGGACGAAGCACAAAGCGTTTTGCTTCTGGTGTCTGCTCGCCGCCGCCGCCACTTTCGCCGCCTTGCCCCTCGCGGTGCCGGAAGGCGTCGCGGCCGTCAATCAACTGCGGAAAAAGCTCGATTGAGACTTTCGGTTATCGTTCCGGTCCTGAACGAAGCGGCGTTGCTCCGCGATTTTGTCGCTCATCTGCGCGCACGCCTGCCCACGGCGGAGGTCGTGATCGTCGATGGTGGGAGCGACGACGCGACCTGGGATGAGCTGGAAGCGATGCGCGAGAGCCATTCCCTTTCCATTCTGCGAGCGGCACGCGGCCGCGCTCGGCAGATGAATGCCGGTGCGATGGTTTCGCGAGGCGATGTGCTTCTCTTTCTCCATGCCGATTCCCGTCTGCCGCCGGGCTCCGAGGACGCGATCGACGATTTGCTCGCCAATCCCGACATCGTAGGCGGCTGTTTCCGTCTCCGGTTCCCGCGTTCCGCCTGGATTTATCGCGTCAGCGATTCGTTAGGCAACGTCGCGGTTGATTGCTTCGGGATCGCCTGCGGTGATCATGGGATCTTTTGCCGCCGGGACACTTTCTTCGCGGCCGGCGCTTTTCCGGAAGTCCCCCTGATGGAGGACGCGGACTTTTGTCGGGCCTTGCAACGCCATGGCCGCGTCCGGCAATTGCGGGCAGAAATCGAAACGAGCCCCCGGCGTTATGAGGAACTCGGCCCTTACCGTACGACCGTGTTTTACCTTTTCATTCTCCTGCTCTATCTCCTGGGCGTGAAGAAGCAGCGTCTGGCGTCGTGGCATTCCTGGTTCACGCTTTCGGGAAGCATCGCGCAAGCTCGGCAAAGCGCGGCTTCGCCCGAGCGGCGGACTGGAAGCTCGCGCTACCGGCTGCTACCGAGTCGATGAACGATTCTCCGGCGATCTCGGTCATCATTCCGGCAGCCAACGAAGCAGCCGCTCTGCCGCACTGTCTCGCCCGGGTGGGCGGAGCGCCTAACGAAATCGTTGTCGTCCTGGCTGAGAGCGCGGATCAAACCGGCGCGATCGCGCTGGCCGCCGGTGCCCGGTTGCTGAGCCATCCGCAACCACATCGCGCCCGCCAGATGAATTGCGGCGCCGCGCAGGCGCGCGGGCGCATCCTCCTCTTCCTGCACGCTGACACCCTCCTGCCGCCCGGCGCGCTCAGCCGGATCGTGGACGCAATCGAGCGGAGGAGAGCGGTTGGCGGCGCTTTTCGCCGGCGTTATCGCTCGCGCTCCCCGCTTCTCGCTCTCACCGCGCGGCTCGCCGCTCTGCGCAACGGCCTCTTCGGCTGGCATCTCGGAGACCAGGCGATTTTCGTTAGGCGCGATTGCTTCGAACGGCTCGGCGGTTATCCCGATATTCCGATTTTCGAGGACCTCGATTTCTCACGCCGCCTCCGCCGTATGGGCAAAACTGTGACCCTGACTCCGCCGGTCTATTCCTCGGCTCGCCGTTTCGCGGCTCGCGGGCCGCTCCGCACCACCTGGGAGGATTTACGCCTGACCGGAAAATATTTGTCGGGCGCCGATCCGAATGATCTTTGCCAACCGGCCGCTCCTCGCCTAAAAGCTCTGCAAACTTATGAACGCCTATCTTGATCGCCTCGACGAACAAATCGCCGCCCGTCATCTCCTGACACATCCGTTCTACCTCGCCTGGACCCGGGGCGAGCTGCGCAAGGAAACGCTGGCCGATTACGCCGGCCAATATTATCAGCACGTCGCCGCTTTCCCGACCTATCTCTCCGCCCTGCACGCCCGCTGCGACGACCAGCCGACCCGTCGCCAGATCCTGGCCAACCTGATCGACGAAGAAGCCGGCGAGCCGAATCATCCGCAGCTTTGGAAAAATTTCGCCGCCGCTCTCGGCGTCTCGCCTAACGAACTGGAGAAAACCGAGGCCTGGCCGGAGACGGCGGAGTTGATCGAGACTTTTCGCTCCGTTTGCCGTGAAGGCGACGTCGCCGAAGGGCTGGCTGCACTTTACGCCTACGAAAGTCAGATCCCAGCCGTTTCGGAGTCGAAAATCGACGGGCTGGTGAAGTACTACCAGTTGGAAGACCCGGAAAGCTATCGCTATTTCACCGTCCACATCGAAGCCGACCGCGAGCATGCCGCGGCGGAACGCGCGCTCCTCGCGCAGCACATCGACACAAACAATTCCGCAGCGGTAACGAAAGCGGCGGATCGGATCCTGAACGCGCTCTGGGAACTGCTCTCGGGCGTCTGCCGCCGCCACGCCATCGCTTGTTAGGCGAACACGGGGAATAGTTGCCGGGAGCGTTTCTCCTATAGTCGGTGAGAAAAGGCGACGGCATCTATAACCTGGTCGTGATCGGCGCCGGCACCGCTGGCCTTGTCACGGCGGCCGGCTCGGTCGCGCTCGGGGCGCGGGTCGCGCTCGTCGAGCGCAACAAGATGGGTGGCGACTGCTTGAACTTCGGGTGCGTCCCGAGCAAGGCGCTCATCTCCTCCGCCCGCCTCCTCCATCGCATGCGCACGGCCGAGAAATGGGGCGTCGCGAACTCCGAACCGGAATTTTTTTTCCAAAAAGTCTTCAGCAGCATGCGCGCGCAGCGGGCCGAGCTGGCGCCGCTCGATTCGCAGGAGCGCTTCGAATCGTTAGGCGTGGATGTCTTCCGCGAGGAAGCGACGTTCCTTTCTCCGCACGAGCTGCAGGCCGGCGACCAGAGATTGCGCGCCCGCCATTTCATCATCGCCACCGGCTCGCGCGCCGCCATCCCGGAGCCGATCGGCACGAGCCGCGTTTCTTATTTCACAAACGAAACGATCTTCGACGAGCTGAACGAAAAACCGGGAAGTCTGCTCGTCGTCGGGGGCGGCCCGATCGGGTGCGAGCTGGGGCAGATGTTCAGCCGGCTCGGGGTGAAGGTCACGATCCTGCAGCGCGGCAAACGGCTCCTGGACAAGGAAGACCCGGTGGTGAGCGATTTTGTCCGCGCCAGACTTGAGGCCGAAGGCGTTCGGGTCCTGACGGAAGCGGTGATCGAAGAGGCGAAACAATCATCCGCCGGCGTCACCCTGCATTGTGCCGGGCAGGATGTCTCCGGCAATGTGCTTCTGGTTGCGGCCGGCCGTCGGCCTAACGTCGAAAACCTGAACTTGCCTAAAGCCGGGGTCGCCTTCACCAGGAAAGGCGTGACGGTCGACGAGCATCTGGAAACGACCCAGCCCGGGATTTATGCGGTCGGCGATATCGTTGGGCAACTACAGTTCACCCACGTGGCCGATTATCATGCGCGGGTCGTGATTCGAAATACTCTCGTGCCGTTTTCATTTCTGCGGCAGAAGATCGATTATTCTTCCGTTCCCTGGTGCACCTATCTCGATCCGGAAGTGGCAACCGTCGGCCTGACGGAAAGCAAGGCCAGGAAAGAAGGAATCGAATACGATCTGATCGAGCAGGAAATGAAAGAGGTCGATCGTGCGGTCGTGGAGCGAGCCGAAGCCGGTTTCGCGCGCGTGCTCGTGAGGCGCGGAAGCGACGGGGTGATCGGCGCCACGATCGTCGGCGAGCACGCCGGTGAGTTGATCCAGGAATTTGTCCTCGCGATCAAACATGGGATCGGGCTGAAACAGATCGCCTCGACCGTCTATTCCTATCCGACCTTCGCCAGCCTGGTCTTGAAATCGGCGGAGAAGCTGAACAAGAAGCGTCTCACCGCGCGGGCGCGCAAAATTACCGGCTGGCTTTATCGACGACAATGCGAATGAGGACATTCGAAACGCACGCGGGCCAGCGCAGATGAACTGGCTCAAGAAATATTGGAAATGGTTCGCGCTCGGGATCGCGCTCGTCGGCATCACCATCGCTGCTTCTTTTCTTCCCGTGGGTGCGTGGGTAAAAAGTTTCACCAATTGGATTCGCGATCTCGGCTTTGCCGGGGCCTGTCTTTTCATCGCGGTCTATGCCGTGGCGGCCGTGCTTTTCCTGCCGGGAGCGATTTTCACCATCGCCGCCGGCCTGATCTACGGGATTGTCGGCGGGACGGCCGGGGCGATTATCGGGGCGACGTTAGGCGCGAGTCTCGCCTTTCTGATCGGGCGGTATCTTCTCCGCCGCCGGATTGAAAAATTGGCCCGCGAAAACCAGAAGTTTGGCGCGATCGACGAAGCGGTTGGGGAGCAAGGGTGGAAGATCGTGGCGCTGCTCCGTCTAAGTCCGCTCATTCCCTTCAACCTCAGCAATTACTTTTACGGGATCACGGCGATCAGCTTCTGGCCTTATCTGCTCGCGAGCTTTTTCGGCATGCTGCCGGGTACCCTTCTCTACGCCTATCTCGGCGCGATCGGCCGGGCCGGGCTCTCCGGCGGCAAGGGAGGTCGGACGCCGCTGGAATGGACATTTCTTGGTCTCGGATTGACGGCCACGATTGTCGTCACCGTCTTCGTTAGTCGAGTGGCGAAAAAGGCGCTCCGAAAGACGGGCGCAGCGAAGTAATCAGAACGTCTTCTCCCATGAAGCGGCCTTGGCACAGCTCGAGAAGGCGGTGCCACCTCCTCGCACTGGTTCTAGACCCGATTCTGCGCGTGGGCCGGCAGACCATCGGCGAGTTTGATCCACGGCAGACGGTCCGCCGTCCAGATATGGTCCGCCGGCGTGACCGACTCCGGATGATCGAAGGACGCGACCGTGAGATCGATCTCATCGCTCTCGGGCGACGCTTGAAACGCGAGGGAGGTCCCGCATTTCGGACAGAAAGAGCGGAGGCGCCCGGCGAACGCCACCTGACGCATGGCGCCGCGAGTGAGGCGGAAATTTTCCCGGCGAAACGAAGCCCAGGTAACAAAAGCCGTGCCCGCGCTGCGCCGGCAATCTTCGCAGTGACAATGCGTGACATGATAAGGCTCGCCGCCGGCTTCGTAGCGAACCGCGCCGCAGAGACAGCCGCCCTCGATGGTCGGTCCCGCCATCGCGTTTACTTCTTTGGCCGCAGATAGAGCGTGCCGCTGTTGAAATCGAAAATCGCGCCGTGCATTCCGAGATATTCGGCCCCGAGCAAGCCGGCGGCGTGCTGTTCACCACCGGTGATGACCGAGTCGAGGGCGCTGAGCGTCACGCTCGCGTTCTTGATCACGAATGCGCCCACTTTTAGTTCGTCGAATTGGCTGTAGCCAACCCCACGTCCCTTCGTTCCCAAACCTTGCGCGACGATCCCGGTATCGTGACCGCCGATGCGCGCCTGGCGCGCGAAGTCGCGGTCGATCACGGTAAGAAACGCCCCTGTATCCACGACCAGCTTGCAGGCAACGCCATTCACGACCGCCGGAACTTGCAGGTGACCGTCCACAATCGAGAGGCTGACCGGCGTGTATCCTTCTTTCGTCAGGATGGAACGAATCCCATCCGAGATCCCTTTCATTTGTCCGCCGGGATGGGCGAGGATGAGATGATTGCTGAGGTCGAGCACCATTCCGTATTTCAGCATCTCGCGCAGCCCGAGCAGTCCGTCGGAGAGCCCAAAAGGCCGGTAGAGGCCCCCGCTGTTCGCATCCGAGATGACGCCTGCCTTTACGTTCATGAGAGTGAGATTGCCCATCGAAAGCTGATGAACCGTGACGAGGCTCACCTTCTCCTTCCCTTTCCCGAAGACGCCGTGCACGCGCTCACTTGTCTCGGTTGGAAGGAGTCCGAATTTCTTCACCCCCGCCTTGTAAAAGATGGTGCTGCCGGCGCCCGTATCGATCGTCAGGTCGCCCACCTTTCCGTTGGCATTGATCGGGAGACGAAAGGTGTTCTGATAGCGGACGAACTGAGCGCCTCCGAATCCATGTGAAACGACAAAAGCATCGAGGGCGCTGAGCGGCGCGGCGGCCTGCGACCACCCGCCGGAGAGGACGAGAAGGAGGATGGGAACGATTTTTCTTTGCATGAAAGGCGAGAAATAGCGGCTCTCGCCCGGTTGGTCAAACGCGCAGCGCGGCGGCTGGATTCAGCGCTTCAAATTCGTTAGCGGTCACTCTATGCTGGCCAACGATGGAGCATCATTTCCTGCGCGGGGCGCGCGTTTATCTTTCCGGGCCGATGGATTTCGTAGCCTCGCGCGCGGATGAGAAAAAGCTTGGCTGGCGCAACCGGATTGGCGATTTCCTGCGCGCGCAGGGCGCGATCGTTTTCGATCCCTGGTTCAAACCGGGGGTGCGCGGCGCGCAGCGATACGGCCTCGAAGACATCCACACAATCGACGTGCGCGAGGAATGGACTTTTGCGCCCGGACAGGTGGGTGACGAAAAACGGGCGCGATGCGCCGAGAAATTTTGGGAAACGCTCCACATCGATTTGCGCATGGTCGATACCAGCGACTTCACGATCGCCTATGTCCCGACCAACATCTACAGCGTCGGCACGGTGCACGAGATCGTCCTCTCGCGTCTGCAATGGAAGCCGGTCCTTTTCGTTAGTCCGCCGGTAACCTTCCCTGCCCTCGAGCTCTTGCGCGCTCATCTCGAGCAGCAAAAGGATCTGCACGCCCTTCAACTCCTCGACCGGTTGATCTCCGATGTGCCGGTGAAACCCAACCCGCGCGGCATTCCCAGCCTTTGGTACATGCCGCTGGTCGGGAGCGGGAATTTCTTCGACGGCTTCGGCTTCGCCGATTATCACGAGAAATTTGGCTGGACCGAGATCCCGATGGACGCGCGCGAGAAGGAGCAGCCGCCGCAAAATCCGCTTCTGCCTTTCCTCGACCAGCTGACCCACACGCTGCCGCAACGCTGGGACAACCGGCTCAAAAAATATGTGCCTAACGACGACTGGCTTCTCTGGGAACTGGAGGAACCGAAGGGCGCGCTCTAGCCGGGGAGGCTGACCCCGGCTGGTCTGGAATGCGGCCGCCGCCCCGGCTGGCGTGACCGCCGCCGGCTAGAAGATGCAATCCTACGATGTGATCGTGATCGGCGGCGGCGCCGCCGGGCTGATGTGCGCCTTCACCGCCGGTCGACGGGGGCGGCGCGTCGCGCTCCTGGAGTCGAATTCGCGCGTCGGTCTCAAGATCGCGATCTCGGGCGGCGGCCGTTGCAACTTCACCAACCTTCACGCCGCGCCGGAAAATTATCTTTCCCGCAACCCGCGCTTCTCCGCCTCCGCCCTCGCCCGTTACACTCCGCAGGACTTCATTGCCCTGGTCGAGAAACATCGGATCCCGTATCACGAGAAAAAGCTCGGCCAGCTCTTTTGCGATTCCAGCTCGCGCCAGATTATCGACCTGCTCCTCGCGGAATGCGCCATCGCCGAGGTCGAGGTGCGCTGCGGTTGCCGGGTCGATTCGGTCGAGAAGCGCGAACGCTTTTCGTTAGACACAAATCGTGGCGAACTGGACTGCGAATCGCTCGTGATTGCGACCGGCGGTCTCTCCCTGCCACGGCTCGGCGCGACCGATTTCGGTTACCGCATCGCGGAACAATTTGGCCTTCGGCTGACGCAAACGCGGCCTGGTCTCGTCCCCTTCACCCTGCCGGAAGAAGAGCTGGCGATCTTCGGGCCGCTCAGCGGCGTCTCCCTGCCCGTCATCGCGCGGACCAATGTCGCCGCCTTCACCGAGGCGATGCTCTTCACCCACCGCGGCTTGAGCGGGCCGGCCATTCTGCAGATCTCCTCCTATTGGAAGGAAGGCGAAGAGGTGGCGCTCGATCTCTTGCCCGAGCATCCCGGCGACGCCTGGCTCTTGGAAAACAGGAAATCGAAATCAACGCTCGAGGAGATTCTGGGGAGAATGTGGCCGGCGCGATTCGCGGTCACCTGGGCGGCTCGTTATGCGCCGGCCAAACTCCTCCAGCAAACACGCACGGCCGATCTTGAAGACCTCGCCCGGCTCGTCCATCGCTGGCCGCTCCGGCCCGCCGGAACGGAAGGTTATGCCAAGGCAGAAGTGACCGCCGGCGGCGTCGAGACGAGCGAGCTTTCCTCCAAAACAATGGAAGCGCGCCGGGTGCAGGGACTTTATTTCATCGGCGAAGTAGTGGACGTGACCGGCTGGCTCGGCGGCTATAATTTCCAGTGGGCCTGGGCCAGCGGGCACGCCGCGGGCGAAGTCGTCTAACGATCAGTCGGGCGCGTGATCGCCCAGCACCTCCACCTCTTCGCCCAGCACGTCGTGCAGATAGAGCGTCTGGATGAGTACGATCACGACCACGGTCAACGGGGTGGAAAAAATCACGCCCATCGTCCCGAAGAGAGCGGCGGAAAGGATTTGGACAGACAAGAGAAGGGCGGGCGGCAGCGCGACGGCGCGCTTTTGCACAAAGGGCGTGATGCAGTAGCCCTCAAAGACATGGACCGCGGTGTAAATCACCGCGACCCAGAGCGCTTTGGTCGGGCATTGCATCAGACCCCAGTCGGATTTTCCAGGCGATGCTGCAGAAGGGTGATCGACTGGGGTAATTGCTCGCCCAGTTGCTGGATCTGCTGCGTCACCTGCGGCCCGGCCAGCCAGATAAACAAGGCGCAAAGGTCAAGGCCGAAGAGGACAACGAGAGAGAGCGCAAGCAGGCGCGAAAGGTGAAGCCACTTCGCCAGCAGCGCCGCCACCCCATCGAGGAAAACCCAAACAGCACGCCGGCGAAGATAAGGAGGAGCGCGGTCGCAAAACTCCGCACCAAATAAAGCGCGATCAAAGCGATCCCGGCCAGCCCGAGCGCGATCAAAAGAGTACGAAGCGTTCCACGATGGGGCGAATGATCCGGCCTCTTACCCGCGGCTTCGTCAGTCGCCATCGTCCGTCTTCTTGCCCACGTCCTTCGCGTGTTGCTCCGGCAGAATCCGCCGGCCGTGCCGGCGCGCGTAAACCTGGGTAAATTCCGCTCCGAAAAAACTGATGAGAGCGGAGTAGTAAATCCAGACGAGAAGAACGGCGAAGGAACCGGCCGCCCCGAACGCGCTCCCGATCGCGGCCCGCCCGAGATAGATGCTGATGAGATATTTCCCGACGTTGAAAAGAAGCGAGGTCATGAAAGCGCCGATCCAGACATCGCGCCACTCGATCTGCACGTCGGGGAGAAATTTGTAAATCATAGCGAAAAGGAGCGCGACGAGGAAAAAGAAGACCACGATGTTGGCCACTTGCCAGAGCCACGGCACCGACGGCATCCAGTTCGTCAGGTACTCCTGCAAGGCGCTGAGCGCGGCGCTCAGGACGAGGGAGACGAGGAGGAGAAACCCGACCCCGAGCGCGATCGAAAAGGAGCGCAGCCGGTCGAGCACGAGATCGAGGATGAGACCGCGGCGCACCTCCGATTTCACGCCCCAGATCTGGTTGAGGGCCGACTGCAATTCGGCGAAGACAACCGAGGCGCCAAGAACAAGCATCACGATTCCGACCGTGATCGCCCACGCCCCCTTGCCGAGACCAGCGGAGGATTCCAGCACCTGGCGGATGGCGCTCGCCCCCTGCTCGCCGACGAGGCGGCGCATCTCTTCGGCCACGCGGTTGACCGCCGTCTCGCGAGCAAAAAACAAGCTGGCGGACCCGACCGCGATGAGAAGGACAGGCGCGATGGAAAAGATGGTGTAAAAGGCGAGGGACGCAGCGAGGCGAAAGGTGTTGTCGTTCCACCATTCGATCGCGGTGTTTCGCAAAAGCATCCAGCCTTCGTGGAGTCTGCTCTCCTCTTTCATCCTTCTGAATCGCGCCTCGCTCGCGGAGGAGATGCGCCTAACGAGACTGTAACGGGGCGCAAACGCTTCGGCGGTCACAGACCGCCCGCTCCCACTCCGGGCGAGCAGTTGTCAGCGCGCTCCGCCCATCGCATGCTCGAAAGAGCGATGAAAACCTGGATCGGCACCTCGGGCTTCCAATACCCGGAATGGAAAGGCAACTTTTACCCGGAGGATCTGGCGACGAGCAAGATGTTGCCCTATTTCGCGGAGCGCCTTTTCACGACCGAGATCAACTACACGTTTCATCGCATCCCCTCGCCTAAGACGATCGAGAACTGGCTCGCGCAAACGCCGAACAATTTTCGGTTCGCGCTCAAGGCCCCGCAAAAAATCACCCACTTCGCCAAGCTGCGCGATTGCCAGGACACCCTAGCCTATTTCTGCCGGGTCGTTTCCGCGCTCGGCGACCGGCTCGGGCCGATCCTCTTTCAGTTGCCGCCCAATTTCAAAAAAGACGCCAACCGCCTCAGCGCCTTCCTGCGCGAGCTGCCCTCGATCCGGGCCGCGTTCGAGTTCCGGCACGAGTCGTGGCTCGATGGAGAAATCTTCGCTTTGCTCAGGGAACGGAAGGTTGCGCTCTGCCTGGCCGACACCGAGAAGCTGGCCGCCCCGACCGAAGTGACAGCCGATTACGGTTACCTTCGTTTGCGGCGCGAAGATTATACGAGCGACGACGTGGCGCGCTGGACCGAGTTCGTTAGGGCACAGAGACCGAGCTGGGAGGAGGCGTTCGTTTATTTCAAGCACGAGGAGGCCGGGACCGGTCCGAAGCTGGCGCGCCAGATGATGGAGCTGATGGCTTAGGCGGGGCCGACTGGCGCGTTCTTGAACGACGCCGGCCTTTGCGATCTATTCGGCGGAATGGCTCAGCCGAACAGCATCTTCGTTACCGGCGGCACTGGCTACATCGGCTCGCGTCTGACCCTTCGGCTGCTCGAACGCGGACATCGAGTGAAGGCGATCGTCCGCCAGCAATCCTCGGCGAAACTGCCGCCGAGGGCGGGACGAGTCTTCGGCGATCCGCTGCGGATGGATTCGTACACGAAGGAAATCTCGCCGGCTGACACCTTCATTCATCTCATCGGGACGCCGCACCCGAGCCCGGCGAAAGCGAAACAGTTCCGGGAAATCGATTTGGTCTCGGTACAGGTGGCGACGAAAGCGGCGCGGGAGGCCGGGGTGCGGCATTTCGTTTACCTGAGCGTCGCCCATCCGGCGCCCGCGATGAAAGCCTTCATCGCGGTCCGCGAACAAGGTGAAGCACTCCTGCGCGCAAGCGGTCTGTCGGCGACGTTCGTTAGGCCATGGTATGTTCTCGGGCCCGGGCACTGGTGGCCGTATGCGATTTTGCCCATCTATTGGGTCTTGGAACGCATTCCGTCGACTAGGGAATCCGCCCAACGCCTCGGATTGATCACGATCGGTCAAATGGTCCGCGCGCTGGTTTGGGCGGTGGAGAATCCGCCCGAGCAGATCCGGATTCTCGGCGTCCCAGAGATTCGGAAATTTTAGTCCAGGCGTTTCACTCGAACGCTGATGTCACACCGCGAACCGAGGTGCAGTCAGGACATGCGGAAGCATGTCCCTCCGAGGGACGCGCTTTCGCGCGTCCACGAAGCTGGACGCGGTCAGAGCGTCTTCAGATATTCGATCAGCTCCCGCTTCTCGTTAGGGGAAAGAGCGGTCCCATAATCGTGGCCCGAATTGGAATTACCCGGCGTGGTCGTGTCAAAAACGTAGGCGCCCTCATCGGTGTAACCCATCACGGTCGGGTCGAAACGCTGCGAGCCGCGATGAAAGGTTTTGGCACGCTCGTCAGGTGAAGCAAGCAACTCAGCCATCGTCCGAGCCGAGCCGTTGTGCAGATAAGGCGAGCGCGCCCAGACTCCGTTCAGAGTCGCAGCGAAATATTTTCCCGTCGTCCGAACCCCGGGCTGCTTCGGCGGCTCATAACCTTTCAGCTCCAGCTCGGCCAGGAAACGGTTGAAGCCGTCGGCCTGCTTTTGATTGAAAAGTTTGGCGCGCAAGGGATCCGTCCCGACTTCCGCGACGGAATGCAGGCGCTGATCGTTCTCGGGCCCGGTGTGACAGCTTGCGCAATGAGTCGCAAAAAGCCTGGCGCCGCCCTTCGCGAGCGATTGCTCAATGGCCCAGGGATAGCGCGGTGGACGAATTTTTTCCGTCAGCTCGGTTTGTCGTTCGACGTCGGCGAAATTGAGATCGGCCCAATGCCCGTAGAGTGGAGCGCCCAGGCCTAACGACGCCAGGAGATTCCGCGCAATCGGCGAGCGGGTGTTGCCGTCCCAGTGCACCCAGGGGCGCTTCTCGACATTCCAGACCAGCCCGAACTTGATCGGCGCGTAGGGCTGGGGCGAATTCAGAAGCGAGGCGGAAAGCAATCCGAAGGCATCATTGCGCCCGGGTCCTGAGGCGGGTGGCAATTTCTCCGGCGGCTGATCGGGCACATGCAGCACCGCGCGGATGTTGTGGAAAAGTCGCAGCATCGCCTGCGCGCGCGAGGCGAGGTCCGTGTTCCGATCGAACGGTGGCTGCAAGTCCGCGCTCGGGATGGTGTGCAGTTGGCCCGGTGCAATTCCTTTTGTGCCTAACGGATCGTCCTTCATCGTCGCGACGATTTTGTTCTCCTGCTCGTCCCAGGCATTATCGTAAGCAGCCGGGTTTGCGCCGAGATAAAGCGCGAGAAATTTTTTCATTTTCGCGGGATCGGAGGTTTTGAAGGTCGCAGCCAGGATCGAGCCGAAGAAAGCCTCGACGTCGAAATCGCTCGTCGTGCCGAGAATCCGAATCGGCTTGTCGCTCATCGTCGAAGTGATCTGCGAGACGTGGCAGGAGGCGCAGTTGATGCCGACCGCAGGCAAATTGCCGAGATGTCTCACCGCCATCTTGCGACTGAATCCAATTGGCCAGCCAAACTCCTGGTCAGGAATCAGCCCCAGATGACTCAGGTCCCCGCTCGGAAAAAGCTCTGGGTAAGTCTTGATCAAGGCGCGCAGGACCGGCTCGGGAAAAATCTCCGTGCCCATCGAGCCGTGGAGAAAGAAATTCAGATCATCACGCGACCAGCTCGCTACCTGGGCATTCCGGCCGATGGCCAGATTGCCGAAACTCACTATCAGCAGAACGGCCAGAAAATGTCGCATGCCTTCGGTCTAGCGCGGCGGCAAAAAATTTCAATCCGCATTCTAATCGCCGCCAAAGCTGAACTCCCAGGCGAGCACGAGGCGCCAGGTGCCGTCGCTCGAAAAGACTGCGCCCTGTTCGAGTTTGAGCCGCTTCGAGACGTGCCAGGCGAGACCGACGGTCCCTTCGGTCACATCGGCCTGCGCTTCCCGAATCAGACCGCCGGACCCGATTCGGCGCTCGGCGCCGGGACTTGCGCCGCCAAAGGAGTGTACGACTTCGGCCTCGAGATCGAAGAGGTAATTAAGGTGCCATTCTCCCGCCAGCGAAAGCTCTAGTAAATCGTCGCTCTGCGGATCGCCGACAGAGGTGTAGAGCAGGCGCAAATCGAGATCGACCACCACCAGATCCTTGCTCGCCACCAGGCCGATCGAGTAGTCGCGTCCCGGATCACCTAACGACGACGAAGTCGCAGTTGGCCAGCGTACAATCGTAACCGCTGTGAAGGCCGGCCGATAGCGGCGTTCGCGGACAAACTCGTAGTCGAGCTCGGTCTCGAGATCGCCTAGGCCGGTGGCGGTCGATTCGCCGCGCTCGCCTGGGTCGAGATGGACGACGCTCGGCTCGATCGTGGCTTTCAGCTCTGGGGTGAAGTTGTATTCGACGAAGAAAGGAAACTCGAGCTGCGACTGGTCGAGACTCCGTTCGTACTCGACGCCCGACCCGATGGTCAGCGCCACGAGCGGGTTCCATTGCTCAAGGGGCGTCGGACCGGTGCGGAGAAGCCGCGCGGCGGCCGGCAGCGGAAAAATCAGGATGACGAAAAAAAGAAGAAGCCAGCCAGACTTGCATTCGTTAGGCCAGAAATTACTCATGGCCGACCGAGACGAGGAGCACGATCTCGCCCAACATTTCCGAACGGACAAAGCCAATCCCGGGCGCATACCAGCGTGTCTCCGTGCCCGATTCGAGCAGCGACCATTCCCGTATCCGGATGCAATCGGGGAAAGTGCCGGCGGGCACCTGCACGGTTTCACCGAGGGCCATGATCTGCCCCATTTCCTCCACCCAGTTAGCCAAGTAATCCTGCCGAAACGCCGGCCCCGGCTTCACTTGCGCCGGCATGACGATCCCGGGCAGCGCTCCTTTGAGCCCGGCCTCCCACGAACCGGCGCTGCTCGGGCCGAGTGGACGCATCTCGGTCGTGGCTTCCCCGAAGTACCAGACGTTTCCCTCCTTGTCCTGCGCGTAGTAGTCATAGGTGTCTTCGCCCAACTTCCCTTTGGAAGTGGTGAGGTCGTGCACCACCGTGCAGCGAACGCCGAGGATTGTTTTCGTCGCCCGCGCGACGACGATTTCGCGCTCGAACTTTTCGCCAAAAATGGTCGCGGCGTAACGCCGCCTCGTGCCGGGGCGAAGCGGAAAATAGCGGTGATCGACCCCGGGCTGGAAGTTGGCCGGTGCGATCTTCGGCTGGTAATCCAATCCGCCGCTGTTGCTCGAGAGGGCAAAGGAAATGCCTAACAATAAAAAGAAGCGCATTGGCGACGGGGCCATCGTTTCCTCATTCTGCGCGAGCCCGGGTCTGATTGTCCACCGGCAACGCGCACCCCAATCCGTAATCCAGCCGTAATCCAGCCGTTGCCAGCATGGAGCGGAAAACGATAGACCGATGACCTCAGCCTTCATAACATGGCCTTTGCCCGCCTCTCGCCTCACCGTACCATGCACCTGTTGTTGATCGAGGATTCGCCCCGGTTGCAACGCGCTCTCGGCCGCGGGCTTCGCAAGGCCGGGTATGCCCTCGACCTCACGGGCGACGGCGAGGAAGGTCTTTGGCTCGCAGAATCGAACCCCTACGACGTCGTCATTCTCGATCTGATGCTGCCACGGATCGACGGCCTCACCCTCTTGCGAAAACTGCGCGCCGGGCAAAACAGCGTCCACGTTCTCATCCTGACCGCGCGCGACACCGTCGAGGATCGAGTGAGCGGGCTCCAGTCGGGAGCGGACGACTATTTAGTGAAACCTTTCGCCTTCGAAGAATTACTCGCGCGCATCCAGGCACTTTGCCGCCGCTCCTATCAGCAAAAGAACCCCCGCATCGCTCTCCACGACCTCGAGATCGATACCGCCGCGCGCGTTGCGCAGCGCCGGGGCCGATCCCTCGATCTCACCCCCCGCGAATTCAACCTGCTCGAATATCTCGCTCTGCGCCGCGGCGAGGTGGTCTCCCGGACCGAGATCGAAGCTCATATCTATCCCGAGGCGGCGGACTTGATGAGCAACGCGGTTGATTCCGCCATCTGCATCCTGCGAAAAAAGATCACGCCGCCCGGCGCTCGCTCCGTCATCCAGACCCGCCGCGGAGTGGGCTATTTCGTGGCGGCCTAGTCAGATGCGCTCGATCCAGCAACAACTGATTCTCGGCCTAACGACCACGATCTGCGGACTCTGGATCGCGGGCAGCTTCGCCACCTGGCTGGCGCTCAGAAAAGGGTTGATCGCCGAGTTCGACCAGGCTCATCTGACCGATCTTTATCGTCTCTCCAGCCTGACGGAGCAGAGCCCTGCCGGACTGAAGTTTGATTCCACGGGTGAAATTTTGCCCGCTTTTCAACGCCCGAACCGGCCCGACTATTTTCAGCTTTGGGAAACGGACGGCGCCACCCTTTACCGCTCGCCCTCGCTGCTCGATCTGCCAGACCTGCCCCGCAAATCCGGCAGCCTGATCGCTCCGGTAACCTGGAACCTGACTTTGCCCGATGGACGGCGGGGCCGCGCGGCCGCCGCCCGATTCGTGCCTAACGAGGACGAGGATACTCCGCGGCCACCGGGCTCGCCCCCGCTGACGAAAGAAGCGATCCTGGTCGCGGCCTTTCATCGCGAGGAGCTCGATGGGCGGCTGCGGCTGGTGGGCGTCGTCTTGCTTCTGAGCGGGCTCGGGATGAGTGCGACGACCATTGCGATCGTTAAGGTGGCAATCCGGCGAGGCCTGCGTCCGCTCGCCAAACTGGCGGAGCGGACGGGAACGATCGATGCGCAATCGCTGCAGGTGCGTTTCCCGGTCAAGAATCTGCCGGAAGAATTGCTCCCGATCGCGCAACACCTGAACAATCTCCTCGCCCGGCTCGAGGCTGCTTTCGCCCGCGAACGCCGTTTCAGCGCCGATGCTGCTCACGAGCTGCGCACCCCGATCGCCGAATTGCGAACTCTCGCGGAGGTCTCGCTGAAATGGCCGGACGACCACGCGGCGGCTCAGAACGCACTCGAGGAAGCGCTCTCGATCGCCCTGCAGATGGAGGCGATCGCAACTGGACTGCTTGCTCTCGCTCGCTGCGAATCGGGCGTGACGAATCGAAAATCCGAGCCGCTCGCTCTCGCCGAACTGCTGCGCGAGACGGCGGAGCCCTGGCGCACAAAAGCCCAGGGGAAACAACTCGAGCTCAAGATCGACATTCCACCGCAGACCTGCTGGTTCACCGATCGCGCCGGTCTGCGCTTGATTGTCGGCAACCTGCTCTCGAATGCTGTGGAATACAGCGAGCGCGGGACGACGATCACCGTCACCGCTTCGCCCAACGGCACGAGCGACACCCTGCGCATTTCCAATCGCAATCGCGATCTTACGCCAGATGATCTGCCCCATCTCTTCGAGCGTTTCTGGCGAAAAGATCGCGCCCGCTCTTCGAGCGAACATTCAGGGCTCGGCCTGGCCGTGGCGCGCGCCTGCAGCGCTTCGTTAGGCTTAGAACTGCAGGCCACCCTGCAATGCCCCGACCTGGTTTTCACCCTCTCCGGGGCGTCCGGTTGTCTCCCGGACGGCGGCTCCGCAGGCGAAGATATCGATTTTCTCCCCGAGCAAGTGAAATAATCTTTTCCGATAATCTTGCGGTAATATAGAACCTGCCAGGATCGAGCTTATGAAACACGAAGCATGGATTGAAACTGTTAGTCAGAAGAATCGAAATCGATCAGCCCAGTGGGTTGTGGTTGGTCTCCTCGCGGTCGCGGTTTGTCTCACGCCCGGACCCGTTGCTGAAGGCGCGACCGCCGCATCCGTTAACGCCTGCCGGCAAACGGCCATCGCTGCTCTGGCAGGGTGTAACGCATCGGCGCAAAACGATTACAAAACGGCTTTGGGTAAATGCGTCAACATTACCAGCTCGAGAGAACGGCAAAGCTGCGAGCGGGAGGCGGCGTCAGATCTCCAGGACGCACTCGATACCTGCGAGGGCGGCTTTGAGGTGAGACAGGCGGCCTGTGAAAAACTGGGACCCGCGCCTTACGACCCGGTGATTGATCCAGCTAACTTCGTGACCACGATCGACAACCCGTATTTCCCGCTCCCGCCCGGAACGACCTTTACCTATCTCACCCCCGACCAGGTCAACAAAGACGTCTTCGCCGTGACCCACAACACTCGAGTCATCGATGGAGTGACCTGCGTAGAAGTTCACGATTCCGTCTATGCGGATGGGGTCCTGACTGAAGATACCCTCGATTGGTTTGCGCAGGATAAGGAGGGCAACGTCTGGTATTTCGGGGAGAACACCGCCGAATTCGAGGACGGATTGCTCGCCACACTCGAAGGAAGCTTCATGGCAGGCGTGAACAGTGACAAGCCGGGCATTATCATGAAAGCTCATCCGGCAGTTGGAGACTTCTATCGCCAGGAGTTCTCTCTTAATAACGCCGAGGACTTTGCCCAGACCATTAGTCTGAATGCTTCGGTCACAATCCCGTATGGAACATTCATTCACTGCCTCAAATCTCTCGAGACCACGCCCTTGGAGCCGGACGCGCGCGAGAACAAATATTATGCCCCGGGAGTGGGGAACGTTCTTACCGTCGATCTGGTAACCGGAGAACGAAACGAGCTGGTTAGCATCACAACCGAGTAATACCGGCTTCGCCGGCGGCGACCCCCGGAGATCGTGATCGCGCAGAGGCGTGTTGGATGGAAAATCGGCGCGAATGCTGCTCCCGCTAATCCGAATGGGATTGGCGCGCATTTTCCTCCTTCTCAGCTTCAGCGCGTTCCTCGCCGAGGCCGCGGCCGAACGCATCAATCAAGAGGGACGAATCCTCGGTCCGGCGCCGCTCGTCAGCGCGCCCATTCTTTTCAACCACCCCGGAAGCCGACGCGGTTGTCGCGGCGATGCAGATCATGCCGGTGACGAGTCCCTCGAATGAAGATATTGCGGCCCGGCCGCTGCTCGCGAATTCCGCCGCCATGATCGCCCAGGTAAAAAACGATCTTCTCTTCACTCGCCAGACTCTGCACGCGTTTTACGAAATGAATTACGTTCTGTCCCGGACGACCAATCTCGCCTGACGATTCCGTTCTTTTAATTATCCAGACGAATCGGATCTCGACGGCGGAAACTTTCCCAGCGGCCTCTACCCGATCCCGTCGAACATGCCGGTGGAAGGCTGGCCGAAAGGCACCGGCGATCTCTCCCTTGAAGAATGGCAGCGCGACGTGGAAGAGACCGGCGGCGATCGCCACTCCATCATTGTCGCGCCCGGTGTGGGCTCGATCTGGGAAACCTGGCTCGCCTGCCTAACGACAAGCGGCTGGGAAGCATCGAATGGGGCGAAGTTCGATTTGAATTCGAACGCGGTTCGGCCAGCCGGCTGGACCTCGGGCGACGCGGCCGGTCTGCCGATGTTCCCCGCTCTTGTGCGCTATGACGAATGTGAGCGCGGCATGGTCGAACACGCCCTCCGCCTCGTCGTCGCCCAAACCCGGCGCGAGTACATCTACCCGGCAAACCATTACGCCTCCACGATTCCCGCGACCTCGACCAACCACCCGGCAATGGGCCAGCGCTTTCGGCTCAAGGCCAGCTTCGTGATTCCAGACGACTGGACGACCGAGGAAAAGGCAGTCCTGCGCGCGCTCAAGAAATACGGCGCGATCGTAGCTGACAACGGCCATTTCTTCTCCGTTTCGATTTGCCCGGACGATCGCTTCGCCGAGAGCGCGTTCGATCATCTGGCGACGATCGATGTCGATAACTTCGAAGTCGTCACCACGACTGGGCCCGAGGAGGGACCGCGCTCGCCGGGCGCGCCCACGGTCGATGCCGGTCCAGATCAATTCGCCGACCTCGGGACCACCGTCAGCCTGCACGGAACGGTGGATGCTCTCGCCGGCGCGACGGTGCAATGGAACTCTTATTCCGGGCCTAGCGAAGCCGTTTTCACGAACGCGGCAAGCGTTGAAACGGAGGTGACGTTTCCTCAGACCGGGTCGTATGTTCTCGAACTGAGCGCCGATGACGGGGTGCACGCGATCGCCTACGATGCGGTCGCCGTTTTCGTCGCCGGGAACGAGCGCCTCTCGAATATTTCGACCCGTGCCGCGATCGGTACGGGCGAAGAAGTCTCGATCGGCGGTTTCATCATCCGCGGCGATGCGCCGCAGAACGTCCTGATCCGAGCCCTCGGTCCTTCGCTGACCGGTCTGGGCGTGGCGGGCGCCCTCGCCGATCCCACCCTCGAGCTCTACGACGGCAGCGGCGAGCAGATCGCGACGAACGACAACTGGAAAGAAGTGCAGGAGCAAATCATCGCCGAGACAGGTCTTGCGCCTAACGACGCGCACGAGGCCGCGATTTGGGCCAGCCTGATGCCCGGCAATTACACCGCGGTGGTCGCCGGCCGGGAGGAGAGTTCGGGCGTGGCGCTGACCGAAGTTTACGAGCTGCAGCAATCGGGTGCGCGACTCGCAAACCTCAGCACCCGCGGCTTTGTCGGTGGAATCGACTGGGTCATGATTGGCGGGGTCATCATTACCGGCGCCGATCCAGCCACGGTCGTGCTTCGCGGCCTCGGTCCGTCGCTCGCGCCCTTTGGCGTCCAGGAGCCGCTGGCGAATCCGAGCCCGCTCGCGACCAATGACGATTGGAAGACGACGCAGCAAGCCGAGCTCGAGGCTACGACGCTCGCTCCACCTAACGATCGGGAGCCGGCCATCCTGACCTCCCTGCCTCCCGGCTTTTACACCGCGATTCTGCGCGGGCTCGATGGCGGTACCGAAATCGCTCTTCTCGAAGTTTACAATTTCTAGCCGCGCTCCTTCGCCCTTGCCCGGTCTGGCGGGAGATGAATAGTTCCGGCGATGGACGAGATCGCCGCCAATCTGGAACGCGTTGCGAGCGAAATCGCCGCGGCCGCCGCGAAGAGCGGTCGCTCGCCTAACGAGATCGAGCTGGTCGCGGTCACCAAGACGCACCCGGCGGAGAAAGTGCAGGCCGCGGTCGAGGCGGGACAGACGCTCTTCGGCGAGAGCCGGGTGCAGGAAGCGCGGGCCAAGATTCCGCTTCTGCCCTCGCGGCTGCGCTGGCATTTCATCGGTCACCTGCAGAAGAACAAGATCCGGCACGCCCTGCCGCTCTTTGAACTCTTTCACAGTGTCGACTCGCTTGCTCTGGCGGAGAATATGCAGCGCCTGGCCGACGAGGACGGGATGCAGCCGCGCGTGCTGCTGGAAGTCAACGTGGCGGGCGAAGCGAGCAAGCATGGCTTCGCGCCGGAGGCGTTGCGCCGCGACCTGGAGGCTCTCTTGTCGTTAGGCCGGCTCACGATCGAAGGCCTCATGACCATCCCGCCGCTCGCCCCGGAGGCGGAAGCGTCGCGCGGTTTCTTCGTTGCCCTGCGCGAACTACGCGATGCTTTGGAAACGGAATTCAACCTCCAACTGCCGCAGCTCTCGATGGGGATGAGCGGCGATTACGCGATCGCGATCGAGGAAGGAGCCACCATGGTCCGAATCGGGACCGCGATTTTCGGGAGTCGTTAGGCAAGCAGGATCCGACGAAGTAGCGGCGCCATTCCGGTCCCGAGCCGACCCTCTTCAACCCGGCGGTTTCTCATCGCCGGGTTCCGCGGAAGCCGATATGATGGCCACATGAGCATCGCGAAAGCCGGCCCTGCCACACCCGTCAGTACGCCCATCGAACACGTGAGGGTCCGCGGGAAGGCGAGCGGTTTCCTCCAGGAAGCCACCGCCGGGAAATACACGTTTCAAGTCGACGAACCGGTGAGCGTCGGCGGCACCGAGGCCGCGCCCGATCCTTACGATTACCTGCTTGCCGCCCTCGGGGCCTGCACCTCCATGACCGTCGGCTGGTATGCCCGCCGCAACCAAATCCCGCTCGAGGAGGTGAGCGTCTCGCTCCGGCATTCGCGGATTCACGCCGAGGATTGTGTGGAATGCGAAACCAAATCGGGGATGCTCGACCGGATCGATCTCACCGTGCAACTAACCGGTCCGATCACTCCCGAACAAGACGCGAAGCTCATGGCTGTGGCCGCGAAATGCCCGGTCCATCGCACCCTCGATTCCGAGATCGACATTCGCCTCCAGTCCGCCTAACGATCACCCCTTCACATCCATGGCCATCCGAATCCTCGTCACCGGCGGCACCTTTGATAAGGAATACAACGAGCGAACCGGCCAGCTCTATTTCAAAGATACCCACCTCGCCGAGATGCTGCGCCACGGCCGTTCCCGCGTGGCGGTGACCATCCGCACCGTCATGATGATCGACAGTCTCGAAATGAGCGACGCCGACCGTGCGCTCGTCGTGCAAAATTGCCTTCAGGCGCCGGAAGATCGCATCGTCATCACCCATGGCACCGATACCATGACCGACACCGCCGCCGCCGTCGCGTGCGAGGTCCCCGGGAAAACCATCGTGCTCACCGGGGCGATGATTCCGTGGGCCTTCGGCAGCTCCGACGGCCTCTTTAATCTCGGGAGCGCGCTTTCCTTCGTCCAGGTGCTGCCGGCCGGCGTTTACATCGCCATGAATGGCAAATGGTTTCACTGGGACCGCGTTCGCAAGAATCGGGAGCGGGGCGAGTTTGAGGAAATCGCAGCCGACTAACGAACGAGCAATCCCGCCGATCCATCGATCGCACCTCATATCTCCGCTCCGAGCCACACCTACGACACCATGAAGACACCGCAGGCAACACCAGACGCGATCCTGCAAACCGCCTTCGGCTTTTGGAATTCCAAGGTCCTTCTCAGCGGAGTCGAGCTCGGCCTCTTCACCACCCTCGCCGACCGCCGCCTCGCCGGCGCCGAAATCGGAAAAGAGATTGGCCTTCATCCCCGTGGGATCGCCGACTTCCTCGACGCCCTCGTCGCGATGAGATTCCTCGAGCGCGACGGGAACGGCCCCGACGGCAAATATTTCAATACCCCCGCGGGCAAACTCTATCTCGACCGCAATAGCCCGCGTTACATCGGGGGCATTCTCGAAATGCTGAACGCGCGCCTTTTCAAATTCTGGAATGACTTACCCGAAGCCCTCCGAACCGGAAAGCCGCAAAACGAAACCAGGGAAGGCGGCCAGGGCATCTTCGAGGCGCTATACGCCGACCCGGCCAAGCTCGAAAACTTTCTTGGCGGGATGACCGGCCTCTCGCGCATCAATTTCGAAGCGCTGGCAAATAAGTTCGATTTCTCGCCCTACAAGACTCTCTGCGACGTTGGTGGCGCGACCGGATTACTCTGCGTGGAAGTGGCCAGGAAACATCCGCACCTTCAATGCGTGAGCTTCGATCTGCCGGCCGTCGAGCCGGTGGCCCGAAAACACATCGCCGCCGCCGGGTTGAGCGATCGCATGCGCACCGCCGCGGGCGATTTCTTCAATGATCCGCTCCCGAAAGCCGATGTCATCACCATGGGGATGATCCTGCACGATTGGAATCTGGAGCGAAAGATGCAGCTCATCCGTGCCGCCTACGAAGCGCTCCCGCCCAATGGCGTCTTCATCGCCGTCGAAGCCCTCATCGACGACGCCCGGCGCGAGAACGTCTTCGGCCTCCTCATGTCCCTCAACATGCTCATCGAATTCGGCGAAGCCTTCGATTTCTCCGGCGCCGACTTTGAGCAATGGTGTCGCGAAGCCGGCTTCCGCCGCTTCGAAGTCATCCACCTCGCCGGCCCCTCGAGCGCCGCCGTCGCCTACAAAGAAGCGCAGGAAGATCTCATGCTGAGAAACTTCGCCGACCAGCTGAGCGACGACCACCCTGGTGCGGTTTTGTCGCAGCCCGCCGGTCGCGCGGCCAGGCCTGCATGGCCCTCCCCATGACTCGAAGCAATTGCGCCCGTGTCGCGTCGGATGCACCCCGCACCGCCAGGCCGTGCACCACGGTCATAAGATAACCGGCCAGATCCGCCGGACTGGCATCGGGAGGGAGGTCCCCTTCCTTCTTCGCGCGCTCAAATCGACGGCGCAAGGCTTTCTCGGCCGCGGCCCGACGCGAGACCAGTTCGGCCCGGACCGACTCGGCAGTATCAGCGCAGGCCAGCGCGCTCTGGACGAAGAGGCACCCGCGCGGCGTCCGCCGGTCGGTCAGTTGATCGATCACGCCGCGCAGAACGCCTTCGGCCACCTTCCGCGCTGTGGGTGCCTGGAGGGCCTGCACCATATAACCGGTCGGCCCTTCGGCATAACGATCGAGCACTTTGCGGAAGAGCTGCTCCTTGTTTCCGAAAGCGGCGTAGAGACTGGGTCGATTAATGCCCATCGCTGCCGTCAGGTCGGAGAGCGAAGTGCCTTCGTAGCCTCTCTGCCAGAACACCTCGAGCGCGCGATCGAGCGCCATCTCCGGATCAAAGGTGCGGGGACGGCCCACGGCGGGGGCGGCTGCTTCTTTCATACTCATTGGTAAATTATTGTTTGACGACCGATTTTTCAACCGTATGTGTTCTGTATCAACCGATACATAATTATGAACGAGACCAATAAACTAACGGGCCAGGTCGCGGTCGTGACCGGCGCTTCCAAAGGCATCGGCGCGGAGATCGCGCAAGCGCTGGCCGCGGCCGGCGCCTCCGTGGTGGTGAATTATTCCTCAGCCAGGGCCGGCGCCGATCGCGTCGTCGATCAAATCGCGAAACGAGGAGGCAAAGCCATCGCCGTGCAGGCGAACGTGTCGCAGCGGGCGGAAGTCGCGCAGCTCTTCGCCGCCGCCACCAAAGCTTTTGGCCAGATCAACATTCTGGTCAATAACGCGGGCGTTTATGCGTTCGCGCCGCTCGAGGAAATTACCGAGGAACAATTCCACCGTCATTTTGACATCAACGTTCTCGGCTTGCTCCTCGTCACCCAGGAAGCAGTCAAACATTTCCATCCCGCCGGCGGCAGCGTCATCAACATCAGCTCGGCTGTGACTTCGCTCACTCCACCGAACACCTCGGTTTATACGGCCACCAAAGGGGCGGTCGACGCCATCACGCGCACCCTGGCGAAGGAACTGGCTCCGCGCAAAATCCGGGTCAACGGGATCCTGCCGGGGATGATTGAAACCGAAGGGGTCAAGTCCGCCGGGATGAACGAAGGGGAATTCCGCCGGGAGGTCGAGGTCCAGACGCCGTTGGGCCGGATTGGCCAACCGAACGATATCGCGCCGGCGGCGGTCTTTCTTGCCTCTCCCGACGCAGCCTACATTACAGGCGAGACGTTGCGCATCGCCGGTGGCCTGCGGTAACGGATGAAGGATGACGGCTGGGATTTTTTCCCAGCCGTCGTTCCTGCCGATTGTTACGATCCCATGACGACGAACGTCGGAGACAATTTTATCGCCAGCGGTTTTCTTGTAAAGATGACGCTGGCGGTGCGCCACGGGCCGGACATTCCT
>DATBDG010000197.1:0-26448 GCA_036270055.1 Chthoniobacterales bacterium
CTGCATTCAGCACGATCAGCCCCCCGATCTCCGCCGCGAACAATACGCGATGGACATCACTTACGGGACGAATTCGGAGTTCGGGTTCGATTACCTGCGCGACAACGGCATGGCCACGACGCGCGATCAACAGGTCCAGCGCGGTTATCATTACGCGATCGTCGATGAAGTCGATTCCATCCTGATCGATGAAGCGCGCACTCCGCTCATCATCAGCGGTCCAGCGACGGTCTCGACTCATCAATACGATCGGCTCAAGCCGCTGGTCGATCAGTTGGTGAAGAAGCAAAATATGCTCTGCAATCGCCTCGCCAGTGAAGCAAAGGAGGCATTTGAGAAGGGCGACAGCGAAACCGGCGGCGTTCTCATGTTCAAGGTGAAGCTCGGCCAGCCCCGCAACAAGCAGCTCCTCCGCATGATGGAGGACCCGGAAAAACGCAAGGCGATCGACAAAGCCGAGCTCTCCTTTTATCAGGATACGCGCAAGGAAGAACTCTTCGCCCTCAAGGAAGAGCTCTTCTACACGATGGACGAGAAATCGCACGAGGCCGATCTCTCGGAGAAAGGGCGCGAGTTCCTCAACCCGGACGATCCGAATTCGTTCGTCCTTCCGGATTTGATCAGCGAATTCACTGACATCGATCTCAATCGCACCCTCTCCGACGAGGAAAAGGATCGGATGAAGACGGCGCGGCAGGAGCAATGCGACACGCAGGCCGAGCAGATTCACAACATCTCGCAGCTCCTGCGCGCCTACTGCCTTTTCGAAAAGGACGTGGCCTACGTCGTGGAGGAAAACAAAGTCGTCATCGTCGACGAATACACCGGGCGCAAAATGCCGGGCCGCCGTTGGAGCGACGGATTGCACCAGGCGGTGGAAGCGAAGGAAGGGGTGCAGATCGATCGCGAGACCCAGACCCTGGCCACGATCACGATCCAGAATTATTTCCGTCTCTATCACAAACTGGCCGGTATGACCGGCACTGCCGAGACGGAGGCGAACGAATTCCACGACATCTACAAACTGGACGTCGCCGTCATCCCGACGAATCGCCCGGTCGCGCGCACCGACGCGAACGATCGCATCTACAAAACGCGGCGCGAAAAATACAACGCGGTCATCAACGAGATCAAAGAACGGCACGCCGTTTCGCAGCCGGTCCTGGTCGGGACGGTGAGCGTGGAAGCGTCCGAATTGCTCAGCCGAATGCTGAAGCGGGAAAAAATTCCGCACAACGTCCTAAACGCAAAGTATCACCGGCAGGAAGCCGAAATCGTGCAGCGCGCCGGCCAGCCCGGCACGGTCACGATTTCCACCAACATGGCGGGCCGCGGAACCGACATTAAGCTCGGCCCGGGCGTTCCGGAAAAGGGCGGTCTTTACGTCATTGGCACCGAACGCCACGAATCGCGCCGGATCGATCGCCAGCTCCGCGGCCGTTGCGCGCGCCAGGGCGACCCGGGCGGCACCCGTTTCTACGTTAGCTTCGAGGACGATCTGATGCGCAACTTCGGCGCGGCCGATCGGATGACGAAAATCATGGAGCGCTTCGGTCTCGAGGAAGGCCAGGAACTAGAGCATCGCTGGCTCAATCGCTCGGTCGAAACGGCCCAGAAACGCGTCGAGCAACGCAATTATCTGGCGCGCAAACGCACTCTCGATTTCGACGACGTGATGAACAACCAGCGCGAGGTGGTTTACACCTACCGCAACGAAGTCATCGACACCGAGGACCCGCACAAACTCGTCTACGAAGTGATCGACGAAGCGGTCCCGGCGAAGGTGCAGGAATACCTTGGCAGCGGCGTGCCGAGCGAGGAGCCAAACCACCCCGGGCTCCTCCATTGGATCAACACCACCTTCCCGCTCGGCCTAACGAAAGAGAAGGCGCAGTTTGATACCCGCACCCCGGAAGAGAACGCGCAGTTCCTAATCGGAAAAATCAAGGAAGCCTACGAGCGCAAGTCGAGTCACGAAGAACCGGCGGCGGTCAAGAGCCTCGAGCGTTACATCATCCTGAACGCGATCGATCGTCTCTGGCAGGAGCATCTTTACGCGATGGACGCGCTGCGCGAAGGCGTTTACCTCCGCGGCTACGCGCAGAAGGATCCGCTCATCGAATACAAGACCGAGGCCTATGAGATGTTTGTCGACCTGATGGCGAGCATTAAAAACGAAGTGCTGCACAATCTCTTTCGCAGCACTTCAAACCTGCAGGCCTTCGAGACTTTTCTCTCCACTCTTCCGCAATTTCTCATGCGTGAGCAGGCGCCAACCGCGCCGACCGCGAACGGCCCGCTCCCGGGCCGGCGTCCCGAGCGCATCGGCGCTCCGATGAGTGGCAACGGCGAAGCGGAGGAGAATGGCGCGGAGGTGAAACTGGAACTCGCGCCCGTGCGCCGCGAAATGCCGAAGGTCGGTCGCAACGAGCCCTGCCCGTGCGGGAGCGGAAAGAAATACAAAAACTGTTGCGGGCGCGTGGCCTGATGAGCGGTTGAGGTTGTTGAGGGAGATGCTCGTGATGGCAGACACGCAGGATGTCCGCTCTCGCTCAGATCTTATCCCGATCGGCCGAAGGACGGAGAGGCATCTCCAACAAGCGTTGGTCAACGTTCGCCGACAGCTTGGACCCCTGAACCTGCGACTGCGAGATACCTCGCCGCCCTACGCTGCCTCGGGATGACAAAAGCGTAGCGTGCGTCGCGAATCGTTAGGCTAATGGCGCGGTCTGGCGACGGGTCAGGACCGAAAATCTATCCCAGTCCCATCGCGCCCAGAAGATCGTCGTTGATCCGGCCGTCAACTGCCAGGTTATTTGCCCGCTGGTAGTTGCGAATCGCGCGCCGCGTGCCTTCGCCCACAATGCCATCGATCTCGCCCTCGTAATAACCGGCTGCCGCCAACTGCCGCTGGACCCGCGCGGCCATGGAATAGTCCTTGCCGCCATCGTTCGTTCTTCGGGGCGGGTTCGCCATCCGGCCCTCATAGACGCCTTGCGGATCGTAGCTGTAATAGGCGCCGCCGACTGGGTAGCCGTAAGGATAACCATAGTAGTATGGATAGTATCCGTAGTAGGGGTAGCCGTAGTAGAACGGGTAGCCAAAGCCGCCGAAGAAGAAGTTCACCCGGCTTCCATTGTGGAAGTGCCCATGATGGAAGTTCCCGTGATTGCCGCCCCCATGGTTGCCGCGCCGCTGCGCCTGCGCGGGCATGGCCAAAGCCAGCAAGCTGCCCACCGCCAATATCATGATCAGAGCTCTCGTCATTTTCATGTTGTATTCCTCTTTTGGATTGCTCCCAATGTAGCATAGCAGTCAATGTTTTTCCGCTTCTTTCGCAAACCAAAATCGCCTACCGTCCGCTCCCTCCATTCATGCGCGCCGCGCGAAAAATTTTCCTCGCCCTCGGCGGGATTCTCTGCCTAACGATCGCGACCACCCGCCCGGCCGGAAAACCGCGCAGTACCAGCACTTCGCGCCAGTTCCTCGTCTACGGCGCCGATGTTCGGCTGCGGGGATTGGTCTGCGATCTGGCTGAGCAGACCAAAGCTGGGCTCCTGCGCTTGCTCGACCTGCGCGACAATTGGAAAACGCCGCTGATCGTCAACCTCGATTATCCGCAGGCCAACCTGCCCGATCTGCCGGCCGCTGGCCTCGAGCTCAGCCAGTTGGGATATGGTCTCAAGCTCCAGCTCAATCTCCTCGTCGCGCATGATATGCGTGGGCGCCGCGTGCAGGAGGAGTTGCTGCGCGCCATCCTCATCGAGATGATGTATCGCGAACGCGGTAACATTGCCGCCGGCACGCCTTACGGCTCCCCGCCTGATTGGCTCGTCGCCGGTGTTCTCGGGTCGCAGGCCGGGCGCAGCTCCGATGAAGACGCGGAACTGCTCCAGTCGGTCGTGGCCGCGAATCGAATCGCGCCTCTCGCTGAGATTGTCCGGCAACGACGGGCGCAGCTTGACGTGCCTTCGCAAAAATTCTTCGACGCCTATGCGCGGGCGCTCGTGCAAATGCTCCTCGGCGCGCCCCGCGGCCGCGCCAAGCTCAGACAATACATCCACGATCTGCCGGACGCGCCTAACGACGCCCTGGCGGATCTGCGCCTCCATTTTCCCGAGACGCTCGGCCGTTCTCATGGCAAATGGTGGACCCTGAGCGTGGCCCAGCTTTCCGCGGCCGATCGCTTCCAAACCCTGACCGCGCCAGAGATGGCGGCCCAGCTCGACCGGGCTCTGAGCCTTACGATCAACGCGCCCGATGGCGCCGCGCGCGTCTATTCGTTAGGGGACTACGAAACGTTTCGCAGGTTGCCCGGTTATCGGGCCGCTCTCCAGTCGGTCGGCCGGAAGCTGCTCCTCCTCAGCGCTCGCAGTCATCCCTCCTATCGTTCGATCGTGCAGGAGGATTACGAGCTGGCCGATCTGCTGGCTCGCGGCAAAACGCGCCGGATCAAGGAACGTCTCGCGCGGGTGGCGAGCTATCGCGCAGCCGTGGAAATCCAGGCGCGGGAAATCGACGATTACCTCAACTGGTATGAAGGCACGCAGGCCAAGACGATGAGCGGCGCTTTCACGCCGATGCTGGAGGCGGCCGGGGCGGCGGACGAAGAGGAACTGCGGCGCCGCGACCCGATCTCGGTCTATCTCGATTCACTCGAGCTGCAGATGGAGTGAAGTCGGCGGCCAGAGGCGGTCCGCTTGTTCGCGCAACTTCCGCTTCAGCGGCTCGGTCCGGAGGTCCCTCACTTTCTCAAAACAGCGGCGCGCCTCGTCCACGTCGCCACGTTTGAGGCTGACGCGGGCGAGGTTGAGATAGGCCAGATCGGCCTGCGATGAAAGGGCGAGGACATGCTTCCAGGCGGCCTCCGCCTCCGCCCAGTTCGGGTTCGGCACGCCGTAGAAAGTCTCGGCGTAGGAGCGCGCATATTCGATGTCGTTAGGCGCGAGCCGGCTGGCCGCGTGAAAATCGGCCAAGGCGCGCCGGAGCAGCTTCGACGACTCGATTTTCCAGGCCGCGGCCATCTCGTGCCGCAGCATGTATTCGACGTTCGCGCGGTTATAATGGTAAGCGGCGTTATCGCCCGCCAGCCCGATGGCACGGGAAAATTGCGCGGCGGAATCGGCCGCGCGGCCGACTTGGAGGTAGGGCCCGCCTGAGGCATTAGCGGTGGCAGAGTCCGGTTCGAGTTCCTGCGCCCAGCGCCATTGGATGATGGCGGCGCGCGGGTTGCCGTTTTCGGAGACAAATTGCGCGTAGGCGCGATGAGCCACCGGAGAGGCGGGATTTTTCCGGAGCGCGTTCCCAACGGTCTTTTGGGCGTCGAAAGAGCGATCGTCGGCCGGCGCGATCGTCGTCATCAGACCGGCGCCGAGGAGATTGATGAGGCGGCGCGCCCGCATAAGTAGTTTACACTATTTGCTCCGACCGTGGTTGCTGATTATCATAGCGCTCGCTCTTCCTGAGCAGCCCCTTTGCCATGCAGAAAATTGGATTTGCCGAAGCTCTCGATTCGATCGTCGCGACCGACCGTCGCTACCACCGCGACGCCTACGTCTTTCTGCGCGACGCGCTCGACTATACGACCAAGCAGCAGAAGAAATCTAAGGGCGCCGCGGTCCGTCATGTCGCCGGTCCGGAGCTGCTCGAGGGCGTGCGGCTTTATGCCCTGAAGGAGTTCGGTCCGATGGCGCTGACGGTTTTTTCCTATTGGGGAATCGGGCGCTGCGAGGATATCGGACAGATGGTTTTCAATCTCATCGGCGCCGGGATTTTCGGAAAAACGGAGCAGGATTCACTCGACGATTTCAAGTCGGTCTACACTTTTCACGACGCTTTTGTGAAACCGTTCCTGCCCGAGACGAAGGCGGCGGCCCTGGCCAAGTTCCCGCCAGCCCTGCCCGCGCCGAAGCTTTCCTGAAATGGCGGGCCCGGGCCCGGCGTTCGTTTTCTCTGCCATGCTGACCACCGACCGACTCAATCCCGCGCCGCCGGACGCTTCCGCGACCATCACCTTTCCGCCTGTCACGGCGCAGAGATGGACTTTGCCGAACGGCCTCACGATTATCGTGCAGATCGACCGGAGCGCGCCGGTCGCGAGCGTGCAGGCCTGGTGCGGCACCGGCAGCATCGACGAAGGACGGCATTTGGGCGCGGGGCTTTCCCACATCCTCGAGCACATGCTTTTCAAGGGAACGAAAACCCGCACCACGAATGCGATCGCGCAGAGCGTGCAGGATGAGGGCGGTTACATCAACGCCTACACTTCTTTTGACCGCACCGTTTACTGGATCGACGTGCCGAAGGAAGGGGTGGCAAGCGCGCTCGATATTTTGTCGGACGCGATCATGAATTCGACTCTGCCGGTGGAGGAATACGGCAAGGAACAGGAAGTCATCCGGCGCGAGTTTGCCATGAGCTACGACGACCCCGATCGGATGGTCGGGCAGCTCATGTTCCGGACCGCCTACCAGCGGCATCCCTATCGTCTCCCGGTGATTGGGGAGCTGCAAATTTTCGATCAGCTCACGCAGCAGGACGTGCTGGAATATTACCGGAGCCGTTACGTGCCTAACAATATCACCTTCGTGGTGGTAGGCGACGTCGATGCCGGCCAGCTCTACGATCAGCTCGCGAAATTTTTCGCCGCCTACCCGGCGCGCTCTCTCGAACCGCGCTACATCCCGCAGGAACCGCCGCAACAGGGCCGGCGTGAGGTGAACGAAGAGTTTCCGACTGAGCTGACCCGGCTCGCTCTCGCCTGGCATGTGCCCAAGATCACTCATCCCGATGTGCCGCCGCTCGATCTGCTTTCGACGATTCTCGGCGACGGCCGCAGCTCGCGTCTTTATCGTCGGGTGCGGGAAGAGGCCGGACTGGTCTTCGGAATTTCCGCCTTTTCCTACACCCCGGGCGATCCTGGAATTCTTGGGATCGATGCGACCCTCGAGCCGCAGCATCGGGTCGAGACCGAGCGGCTGATTTTGGAAATTATAGCCGAGGTGCAAGCGGCCGGAGTGACGGCGGAAGAACTGGCGAAGGCGAAGAAAATTTCGCTCGGCCATTCGTTAGGCTCGCTCACCACCATGCGCGGCCAGGCTTCCGATCTGGGCTCGAACTGGTTTGTGACCCGCAACCTGAATTTCACCCGCGACTATCTCGATGCGATGCAGCGGGTCTCGCTCGCCGACATCCAGCGGGTCGCGGCAAAATATCTGGTCGAAGATAATCTCAGCGTTGTCTCGCTCAATCCGCGCGGGACCCTGGCCGCGAAGACCACCGAAGCGGTCGCGGTTTCGGCCGGCAAGGTGGAAAAATTCGAGCTCGCCAACGGTCTGCGCCTTCTCGTTAGGGAAGATCCCCGGCTCCCGCTGGTTTCGATGGTGGCGGTTTTCCGTGGCGGTCTGCTGGCCGAGACGCCGGAAACGAATGGCCTCACCCGGCTCATGTCCAAGGTGCTGCTAAAGGGCACGAAAACGCGCACCGCCGAGCAGATCGCCGACACCATCGAGGCGGTCGGCGGCAGTCTCGGGAGCGACGCCGGCAATAATAGCTTCAGTATTTCGCTCGACGTGACCCAGCCCGATCTCCAGCTCGGGGCGGAGTTGCTCTGCGATATTCTACTCAATGCCACCATGCCGGAAAAGGCGGTCGCCCGGGAAAAAGAGGTGCAGTTGGCGGCCATCCGCGACGAAGACGAGCAGCTCACGGCGGTGGCGCGGAACATTCTGCGCCGGGCGCTCTTTGCCCGGCATCCCTACGGCTTGCGCACGAAGGGAGCCCCCGCGGCGGTCAGCCGGCTGGCGCAAAGAGATTTGCTCGCGTTTCGGGGTCGCCATGTCGTCGCGCGGAACTGCGTCATTTCCATCTTTGGCAACGTGCAGGCGCTCGACGTGAAACGCTCTTTCGAGCAAATGCTCGGCACGATGGAGCCGGGGGAACTGGCCCTGACCAGCGCAACCCCCTCACCGCGGCTCAAGGAGACGATCGCGGTCGAGGAGATTAAGGAGAAGGCGCAAGGAGTCCTGATGGTCGGCTATCGCGGCGCCGACATGTTCAGCGCGGATCGTTACGCGCTGGAATTGATCGATGAGGCGAGCAGCGATCTCGGTTCGCGTTTTTTTGTTCGCATCCGCGAAGAGATGGGCCTCGCCTATTACGTTGGGGCCAGTCAGATGCAGGGGCTGGTGCCGGGATTGTTCGCCTTTTATCTCGGAACCGACCCGGCCAAGCTCGAGATGGTGAAGTCGGCGTTGCTCGATGAGATCGGCCGGCTGGCGAGCACCGGCCTAACGACGGAGGAGCTGGCGCGGGCGAAAAAGAAGCTCATCGGCCAGCAGCGGATCGCCAATCAGAGCAACGAATCCTTTGGCTACATGGCGGCGCTTGACGAGCTTTATGGACTCGGTTTCGACCATCACGAGCGCCTCGAGCAGGAGATCGAATCGATTACGGCCGCCGATATCCAGCGAGTGGCGGCGAAATATTTTCAGCAGCCCTATGTCCTCGCCACCGTCCGCCCGCTGGGTAAATTGTAGTCATCACGCAATCGCAACCACCGCAACCACACCAATCCTATGGCCGAAGTTCAAACCACCAATCAGTCCGGCGAATTGACCCAGCGTTTCATTGAGTTCGTCATGATGCAGGCGCAGAATGCCGCCCTTTTCCTCGGCCAGATTCCCAATCCCCAAACCGGCCAGCCCGAAGTGAACCTGGAGGTCGCGCGCATGTTCATCGACCAACTGGCGATGATTCAGGAAAAAACGCGCGGCAATCTGAGCAAAGATGAGTCGACCGTCCTGCGCAATGCGCTTTCGAGTTTGCAGATGACCTTCGTCGAGGCGTCGCAGGGCGCGAAGGCCGCTGGCGGCGCGCCCTCATCATCCGCCCCGCCCGAAGAATCTGCTCCGCAGCCGGCGGCGACGCCGGAGACTGCGCCAGCTTCGGCCGAGACGCCCGCTCCGAGCGAGGCAGAGTCGAAGAAGAAGTTTACCAAGACCTACGGCTCGTAGGTAGCGCCGCAATTACGATTCTGACGCGAGCCTTAGTCTTCGAGATTGTAGACCTCAATCAGCGCAATCCCGCTTTCCGCAGCGGCATCGTGCAGGATGGCGGTATAACTTCCCGGGGCGAGCGTGGCGATCATCGCCGCTTCGCGCTCATCGGAAGGTTGGAATCCGGAATCGGCGATCTCCTGCGCCTGGCTGGCGCGCCAATCATCGTTCGCGAAAATAAGCGAGCCGTTGCTGTCGTAGAGCTCGAGGGAGGGATTGGGCAGCGGATCCGAAATACCGCTGGCCGCGAGCGAAGGACCGAGCGCGCGGACGATCACTTTCGTCGGTTCGTCGCCGCCGATGATGAAGCCGCCGATCATGACCTCGTTCCCGAGGCCGACATCGCCACGGGTTGAGATGTTGCTGAGGCGCGAGCTGGCCTGATCGAGATCGAAAAGTTCAAAGAGGCCGACGCCGGAAGCGCCGTTGACTCCGCGCAAGACTGCGGTGTAGGCGCCAGCGGGCAGAGTCGCGGTGATGAGGGACTCCTTGCCGTTAGGCGGCTCGAATCCGTCGGGAATGAGGCTCGGCGGGAGCGACGAGCAATCGTTATTCTGCGCGATCAGCCGCCCGGCCGAATCGTACAACTCCAGCACCGGATCGCTCAACGCGTTTGGCACTCCCACATTCGCGAGCGAGGGCCCGATCGCGCGCAAGACCACTTTTTTGGCCGTGTCGCCAGTGATGATGAAGCCGCCGATCATGACACTGGCTCCATCGTCCACTCGTACCCGGGTAGAGACGTTGAGCAGCATCTGGGAAGGTGCCGGTTCCACCACCGGTGGCGGAGTCGGCGTGGCATCGGGGGAAGGTTCCGGTGTCGACGTGGGCGACGGAGTCGGGGTCGGAAGCGGCGGCGGTGGCACTCCGGCGAAGCCAGCCGCGAGAAAGGCGAGGGCCTGTTCCTTCACCAATCCCCAGTAGCCGAAGGAGTGCAGATCGCCGGGAAGCGTGAGGGCCTGATAATTCGTGACGCCGAGCGCATCGAGCGCATCGGTCATGTCCCCGAGCTGGCTGAACGGCATCGGATCGCCCTCTGTGTTGACGAGAAAGAGCGGAACGGTGTTGCTGTCGACGAGGTAGACGGGCGAAGCGGCGCGGAGCGCGTCGGTCTCTGAAATCGTGACGTCTAGATAGTTGAGCACGTTCTTTGTGAAGATCCCTATATTCGGATCGGGACTGAAGTCGGAACAATCGTAGACGCCCGACAGACTGATCCCAACATCGAGCCGATCGACCCCGGCCGTCCCGGTTCCAGCCATGAAAGCGGTTTCATAGCCGCCCGCCGAACCACCGACCGATCCGACCTGGCCGTTGCAGCGAGAATCGAAACGCGCCGCCAGGACCGCCAGCCGAATGTCGTTTGGTTGGTCGGGGAAATGTCCGTCCGAGACCTGGCCCACGAGCCTTCCCGGGGCCGCCAGCCGATACTCGACCGAAAACGCGATGTAGCCCGCCGCCGCGAGGTCGCGACCGCAGGTGACCGATTCGGGCGAGCTGGTCGGGGTGCCACCCTTGAAAGTGCCGCCATGAATGATGAGCACCGCGGGCCATGGCCCGGTCCCGTCGGGGGTGTAGACGGTCCAGTGCAGAGGGGTGCCATCGTCGGCCGTGGCAAAGAGTTCAGAGGGTTCTTGGGCGACGGCCTGAGCGGGTTGGCAAGCGGCGGCGAGGACGAGAAGAGAAACGGTCGTGGCAAGGAAACCTTTGGAGAAGCGGGAGAGGAGCAAACGGTTCATGGCGATAATTATGGGAATTATAGCAATGCCCATGCCATGGTTTCCGGCAGGTCTGGCGAGGACTCATGCCCAAAAAAAATGACGCGCTTCGGCAAAAGCGCGGTCGCGCCTAGCCGAAGAGCAGACTCTCCGGCCCGTATCCCGGCAGATGAATCGTGCGCTGGTACCTCAGCCCCAGTTTCTCCAGCAGCCGCCGCGAAATCTGATTATCCGGCGCCGTCACCCCAATGATCGTCGCGAGGCCGAGCTCGGTGCGTCCATAGTGCATGACGGCGGCCGCCGCTTCGTAGGCAAATCCTTGCCCGCAAAACCTCTCCAGGATGGAAAAGCCCACGTCCGCATGATCGAGAGTCTCGCGCTTCACCAAGCCGCAAATCCCGATCGGCTCGCCCGATTCCTTCAACGCGACCCGATAAAATCCGAAGCCAAACTGCTCATAGCTGGGGAGAAGACGCTCGCGCAGAAATTGGGCGGCGTCGGCGGTGGTGCGTAGGCCGCGGTCGGCAACGAAACGGATAAAGCTGGGCTCGTTCATCAGCTCAAGGATGAAATCGGCATCGTCGGTCGTGAGCCGGCGGAGGACCAATCTTTCTGTCTCGAGCAGATTCATCCGCAATCCTGAGGCAACCTTTTCCCGCTCATCACGCGTATTGCTAGCGTGCCGACAGCGACGCGCAAGCTCTCCTCCGAAAAGAAAAAGATCGCCCACCTCGAGATCGTGACCGATCCGGAGGAAGCGGCTGAGGAAGCCGGGTTGCGCTACGTGAGCGACGACCAACCGGGCTACACCCGTAAGCGGCGCGGGAAGAAATTCGTTTACTTCGACACGGAAGGAAAAGAGATCCGGGACGAAAAGCGCGTCCTGCGTCTGAATCGGCTCGCCATTCCTCCGGCCTACACGGATGTCTGGATTTGCCCCTCGCCTAACGGGCACCTCCAGGCGACCGGCCGCGACGATCGCGGGCGCAAGCAGTATCGCTATCACGAACGCTGGCGCGAAGAGCGCGACGAGAATAAATACGAGAAGATGGTCGTCTTCGGTCAGACCCTGCCGAAAATCCGGCGCCGGCTCGCCCGCGACCTGAAGCGGCGCGGGCTGCCGCGCGAGAAGGTCATTGCGACGGTCGTGCAGTTGCTCGAGAAAACCTTCATCCGGATCGGGAACGAGGAGTACGCGAAGGAAAACAAATCCTTTGGCCTAACGACGCTGCGCAGCCGCCACGTCATGGTGCGCGGCGCCAAAGTCCGGTTCCGTTTCCGGGGCAAGAGCGGGAAGGAACATGAGATCGATACGGAGGATCGCCGGGTCGCGCGCATCATCAAAACGTTGCAGGACCTGCCCGGGCAGGAAGTTTTCCAATATCTCGACGAGGAGGGGGAGCGGCACGCCGTCACCTCCGATGACGTGAACGAATACCTGCGCGAAATCACGGGGGAGGCTTTTACCGCGAAGGATTTTCGCACCTGGGCCGGGACGGTCATGGCCGCGCTGGCCTTGCAGCATCAGGAAGCTTTTGAAAACAAGTCGCAGGCAAAGAAGAACATCAAGGACGCGATCAGCGCGGTCGCGAAGGTGCTTGGGAATACGCCGGCGGTTTGCCGCAAGTGTTATGTGCATCCCGCTGTCCTGGAAAGTTATCTCGACGGAAACCTGATCCAGGGCCTGAAGCAGCGAACCGAAGCGACGCTCGAGGATTCGTTAGCTGATCTCCGCTCGGAGGAAGCCGCTGTGCTCACGTTCCTGCAGGAAAAGCTGGCGAAAAAACTCTAGCGAGACGCGCGGAGATTGGCGGCCGGTTGCGCTTTGAGACCGACCGGCTGAGTGGTAACAGGTGCCGGACGAGAACCTGCCCGACTTTGCGATTCGCGTCGCGACGGTCGAGGATGTCCCAACGATCCTCTCGCTCATCCGCGACCTGGCGGAGTACGAACGCGCCCCTCACGAAGTCGTCGCGACGGAAGCCAATCTCGAGGAAGCGCTCTTCGGCCCGAGTCCTGCGGCCGAAGTTCTGCTCGGTGAGGAAGCGGGCGAGCCGGTCGCTTTCGCTCTGTTTTTTCACAACTTCTCCACCTGGATGGGACGGCCCGGACTTTATCTCGAGGACCTTTTCGTGAAGCCCGTCGTTCGAGGGAAAGGCTACGGGCGGGCTTTACTTGTCCGCCTGGCGCAGATCGCGGCCGAACGCGGGTGCGGGCGGATGGAATGGGCGGTGCTCGATTGGAACGAGCCGGCGATCGAATTTTATCGCAAGCTGGGAGCTCGGCCTAACGAGGAGTGGACGATCTTTCGCCTGACCCGCGATGGAATCGCGAATCTCGCGCACCATGGCTGAGGTTTCGGCGGGCGCCCCGCCCAAAGACGCCCGCCGGGCTTCCTCACCTGACAAATCATGCCGGGGCAAACCGGCCGATGAAGGCGCGGGAAACGATCATTCTTCCAGCGCACCCCTCTCTTACTATTTGGGACGCGTCCCCGCTCGCAACCGTTCAAATTCTCAACCCGCCGCGTCATGAGCGAAACTAACACCCCGACGGAGACCGCCCGGATCGAGGACTACGCCTTCATCAGCGACACGCAGAGTGGGGCGCTCATTTCACGGGACGGTTGGGTCGACTGGCTTTGTCTGCCGCGCTTCGATTCCGGCGCCTGTTTCGCTGCCTTGTTAGGGGAAAGGGAGAACGGCTCCTGGAGCTTTAGCCCCGCGGGCGAAATCCAGAAGCGGGAACGCCGTTATCGCGGCGATACCATGATTCTCGAGACCGACGTCCATTGTGCCGCCGGCGCCATCCGCTTCATCGATTTCATGCCGCCGCGCGGGACCAATCCCGACATCGTCCGAATTGTGGAAGGACTCGAAGGCAAGGTCACGATCCGGATGGAGCTGACGATCCGTTTCGACTACGGGTCGATCGTCCCCTGGGTGCGGAGACGTTTTGGCGGCCTCGAAGCGGTCGCCGGCCCTAACGCCCTTATTCTCCACACGCCAATCGAGACCCATGGCCAGGACCTGAAGACGGTAGCTGAATTTGAAGTCGCGAAGGGCCAGCGGGTGCCGTTTGTCCTCACCTGGTTTGCATCTCACGAGTCACCGCCGCGCGAGGTCGATGCCGAGCAGGCGCTCGAAGAGACAGAAAACTATTGGAAAGATTGGTCGCGCCACTGCACCTACGAAGGGCCGTGGCGTGATGCGGTCATGCGTTCTCTCCTCACCCTCAAAGGGCTGACCTACGCGCCGACGGGAGGAATCGTCGCCGCCGCCACGACTTCGCTCCCGGAGGAAATCGGCGGGGTGCGCAACTGGGATTATCGTTTCTGCTGGCTGCGCGACGCCACCTTCACTCTTTTCTCACTCCTCGGGGCCGGTTTTGTCGAAGAAGCCAAAGCGTGGCGCGAATGGCTTCTGCGCGCCATCGCCGGGAGCGCCTCGCAATTGCAGATCATGTACGGCGTGCAGGGCGAACGCCGCCTGATCGAGCACGAGCTCTCGTGGCTCAGCGGCTACGAGGGGTCGCGTCCCGTGCGGGAAGGGAACGCGGCCGCGAAGCAATTCCAGCTCGACGTTTATGGCGAAGTGGTCGACGCCATGTATCACGCCCAGCGCGCGGGGCTCGAGACGAGCGAGGCGGATTGGCGGATGCAGGTTTCGCTCCTCAAGTTTCTCGAAACGAAGTGGCCCGAGCCGGACGAAGGGATCTGGGAAGTGCGCGGGGAGCCGCAGCAATTTACCCACTCCAAAGTGATGGCCTGGGTGGCTTTCGACCGGGCGGTCAAGCTGGTGGAGAATTTCGGGTGCGCGGCGGATGATCACCTCCAGCGTTGGAAACATCTGCGCGACCAGATTCACCGGGAAGTCTGCCGGCGCGGCTATCACGGCGGGAAGAAAGCGTTCACCCAGACCTACGGATCGGAAGCGATGGACGCCAGTCTGCTCATGATTCCGCTCGTGGGATTTTTGCCGGCGGAAGACGAGCGGGTGCGGAACACGATCGCGGCCGTCGAGCGCGAGCTGTTGCACGAGGGGCTCGTCCGGCGCTACAAGCCTAACGAGTGTGAGATCGATGGCCTCCCGGGAGGCGAAGGGGTCTTTCTTCCCTGTTCCTTCTGGCTGGCCGACTGCCTGCATCTCGCCGGCCGCAAAGACGAGGCGCGCGCGCTTTTCGAGCGCCTGCTCGCCCTGCGCAACGACGTCGGGTTGCTCTCGGAAGAATACGATCCGAACGCCAAACGCCAGCTGGGTAATTTCCCCCAGGCCTTTACCCACGTCGGCCTCGTCAACACCGCCCAGGTGTTGGCCGGTATGCCCGGCGCCGCGAGCAAGGAGCGGCAACGCTAAGAATTTCGCGACATCCTGACGGCGCGCGGGAAGCGAAGAAAATACGGGGAGCCCGAGTCGGTTCCGCTATTTTTCAATGCATCAACTCACGCGGAGTGAAGACAACCTTGTCACGGTGCGAGTCAGCCAAAAGCTGACCGAGCACGACTACGAGAGGCTCATTCCGGCGTGGCAGCGTCTGCTCGAGGCACCGGGCTCGTTCCGCATGCTTTTCGTGATGGAGGATTTCCATGGGTGGGAGCCGGGGGCGGCTTGGGACGAATTTTGCTTCGATGTCAGGCACGCCGGCGAGATCGAGCGCGTCGCGATGGTGGGCGAAAAGCGCTGGCAAAAGTGGCTGGCGCAAATCGGGGGAACCTTTCTGCCAGAGCGGGTGCGTTATTTTGATCTCGCCGACCTGGCGGAGGCCGAATGCTGGGTGCGAGCGGAGTAGGGGAGAAGCGACCCGGCATGGCCCAAATCTTCGCTCGCAGCGCCAACGTCCATTCGAAGGTTCTGATCCTCTCGGTGCCGGTGTTCCTTTTTGCGCTCGGGGGGATTACCTACGCGGTTTTCTGGTCGCCCTACACCACCTATGTCGACATCCCGCTGGAGCAGCCGGTGCAGTTCAGTCACAAACATCACGTTGGGGACGACGGGATCGACTGCCGCTACTGCCATACCTCAGTCGAAAAATCCTCCTTTGCCGGAGTTCCGAGCACGCACGTTTGCATGACCTGTCATTCCCAGCTTTGGAATGAAGCGCCCATCCTCGCTCCAGTTCGCCAGAGTCTCAGGACCGGTCAGCCGCTCCGCTGGAACCGGGTGAACGATGTGCCCGACTTCGTCTTTTTCAACCACAGCATCCACGTCAACAAAGGGGTCGGATGTTCCACCTGCCATGGCACGGTTGACCAGATGCCGCTCACTTGGCGAGCCGAGACTCTCTACATGAAGTGGTGTCTCGATTGCCATCGCGACCCGGGAAAAAACCTCCGCCCGCGCGACCAGATTTACGACCTTCACTGGCAGCCACCGCCCGATCAGGCGCGGCAGGCCGCGCGGCTTCTGCGCGAATACCAAATCGACACGACTGGTCGCCTAACGAATTGCTCCGTCTGCCACCGATGAGCGCCGCGCCACCTGATCCATCCCGGCCTAACGAGGTTGGGCCCAAATTCTGGCGCAGCCTGGAGGAGCTGGCGGCGACGGCGGATTTCGAGGAGCGTCTTCATCGGGAATTCCCGCGCCGCGCCTCGGAGTGGACGAACGAAATGGCGCGGCGGGATTTCCTTCGCCTCATGGGTGCCTCGGTCGCGCTCGCCGGCCTCGGCGCCTGCACGAAACAGCCGATCGAGAAGATCGTTCCCTACGTCCAGCACCCGCCGGAAGTCGTCCCCGGCAACCCGCTCTATTTCGCGACCGCGACTGATTATTGCGGCTACGGGCAGGGAATCGTGGTCGAGAGCCACGAAGGCCGCCCGACCAAAATCGAGGGTAACCCCGATCATCCGGCAAGCCTCGGCGCGACGACCGTTTGGGCCCAGGCCGACGTGCTCGATCTTTACGATCCTGATCGGGCCAAGGCGGTCATGCAGGGCGATTCCATTTCCACCTGGGGCGCGTTTCTCGACCGGCTGCACCTCGCCTTGGCGGCCGAGACGGAAAGCGGCGGTGCCGGCCTGCGCATTCTCACCCGCACGATCACTTCGCCCACGATCGCCGCGCAGATGCAGGCGATCCGCGACCGGTTTCCCGGCGCGAAATGGCACCAGTGGGATCCTCTCACTCGCGATGCAGAACGCGAAAGCCGCGCCGGCGGCGTCTTCGGAGGGGAAACGCTCTACGATTTTTCCAAGGCAAAGGTGATCGTCGCGCTCGACTCCGATTTTCTCTATTTCCATCCCGCCGCGCTGCGGCACACGCACGACTTTGCCCGGCGCCGGCGGGTCGAAAAACCGGAGATGGCGAGCATGAGCCGCTTCTACGCGGCCGAGCCTACCCCGAGCATTACGGGCTCGAACGCCGACCATCGGATCGCCCTTTCCGTCCGCGAAATCAGCGCAGTCGCGGCGGCCCTCGCCGGGCTCGTGGGCACGGGCGGGCAGAGCGCGGATGTGCCGCCTCGCGCGACCGAGTGGGTCGCGGCGGTTGCGAATGATCTCCGCGCCAATCCCGGCGCGAGCATCGTCATCGCCGGGCCGGGCCAGCCGCCGGAAGTGCAGGCGCTGGTCGCGCAAATCAACGCGTCGTTAGGCAACGTCGGGCAAACCGTCACCCAGGCGCCCGCGGTCGAGGCGAATCCGGTCAACCAATTGCAATCGCTGCGCGAGCTCGTCGCCGAGATGAAGCGCGGGGCGGTCGAGCTGCTCGTTATCGTCGGCGGCAATCCGGTCTACGACGCGCCGGTCGACCTCGATTTCGCCGGGGCGCTCGCGAAGGTGAGACTGCCGGTCCACCAGAGCCTTCTGCCTAACGAGACATCGGCCCACTGCCAGTGGCTCATTCCCGCGACCCATTTTCTCGAGAGCTGGAGCGATACCCGGGCTTTTGACGGCACGGTAACGATCGTCCAGCCGCTCATCGAGCCGCTCTACGCCGGCGTCTCCGCGCACGAGCTCCTCGACGCCTTGGTGCGTCTGCCGGTTCGGAGCGCCTACGAAATCGTACGCGCGACCTGGCAGCAGAACCAGGCGGACTTCGAAGTGCAGTGGCAGTCGATTCTGAGCAAGGGCGTCGCTCCTCCCGGGGTCGGCGGAAATCCGGCGCCGGAGCAAACGGCAGCGCACGTCCCGGCCGGCGGACGCCGACTCGAAATTCCGAACGCCGAAAAACTCGAACTCGTCTTTCGGCCCGACCCGAGCGTGCTCGACGGCCGCTACGCTAACAACGGCTGGCTGCAGGAGTTGCCAAAACCATTTTCGAAAATCACCTGGGACAACGCCGCGCTCGTTAGTCCAAAGCTCGCCGCCCGCGAGCACCTGACGAACGGCGACTATATCGAGCTGACTTTTCGTGGGAGAAAATTGGGGGCCCCGATCTGGATCCTTCCTGGCCAGGCCGAGCATAGCGTCACCCTCCACCTCGGTTACGGCCGGATGCAGGCCGGCCAGACGGGGACGAACAAGGGCTACAACGCCTACACCCTGCGCACCTCTGACGCACTCTGGCAGGGTGTCGGCCTAACGATTCGCAAAATCGATCGACATCTCCACTTCGCCACCACCCAGAATCATTTCACGATCGAAGGCCGCGATATGTATCGCGCCGGCACGCTCGCCGAATTCATCCGGCAACCGCGCTTTGCCCCCGAGATGGAGGAAGCGCCCAGGCAGGAGGAGACGCTTTACAATCCGGATGAATACAAAAACGCCGGTTACGCCTGGGGGATGGTGGTCGATCTCAACACCTGCATCGGCTGCAACGCCTGCACGATCGCCTGCCAGGCGGAAAACAACATTCCGATCGTCGGCAAGGACCAGGTCATCGCCGGACGCGAGATGCATTGGATCCGGGTCGACACCTATTACGCGGGTTCGCCTGACGACCCGAAGTTTCATCATCAGCCGGTGCCGTGCATGCATTGCGAGCACGCTCCCTGCGAGCTGGTCTGCCCCGTCGCCGCGACCTTGCACGATGACGAAGGGCTCAACCTCCAGGTCTACAACCGCTGCGTCGGCACCCGTTATTGCTCGAACAATTGCCCGTATAAAGTGCGGCGCTTCAATTTTCTCGAGTACAACGGCGCTCTCTCGCGGGGCGAGACGCTGGTCAAGAACCCCGATGTGACCGTGCGCTGTCGCGGGGTGATGGAGAAGTGTACTTATTGCCTGCAGCGGATCAACAGCGCGCGAATCACCGCCCAGTTGGAGCAGCGAAAAATTCGCGACGGCGAAATCATCCCGGCCTGTGCCCAGGTTTGTCCGGCGGAAGCGATCACTTTCGGCGACATCCACGACCCGAAGAGCCGGGTCTCGCGGCTCAAATCCTCTCCGCTCGATTACGGCATGCTGGCGGAGCTGAACACGCGCCCACGCACCAGCTACGGGGCCAAACTGCGCAATCCCAACCCGCATCTGAAGTCATGAAAGCGACCATTCCGCCTAACGAGCAGAAGAACACGCGAATGTCGCCGCTCGGTTATCCGTCGAATCTGCTCGCCCCCGGGCAAACCTACGAATCGGTCAACGAAACGATCGGCTCGATCGTCCTCCGCAACCGCCAGCCCGCGCCGTGGTGGATTGGCTTTGTCGCGGCCTTTGGTTTGCTCATGATCTTCTTCCTCGCCCTCGCCTGGCTCTTTATCCGCGGGGTCGGCATCTGGGGCATCAACATCCCGGTCGCCTGGGGTTTCGCGATCGTGAACTTCGTCTGGTGGGTCGGTATCGGTCACGCCGGCACTTTCATTTCCGCCATCCTCCTCCTCATGTTCCAGCACTGGCGAACGGCGATCAATCGCTTCGCCGAAGCCATGACTCTCTTCGCGGTCGCCTGCGCCGGGCTAATGCCGCTTCTCCACCTCGGCCGGCCCTGGCTCTTCTATTATCTCTTTCCCTATCCCGACACGATGGGACTTTGGCCGCAGTTTCGTAGCCCGCTCGTCTGGGATGTCTTTGCCGTCGGGACTTATTTCACCGTCTCGGTTCTGTTTTGGTACCTCGGGCTGGTGCCGGATCTGGCGACGGTGCGCGATCGCGCACAAAAAGTCTGGCAGAAGAAATGTTACGGCGTGCTCGCGCTCGGCTGGCGCAATTCCGCCGCCCACTGGCAACGGCACCAGATCGCCTATCTGTTGTTAGCCGGATTGGCTACGCCGCTCGTTCTCTCCGTCCACAGCGTGGTGAGTTTCGACTTCGCCGTTGCGATGGTGCCGGGCTGGCATTCGACCATCTTTCCGCCCTATTTCGTGGCGGGGGCGATCTATTCGGGATTCGCGATGGTGCTCAACATCGTCATCCCGGTGCGCAAGATCTACCACCTCGAGAACCTCATCACCGAGCGTTACCTCAACAATATGGCGAACGTCATGTTCGTCACCGGAATGATGGTCTCCTACGGCTATGTCATCGAAGCCTTCATGTCGTGGTACAGCGGGGACATTTTCGAGCAATACATGATGATGAATCGCGCCTTTGGCCCTTACGGCTGGGTCTTCTGGTGCCTCATGCTTTGCAATGTCCTCGTCCCGCAGGCGCTCTGGTCGGCCCGCATCCGGCGCAATCCGCTCACTCTTTTCATCGTCGCCTTTTTCATCAACGTCGGGATGTGGATCGAGCGGTTCGTGATCGTGATTACGAGCCTGCACCGCGATTTCATGCCCTCCGCCTGGGGGATGTTTTATCCAACTATTTGGGATTGGGCGACGCTTTTCGGCAGCGTCGGGCTCTTCCTGACGCTCCTCTTTTTGTTCGTGCGGTTTTTTCCCATGATCTCGATTTCCGAATCGCGCGAGCTGGTCGCGGAGCCGCAAAAGGCCAACGCCCTATGACCGGGAACGAGCTGTTCGGATTGGCGGCGGAGTTTGAGAGCGACACGCAATTGGTGCATGCGGCCGAGGAAGCGTATGCCCGCGGCTATCGCAAAATGGATGGCTACACGCCTTTTCCGATCGAGGGCCTGGCGGAGGCGCTGGGGAAATCGAATCGGATTCCGCTTCTCGTCCTCTGCGCCGGCATCCTTGGGGGTTGCAGCGCCTATTTCATGGAGTGGTTCGCCAATGTCGTGAGCTATCCGATTAACATCGGCGGGCGCCCGCTCCACAGTTGGCCGTCGTTTATTCCGATTACCTTTGAGCTCACGGTTCTGGGCGCTTCGCTGACCGCGTTTTTCTTTTCGTTAGGTCTGAGCGGTCTGCCGAAGCCGTATCATCCGATGTTCAATCTCCCAGAGTTCGAGCGCGCTTCGCAGGATCGTTTCTTTCTTTGTATCGAGGCGGAGGATACGCTTTTCGAAGTCGCGGCGACGCGTCGGTTTCTCGAAGGCCTCGAGCCGTTGACGGTTAGCGAGGTGCAAAAGTGATGCGGATAATCTGCACTCTGACCGTGGTCGGCCTGGCTCTCTGTGGCTGCCGGCAGGACATGTATAACCAGCCGCGGACGAAGCCATATTCGGAAACGGAGTTTTTCCAAAACGGGACATCGGCGCGGCCGATTCCGGCCCACACCGTTCAATACCACGGCGCCCCCGAGAACGAGGTGTTTTCCACAGGCCTGACGAATGGTCTTTTGGTCGCGCGATTACCGATCCAACTCACGCCGGAGTTGCTCCAGCGCGGGCGCGAGCGTTACCAGATCTACTGCGCGGTCTGCCACGGGGCGACCGGGGAGGGGAATGGCGAGATCGTCCGGCGCGGTTTTCCGGCGCCGCCGACCTACCACAGCGACCGGCTGCGAAACGCGCCGATCGGACATTTCTACGACGTGATCACGAACGGCTACGGCGTCATGTACTCGTATGCGGCGCGGGTCGAGCCGGGCGATCGCTGGGCGATCGCGGCTTACATTCGCGCCCTGCAATTGAGCCAGCACGCGAGCCCGGCGGACCTTCCGCCGCGGGAACAAGAAGCCTTGGAGCGCGCCCGATGAGCGAGCAACTCAAAGCTCTGATCGGAAGCCGCCACTGGATGGCCCTGGGAGTCGGAGTCGTCGCTTTGCTCCTTTGCGTTTTGGGTTGGTTCGTTAGTCCGCGGCAGTTCTTTATTTCCTATCTGTTTGCCGAACTTGTCTGGCTCGGGGTGGCACTCGGCTCCCTGGCTTTCCTCATGATCCATTATCTGACCGGCGGAAAATGGGGCTGGCCGGTCCGGCGCATGTTCGAGGCGGCGGCCAATACCCTTCCGCTCGTTGGGCTGCTTTTCATCCCGCTCTTTTTCGGTCTCCCCCAACTCTATCCATGGGACAGGCCGGCGCAGGTCGCGGCCGATCACGTCCTGCGGCACAAGCATCCTTACCTGAGCGCGCCCTGGTTCATTGTGAAGGCGATCGTATTTTTCGCCATCTGGATCGGGCTGGCCCATCTCCTCAACAAATGGTCGCGCGAACAAGACCTGACGCGCGATCTCGCGCCCATGAAGCGGCTGCGGAAATTGAGCGGGCCGGGTCTGGTGATTTATCCCCTAACGATCACCGTAACGTTCGTCGATTGGGTGATGTCGCTCGAGCCGGACTGGTTCTCGACCATGTTCCCAATCCTGATCTGCATCGGGCAAATGTTAAGCGGGCTGGCCTTCGTCATCCTTCTTTTGGCCTGGCTCGGACCGCGCAGTTCGCTTTCGGAGATCATCGGAAAAGAGAACTTTCACCATCTTGGCAGCCTCCTGCTCGCCTTTACCATGCTCTGGGCTTACATGGCCTTTTCACAGTTGCTCATCATCTGGTCCGGCGATTTGCCGCACGAGATTTCGTGGTACCTGCACCGGATCGCGGGTGGCTGGCGCTGGGTCGTTGCGTTCCTCGTCCTCTTTCATTTTTTCGGGCCTTTCTTCCTCCTGCTTTCCCGACAAATGAAGAAAACACGACAAGCCCTGGCCACGATCGCCGGAGTCATGTTCACGGCCCATGTCGTCGACGTCTGGTGGATGATCACGCCGAGTTTTTATCCCGAGGGCATCCATGTCAGCTGGCTCGACTTCGCGGCTCTCTTCGGGGTGGGCGGCGTCTGGTTTTTCTTTTTCATCTTCAATCTGGAAAGGAAACCGCTTTTGCCGGTGAATGATCCGCGGTTTGCAATCGCAACGGAGGTCGCGGCAGAGGTATGAATCCGCAAGGGCACCAGGCAGGGCGCGGCGGCCACGAAGGCAAGGACGCGGACGTGATCAACCTCGGGATGATCGCGGCGCTTCTCCTCCTCGTCATCGTCATCTGTCTTTTGCTCTGCTGGGGTATCCTGCATGCCTTCAATCGGGAACGGGTGGCGAAAGAACCGCCGCGGACTCGGATGATTGAGACGACGGCAAAATTTCCGCAGCCGCAGCTCCTCACCCAACCGGGAAACGAATGGCGGCAGACTCGACTCGCCGCCGAAACAAGATTGCAAACCTACGGCTGGGTCGATCGTCAGGCGGGAGTGGCGCATATCCCGATCGCGGAAGCGATGAAGCTCCTTCTGGAACGCGGCTTGCCGGAGGTGGGAGCGGGCCAAACGCGATTGCAACTGATGCAGTCGCGCCCGCAAACGAATGTCCAGCCAAACGAATCTGTTACATCGCCGGCGCCGGAGGCAACCCCATGAAAGCACCGGCACTCCTCCTTAGCCTGTCGACGCTGGCTTTCTTCGCCCCGGCCGCACCGGTCGCGGCGGCACTGTCGCAGGCCGACCTGGAACGGATCACGTACGACCAGCACATCGGGCAGCCGATTTCGCGCGGCCTGACCTTTCAGGATTCGAGCGGGCGGCGAGTGGCCCTGGCCGATCTCTTCAACTCCAAGCCGACTCTCCTCGTCCTCGGTTACTACCACTGCCCGATGCTCTGCACCCTGATCAACGACGGCATGATCGAGGCGTTGCAGGAGCTACGTTTTAACGTCGGGCGCGACTTCAATGTCATCAACCTGAGCATCGATCCGCACGAGACGGCAGCGGTCGCGGCGATCAAAAAAAGCCAATACCTGAAGCGTTACGGACGCGATGGTGCGGCGGGCGGCTGGCACTTTCTCACCGGGAGCGAGGAGTCGATCTCGCAGCTCGCAAACGAGGCTGGATTTCGCTTCAAGCTCGACCCCGTCTCGAATGAGTACGCGCATCCCAGCGGCTTCATCGTCCTCACGCCGGACGGCAGGATCTCCCGTTATTTCTTCGGGGTGAATTTCAATCCGAAAGAGCTTCGGAGCGCGATCATCGCGGCGTCGAAAGGGGAGCGCGGTTCGGTCATCAAGCAATTGATTCTGCTCTGCTGCCAGTACAATCCGATCACCGGCAAATACGGCGCGCTCGTGCTCACGGTGCTGCGTGTTCTTGGTATCGGGACGGTGATCCTGCTCGCCGGATGGATCGCGTGGATGTGCCGGCGTGCGCCACAGTCACAAACCCCGACGGAGGCCGGCTGAGATGGGTCGCTTTCACCTTTTTCCACCCGAAGCTTCCGCGGGCGCGGGACAGGTCGACTGGCTCTACTTCGGCCTGACTGCGATGATGATTTTCTTCTGCGTCGTTGTCTTTCTCCCGATTATTTATTTTTCCGTTCGCTACCGGCGCGGCGCAAGGGTCGATCGTTCGCAACCGTCGTCCGGCAGTAACCTGCTCGAAAGCGGCTGGACGCTTTTCCCGTTAGTCGTCTCGCTTGGATTTTTTACCTGGGGTGCGGTGGTCTATTACCACCTCGAGCGACCGCCGCGCGACTCGCTCGAGGTGCAGGTGGTGGCGAAACAGTGGATGTGGAAACTGCAACACGCGGAGGGAAAAAAGGAGATCAACGAGTTGCACGTCCCGCTTGGTCGGGCGGTCACCCTCACGATGACGTCGCAGGATGTGATCCATAGCTTTTTCGTTCCGGCCTTTCGCGTGAAGCAGGATGTCGTGCCGGGAAAATACACGACGGAATGGTTTCGGCCGACGCGACTGGGTGAGTATCACCTCTTTTGTGCGGAATATTGTGGGACGAACCATTCCCGGATGGTCGGCCGGGTCGAGGTGATGGAGCCGGCGGATTACGAGCGGTGGCTAACGACGGGCGATGTCGGTCAGTCGCTTGCCTCCGTGGGTCGGCGGCTTTTCCGCGAGAAAGGTTGTAGCGGTTGTCATGAAGGCAGCGCGGTCGTACACGCTCCGCCGCTGGCTGGCGTCTATGGCAAACAAGTGCCGCTCAATTCCGGCGAAGTGGTGACGGCGGACGATCAGTACATTCGCGATTCGATCCTGCTGCCGGCGAAACAGATCTCGGCCGGTTACGACAACGTCATGCCGAGCTTTACCGGTCACATCAGCGAGGCGGAGATCATGCAGATCATCGCTTATCTCAAATCAATCGGCGATCAGCCGCCGGAGGCGAAATGAGGCCCGGTCGAGAGTTGTGCCGGGCACGCGTTGCGCCGGAGGGAAAACACTAAAATGGAGAGCGCGACGGCGAGAGTTTTTCGGACTTCAGGGGGGATGGCGGCGCTCAATTACCTGAGCCGTGACCATAGCGTGCGGTCGTGGTTGCTCACGACCGATCACAAGCGCATCGGTCTGCTCTATCTCTGGACCATCATCGTTTTCTTCACCATCGCGAGCGTGGCCGCGGCCATGATGCGGATCGAACTCCTGACACCGCAGGGCGACCTCGTCACGTCCGAGACTTACAACAAGCTCTTCACCATCCACGGCGTCTTGATGGTCTGGTTCTTTCTCATTCCATCGATTCCGGCCGTGCTGGGCAACTTCGTTCTTCCCATGATGGTGGGAGCCCGAGACGTGGCCTTTCCCAAGCTCAACCTCATGAGCTGGTATCTCTTCATTCTCGGCGGCGCGCTCGCGCTTTGGTCGCTCGTTCACGGCGGCGTCGACACCGGGTGGACCTTTTACACGCCCTACAGCACGACCTACGCAAACTCCCATGTCATCTCGATGGCGGCCGGGGTGTTTGTGGCCGGGTTCTCTTCCATCCTGACCGGCCTCAACTTTATCGTCACCATCCACAAAATGCGCGCGCCGGGCCTGACCTGGTTTCGTCTTCCGCTTTTCATTTGGTCGCTCTATGCCACCAGCCTCATCATGGTCCTGGCGACGCCGGTGCTGGCGATTACGCTCGCGCTCATGTCGGTCGAACGTTTCTGGGGCGTCGGAATTTTCGACCCAAAACTGGGCGGCGACCCGATTCTCTTCCAGCACCTCTTCTGGTTTTACTCGCACCCCGCGGTTTACATCATGATCCTGCCAGGGATGGGAGTGATCAGCGAGTTAATCACCTGTTTCGCGCGGAAAGGGATTTTTGGTTATGCCTGGGTCGCCTGTTCCAGCATGGCGATCGCGATTCTCGGATTCATCGTCTGGGGACATCACATGTTTGTTAGCTCGCAATCCATCTACGCCGGGATGGTGTTTTCGATCTTGAGTTTCATCGTGGCGATTCCATCCGGGATCAAAGTGTTCAACTGGACGGCCACTTTGCATAAGGGGTCGATCAGTTTCCAAACGCCCATGCTCTATGCGCTCGGATTCATCGGCCTTTTCACAATCGGTGGTCTGACCGGTCTCTTTCTCGCCTCGCTCGCGGTCGATGTCCATGTGACTGACACCTATTTTGTGGTCGCACATTTTCATTACATCATGGTCGGCGGCATGGTGCTCGGATTCATGGCGGGCCTGCATTACTGGTGGCCCAAAATCACGGGACGCATGTACCCGGAAAAGTTAAGCCAATAT